>JBFGGA010000113.1:0-11571 GCA_041579295.1 Myxococcota bacterium | reverse complement strand
TCGATCGCATCGAACGGCGTGAAATCCGCCAAGCTCCGCAGCGACTGACGCTGCGTGATCGCCGCCGTCAACGTCGTCTTCCCGTGGTCCACGTGACCAATCGTCCCAATGTTCACGTGCGGCTTCGTACGCTCGAATTTCGCCTTGGCCATTCCCTGGTTCTTCCTTCGTCCCCCGCCTTGCCCCGTGTTGCATCAAGGCGCTGCTGCTGTTCTCGTCAATGACTGGCTTCGCAATCGATCTGCCGAGCGACGCCCCTCTCTTTACTGCTCGCTCCCAATTCCTGGAGCCCACGAGCGGACTTGAACCGCCGACCTCGTCCTTACCAAGGACGCGCTCTACCGCCTGAGCTACATGGGCCCTACACGCTCGGGCGCGTGGAGCGGGAAACGGGACTCGAACCCGCGACCCCGAGCTTGGAAGGCTCGTGCTCTAGCCAACTGAGCTATTCCCGCCCGCGCGCTTCCGTTCAACACCGTTATCCGATTCCAAGTTCCCGAAGTTCCGAGTCCCGAAGGATCCGCACGGCCCGCGCCACCGGTTCCGCGGTTTCGAGCGCGAAGCCCGCACGACGGTCGCTCTCCGTGGTGGAGAGGGGAGGATTCGAACCTCCGAAGGCTGAGCCAGCAGATTTACAGTCTGCCCCGTTTGACCGCTTCGGTACCTCTCCAGTTCGTCGAAGACCGCCAACCAGCAGAAACACGCATAGGACAGCCCCTCATTCGCGCAGCTGCTCGATGCCCAGCCCGCTCCACCCGCGAACCCCGCGCCTGCCGGCCGTCGGGTGTGAATGTCGGATGTCCAATTGCTGTTGTTTTCTTTCCGCCAGCCCGACCTGCTTCTCTTGGATCCCTTCGCCGTGTCGCGACCGTATCCCGATTGAACTCCCGTGGCCTATTCGCTCTGCCGAACGACGCCGCCCTGGATCTGGAGCTGGCGATGGGACTCGAACCCGCAACCTGCTGATTACAAATCAGCTGCTCTGCCAATTGAGCTACGCCAGCCAGAAGGCGATCGAACGGTAAATGACGCGCGCTCCCGCGACCCCTCATCGCCGGGAGACAGAGAAATACCCGCCTATTTATATGGCAATCGGGGCAAACTTGCCAATTTGGATCGCCTATTTAGCTCGAATAAAAAGACCGCCGCCGCGGAGGAGACGTTGAGCGAGGCGATCCGACCCCCGAGCGGGATGCGCACCCGGTAGTCGAGCGCCCGCTCGACCCCCCTGCGCATGCCCCGCCCCTCGGCTCCGAAGACCGCGACGCGCTTGCCCTCGAGCGCGCGATCGGGCAGCTCGAAGAGGTCCAGGGTCGCCGTCGGGTCGCTCCCAAAAATCCAAAAACCGTTGTTTTTCAGCTCCTTGAGGGCGCGCGGGAGGTTGGGCACCCGGGCGCACGGCAGCCACTCGATCGCCCCTGCGCTGGCGCGCGCCGCGGCCGGGCTCAGCGGCGCGCTGCGCCGCCGCGACAGGATCAGGCCCGCGGCGCCGGCCGCCTCCGCCACCCGGGCGATCGCGCCGAGGTTCTGGGGGTCCTCGACCCCGTCCAGCGCGACCAGCGTCGGATCCGGCGTCGCGATCGACTCCAGCAGCGCGGGAAGCGAGAGCTCCGGGAGCGGCTCGGCCTCGAGCGCGACCCCCTGCGGATTTCCCCGCGCGGGCGCGAGCTCGGCGAACTGCGAATCGGCGACCCATTCGACCGGGATGCCGGCGCGCCGCGCCGCCGCGACGACCGCGGCCACCTCCGAGCGCCGCTGGCCCTCCCGGACCCGCAGGACCCGAAGCGCGCGGCGTCGCGCGCGAATCGCCTCCAGCGGCGCGTGGGCTCCGGTCAGCTGCTCGGGGCCGTTCGAAGCCCGCCCACCGACGTCGCGGCCCGTTCGCCCCATGGGTTGGATTCTAGCCGGCGGACGCGGCGGACCGCCGCGCCCGCGCCGCGGCGCGCCCCCCGCGCAACCGGCGCTCAGAGCCGGGATCGCAGGCTCTCCAGGCCCTCGAGGAACTCGTCGGGGCGATCGATGTTGGGGTGGTTGAGCAGCTCGAACTCGAGGTAGGAGACCAACTCGCCGAGCGCCAGGCGAACCTCGCGCTCGCGCTCCCCGGGATAGGCGAGCGCGCGCTTGATCAGGACATCGGGATCGAGTGTGCCGCCCTGGCCCACCTCCAGGTCCGCGAGCAGCTCCGGGTAGCGCGCGGCGGCATCGTCGGTGATGCGCTGCAGCCGATCGCGGATGCCCTGCGCACCCTCCACCGCGACGATCGGCGCGGTGAACTCGGCCAGCAGCTTGACGTGCAGTCGCACGCACTCGCGCACGGCTTCCCCATCGCTCGCAGCGGCCTCGGGGCTCGTGGACCCCTCGGGCGCCTCGTCGCGGGTCACCGCCACCGCGCCGCCCAGGCGCAGCTGTTGGATGGTGCGCGCTCCGCACAGCGGCTCGACGCCGGCCCGGTGGCACTGCTGCTTGAAGCTGCCGCCGGCCGAGATCGCGCCCAGCATCGCGCGCTCGGTCTCGCCCAGCGGCTCCGGGGCCTCGCCGGCGATCGCGACCCGCACGCGCGGGTCCTCGAGCAGGGCCACGAAGCGCAGCAGGTCGTCGCGCCGCTTGAGCCCCTGCGCGATCAGGCGGCGCGTCGGAAGCGAGAGCCGCACCACGTTGTCGGGCCGCACCTCGCCCTCCCAGAACAGCACCGAGCCCGATCCGTAGGAGAACAGCGAGCGCACGATTTCCTCGACCTGCAGCTTCACGGCACCCCAGAGCTCGCGCGAGGTGAGGAACCCGCGCTCGACGAGGACCTTGCCGAACTGGCACGCGGGCGTATAGGCCTTGAGGGCTTCCGCGAACTGTTCCGGTGTGATCGCACCCGACCGCACCAGGCACTCGCCGAGGCGGTCGAACTTTTGATTGGAGGTCGCAAAGATGACCTCGCCGCGGTGGAGATAGACGGACTTGACGTGCTCACCGCCCTCGAAGAACAGGAAGCCCGATTTCGAAGACGCGTGGAGCAGGTGGAGGATGTCGGCGAGCGAGAACGAGCTCACATCGGCGCTGAGCACGAGGTCGCGATCCCAGGGAAGCGCTTCGGACGCGCCGGCGTCCAGCCGCTCGAGCAGAATCGTCTTGGGCCCGGAGGCCAGCAGGCGCACCGACTCCCCTTCTTCCAGACCCAGGCGCGCCGACTGCTCGGAAGGGAAGACCAGCTTCTCCATACGGCTGCCACTCATCTCCCACCCGGAAGCGGATTCCGGGGAACGCGGGCCGTCCCGGAGAGGGCGCCCAAGCCCCCTCTTCGACCCGCGGAGAGAGCCGCTTGAGGGTGTTAGGAGGCGAAATGCGAGCCGAAGAGGCACCCGCGCGTGCGCGGGCCGCCGGGCCGCGCGCGACCGGTCGGGCGCGCGGAGGGCCCCGGGCCCGCGCGCCCCGAAGCCCGGGGCGCCAATCGCCCCTCAAGCCGACTCCGGGTGCCTGCCGATAAGTTGCCGGTTGCCGAGCAGGGGGGGTCGGAGCCATGTCCGAGACGATCTCGAGTCAACTCAAGCGGCGCTACGAACGCATCGCCGCGGGAATCGCGGTCCGCATCTCCAGCATCGAGCCGGAGCGAGACCCGACCACCGGGCGCCCGTTCTTCCGGTCGCTGCAGGAGATCTGCGAGAACGTGTCGCGGGGTGGCGTCTTCGTGAAGACCGCGGAGCCGTTCGATCCGGGCCGGCGCCTGCTGGTCGAGATCAAGTTGCCGACCGGCCGACCCATGGAGGCGATCGGCCGGGTCGCCTGGGTGAAGCGCGCCATCAGCGCCAATCCACGCGAGAAAGTGTCCGGCGTGGGGATCGAATTCCTCGGCGCGTCGTCCGAGCACTTCGAGGCGCTCGAGGCCTACATCGATCACTGCACCGGCGACAGCGAGGGCGCCGACTGAGTCGCCCGTCAGATCGCAGCAGCGCGAAGCTCGCTTGAAGCGCGATCCCGCGACCGGGTATGCTCTGCGTTCATGCGCCCTCCCGGATCGTTCAAGATCGCGCGCCGCTCCCGACTCGGACACGGCTCCGCCCGCGCCAATCCAGCCGTCTCCCCGCACCACCCGCTGCCGCGATTCGACGGAGACCGGGTGCAGCGCGTGCTCGACTCGCTGCGCAGGGACATTCTCGAGGGTGGCGAGGCGGGGAACCTGCGCGTTCGCCGCGTGTTCCGCTCCCCGCGCGAGATCTACCGACTCGAATTCCAGATACCCGAGCGCGAGTATCAGCGCACCACGCTGCTCGACCGGGATGCGCTCGAAGAGTTGCTAGAAGTCGACGAGGTTCGCGCGATCGTCGGCGGGGATGCGCTCGAGGCGTGATCGCCGTCGCGGAAAGACCCCGCTTCGCGCCGGCGGCGCCGCCCGCGGCGCGCGGTGCCCGGGGCAGGATTCGAACCTGCACGGCTCGTGGCCAGGCGATTTTAAGTCGCCCGCGTCTACCGATTCCGCCACCCGGGCGGCGCTTTGGGCTCAGTCTAGCCTTCATCGGCAGCTGAAGGGGGCAGCCCCAGTTGTTTCACGGCAAGAAAGTCGCGGTCGTCATGCCGGCCTACAACGCCGCGAAGACCCTGGAGCAGACCTACCGGGAGATTCCGCTCGACCTCGTCGACGAAGTCGTCGTGACCGACGACGCGAGCGGCGATCAGACCGTCGAGGTGGCGAGGCGCATCGGGCTGCGTACGCTCGTCCACGCCACCAACCGCGGTTACGGGGCGAACCAGAAGACGTGCTACACCGAAGCGCTCCGCCTCGGAGCGGACATCGTCATCATGCTCCACCCCGACTACCAGTACACGCCGAAGTTACTCCCGGCGATGATCGGGCTGGTGGCGGACGGACCCTTCGACGTGGTGCTCGGCTCGCGGGTGCTCGGCGGCGACGCGCTGGCTGGCGGAATGCCGCTGTACAAGTACGTCGCCAACCGCCTGCTCACCGCGATCCAGAACCTGCTGACGGGCGCGAAGCTCTCGGAGTACCACACCGGATACCGGGCGTTTTCCCGCGAGGTGCTCGAAACCCTCCCGCTGCTCGAGAACTCGGACGATTTCGTATTCGACAACCAGATGCTCGCCCAGGTGCTGCTGGCGGGCTTCAAGATCGGCGAAGTGAGCTGCCCGACCGCCTATTTCGATGAAGCTTCCTCGATCGACTTCCAGCGCTCGGTCCGCTACGGATTCGGCGTGCTGAAGACCTCCGTCGAGGCGTTCCTCCACCGCAAGCGATGGGCCCGCATCCGCTACTTCGATCCGCGCGGAGCGCGCCTCGACCCGAGCGCGCCGCCGCAGAGCGAAGAGGTCGCGTCGCCGACCTGAAGTCCGACGCGCGGGGGGCTCGCACCTCGCGCGCGGGCGCGGCTGCCGCCCGCGCGCGTGCGGGCGCGCCCCGGTAGCGGCGCGCGCCCGCACGCGCGTCGAGGCTGGCGCGAGCTGCCGCTCGGGCCTAGCATGCGGCGAAACGGGATGCCTTCGAGGACGCGCCGCCGGCGCTGGGTCGACCTCGCCAGGATCCATCGGGGAAAAGCCCCCGCATTCGGAGGAGGTAGCGAGTCGTGAGACGGTTGACGGGGATCGGACTTGCAGCGCTCGTGTTCCTGGCCCTCCCGCAAGCCGCTCGCAGCGACGCCGCGAAGGCGATCGCCGAGGGCGCGGCGGCCGGGGCGCTACTGGGCATCGTCTGCTCGAGCATCGCGTTGACTTCCGACGACGAAGTCGACCCGAGCGACTACGCGCGACGCGGCTGGATGATCGGTGTGGCGGGGAGCCACGCGATCGAGACGTTCGAGGACGCCGCAGAGAGGGATTTCCAGAAGGAGCTCGGGCCGACCGTGCAGCTCTCGGTCGACGACACCTTCGGCTTCCAGGGGCGGGTCGGTTACCGCTGCCACCGGCGCTTCTCGGCCGAAGTCCAGGTCGAATGGCTCTCCGGCTTCGACGCCGATCTCACCCAGCCGGGCTTCGTGCAGCTCGGCAAGGTCGAGTACGAGCCCGTGTTGGTCACCGCCAACGCGAAGGCGTATCTGCTCACCGGCCGCTACCAGCCCTTCCTGCTCGTCGGGGGCGGCGTGATGACCGCGGACCGCAAGCTGCGGGACACCGTGGGGCTCACACCCGCCCAGGCGGATCAGGAGAGCGACGACGCGTTCGCGATGCGCTTCGGGGGCGGCATCGACCTCTACGCGACCGAGAACGTGGTCGTGAGCCTGGACGCCACCTACGTGCTCCCGTTCGGCAACCTCGACGCGCTCGATTACATCACGATCGGCTGGGGCTTCCAGTACCGGTTCTGAGCGCTCGCCCGGCCACCTCCGGATCCACCGCTGCGGGCGGGCGCGCGAGTGCGCGCTTTGGGGCCCGATGGAGGCGGCGACCGGATTCGAACCGGTGATCAGGGCTTTGCAGGCCCGTGCCTTACCACTTGGCTACGCCGCCGGAAGCTGGGCGGGACGCCGGGGCCGGCGCCGCTCGCGTCATTGGGGTAACGCGTCCCTCTGCCCACGTCAAACCGAGGCGCCCGCGGTCAGAGATCCGGCAGCCGCCGGGGGGTACCGGCGATGCGCAGCGCGGGGCCATCGGCCACCCCCTCGACGGCTCCCAGCAGCTCGGCCTGCGCGGCGTGGCCAAAGCGCGCGAGCAGGCCCGCGGGATGGAGGTTTCGCTTCACGCGACACAACAGTGCGCCGTCGCGGGGAGAGAGTCGGAGCGAATCGACGTCGAGCGGCTCGGCCGAGCCGTCGGAGAGCGCGACCGCGCCCGTCTCGGGCGCGAAGGCGCGCACGAAGAACGCGGCCTCCTCGACCTCGATCTGGGCGCGAAACGGTCCCAGCGTCACCACGAAGACGCCCTCGCCGTTCGCGCCCGCTCCGGGCTGGAAGCGAACGCCGCGGTCGAACGCCGCGCGCAGGCGGCGGTTCGCGATCGGCCTTCCCTCGTGCGTCCAGCGGCCATCGTATCGCAGCACCAGCCCGAAGGGCCGCAGCGCCGGGCCCTGCGCGCCGGCCAACTCAGGCCTCGCCGAGGGACTCGGCTTCGGCGGACCCGTCGGGCTTCAGGCGGAAGACGCCCACGAGGTCGTAGCGGTTCCAGAGCACGACGCGCTCGATCGACTCGCCGTCCTCGCCGCGGTAGATCCACTTCTCGTTCCACGTCACGTCGAATTCCCGCTGGGTGCGCGGGTCGTTGACGCTGCCCACCTGGTCGGTGGGCGCGCCGAGCTGCTTCCAGACCTGACCGCGGTCGAGGCTCATCGGTCGCACTCGCCGCCGATCATGTTGATGAAGTCGAAGGTCGGGATCAGATCGGCCAGCATCGCGCCCTTGAGCATTCCGCCCATCGGGGCGAGGTTGATGAAGCTCGGCGGTCGGCAGCGCACCTTGACCGGAACCGCGGAGCCGTCGGAAACCAGGTAGAAGCCGAGTTCGCCGTTCGCGGATTCGATCGCGAGGTAGCACTCGCCGGCCGGCACCAACGGGCCCTCGGTGACCGACTTGAACTGCTGGATGAGCTCCTCCATGCGGTTGAAGACCCTGCCCTTCGCGGGCCAGCGCACACGCGGATCGTCGATGTTGACGGGCCCCGGACCCAGCTTTCGCAGCCGCGCGAGGCACTGCTCCACGATCCGTAGGCTCTGGTGCATCTCCTCCACGCAGACGAGATAGCGATCGTAGTTGTCGCCGACCTCGCCGATCGGGATGTCGAAGTCGAGCTGATCGTAGACGAGGTAGGGCTCGGTCTTGCGCACGTCGATTCCCACGCCCGCCGAGCGCAGGATCGGGCCCGTCACCGCGTAGCGGATGCAATCCTCCTTCGAGATGACTCCGGTGTCCTTGAGTCGATCCACGAAGATGCGGTTGCTCGTGATCACCTTGTCGAAGTCGGTGAGCAGCGTTCGGATCTTCGGGATGAAGCTCTTCGCGGTGGGCTGGAAGTCCCTCGGCATCTCGTGCTTGACGCCCCCGATCCGGATGTAGTTCGACGTCACCCGCGCGCCGCAGAGCATCTCGAGCAGGTCCCAGATCAGCTCCCGCGCCTCGATGCCGTAGAGGAACGGCGTCATCGCGGCGAGCTCCAGACAGGCCGCGCCGCAGCGGGTGAGGTGGTCGGCGATCCGCGAAAGCTCGCACGCGATCACCCGCAGCCACTGACAGTGCTCGGGCGTCTCGATGCCGAGGAGCTTCTCGACCGCCATGCAATACCCGGTGTTCGCGAGGATCGCCGAGTTGTAGTTCAAGCGATCGGTGTACGGGATCGCCTGATACCAGGTTCCGCTCTCGCACTCCTTCTCGAAGCCGCGGTGCAGATAGCCGACCTGGATGTCGAGGTTGACGATCGTCTCGCCGTCGAGCTCGATGAGGAACTTGACGGTGCCGTGGGTCGCCGGATGCGACGGCCCCATGTTGAGCACCTGGTGTTCGGTGTGGAGGTCGCGCTCGAAGTCGTCGTCGAGCGCGGCGGGCGCGTCGGGAAACGTCGGCAGGCCGCCGTGGGTCATCGCTCAGTTCCTCGGCCCGACCAGCGGCTGACGCCGCTCCTTCGGGTAGTCCTTGCGCAGCGGGTAGCCCTCGAAATCCTCGTAGAGCAGGATCCGGCGCAGGTCGGGGTGCCCGTCGAAGCGAATGCCGTAGAGGTCGAACACCTCGCGCTCCATCCAGTTCGCGGACGCGTAGAGCCGCACCGCGCTGGCGATCTCGGCCGCTTCCTCGGCGACGCGCGCCTTGATTCGGACGCGCTGGTTCGTCTCCGTCCCGTAGAGGTGGTAGACCACCTCGAAGCGCGGAGTCTGGCCGAGGTAATCGACCGCGGTGAGATCCGTGAGCATGTCGAAATCGGCTTCGTCGCGCAGGAAACGCAGCACCGCCTCGATGCGCTGCGGGTCGACGAGCGCCGTCGCGTCGCCGAAGTCGGCGTGGGTCTCCAGCACCGCATCGGAGAGCTCGTCGATCAAGCGTCGCAACGCGGGCGATCCGAAGTCTTCCATCAGTCGCGCTTGTCCGCGGCCGCGTGCGCGCGGTCGTACTCGCCGCGCAGGAAGTCGAGGCGCCGCTTGAGCAGGCTCTCGGGCACGAGCAGCTGCTCCTTCTCGAAGATCATCGAGGCGCGGTCGTAGGTCGAGATCTCGATCTCGCGACTCATCACGATCGCCTCTTCGGGGCAGGCCTCTTCGCAGAGACCGCAGAACATGCAGCGCGACATGTCGATGTCGAACGCCTCGGGATAGCGCTCGATCCGCGCGCCCTCGAGCTCTCCGGGCACGATGCTGATGCAATCCGTGGGGCAGGCGAATTCGCAGAGCCCGCACGCGACGCAGCGGGGCTGGCCGTTGTCGAGCTGCACGAGCACCGGCATGCCCCGGAACGCCTCGGGGTAGTCGATCCGCTCGTCGGGGTACTGGACGACGAAGTCCTTGCGGTTCTTCCCGGTGATGAAGCCGCGCAGGTTGCGGAAGAAGTGCCCGGCCGTCACCGCGAGACCCTGGACGATCATCGGAACGTAGAGCCGCTCGAGAACGCCGAGCTTCTCCTTGCGCTTGACCTTGACCACCCGCCCCGGCATGACCGCCAAATATAGGCGAAATGGCGAGTGCCGGGAAATTCGCGCAGGACACCGACGTACCCGGCGCTCGCCCAATTAGGCGATCGGCTTCTCGATGACGGGGAGGTGCAGATCGGCGGTTTCCTTGTGCCGGCCGTCTGCGGGGACCTTCTCGGCCTGGATCCGCGCCTGCAGCTTCATCAGGCCGTCCATCACGGCCTCGGGGCGCGGCGGACAGCCGGGGACGTAGATGTCGACCGGAATGATCGTGTCGATGCCCTGCACCGTCGCGTAGTTGTTGTAGGGCCCGCCGGAGCAAGTGCAGGCGCCGAAGGCCATCACCCACTTGGGCTCGGCCATCTGGTCGTAGACCTTCTTCAAGATCGGCGCCTGCCGGTGGGTGATCGTGCCGACCACCATCAGCAGATCCGCCTGGCGCGGCGAAAAGCGCGGCAGCGCGCAGCCGAAGCGGTCGAGGTCGTAGCGCGGTCCCGCGACCGACATGAACTCCATCCCGCAGCAGGCGGTCACGAACGGGTAGAGGAACATCGAGTACTTGCGGCTCCAGTTCATCACCGCGTCGGCGCGCGTCGCGAGAAACGAGTCGCCGCCCTGGCGCAGGAACTCGACGGCGCGCTTCGAGAGCCCGCCGACGCGCTGCTGCTGCACGGAGGTGGGCTCGACGACGTGTCGCGGCCTGCGAGGCTGCGTGCGATCCATGCGATCCCCTCGGAGCCCCCGGGTCGAACCGGTTCCTTCGGCTCAATGCTCGACTATAGCGCCGCCCCCGATCCGACGCTGATCCGCCGCGACGCTCGGCGCCGGGCTGCGGTATCGTGGGCGGCCCGATGACGGCCTCCAGAAGCGGTGCGCTGCTGCTGAACCTCGGCACGCCGGACTCTCCGAGCGTCCCCGACGTGCGGCGCTACCTGCGGGAGTTCCTCAGCGACCCGCGCGTGATCGACATCCCGGCGCTCGGGCGCTGGCTGCTGCTCAACTGCGTGATCCTGCCGTTTCGCCCGAAGAAGTCCGCCGCCGCGTACGCGAAGATCTGGACCGCCGAGGGCTCTCCGCTGCTCGTCAACGGCCGCGCGCTCGCCGCGGGCGTCGCCGAAGCGCTCGGCCCGGATTGGCTGGTCGCGCTGGGCATGCGCTACGGCCAGCCGTCGATCGCCTCGGCCGTCGCGCGCCTGCGCGAAGCCGAGGTCTCGCGACTCGTGGTGCTCCCGCTGTTTCCCCAGTACTCGGAGGCGGCGACCGGCTCCGCGCTCGCGAAGCTGGCCGAGGAGATGCGGCGCGCGGCTTACGCGCCGCGAAGCGCGACGATCCGCGCGTTCTACGACGCGCCGGGGTTTGCGCGCTCGGTCGCGAACGCCACCCGGGAGGCGCTGCGCGATTTCGCGGCGGACTTCGTGCTGTTCAGCTACCACGGGCTCCCGGAGCGCCAGGTGATCGCCGCCGATCCGAGCGGTGCGCACTGCCTCGCGAGCGACGACTGCTGCGCCGCGATCGCGGAGGGCAACCGCGACTGCTACCGCGCGCAGTGCTTTGCGACGACGCGGGCGGTCGCGGAAGGCCTCGCGCTCGAGCCCGAGCGGCACGCCACGGCGTTCCAGTCGCGCCTCGGCCGCACGCCGTGGATCCAGCCGTTCACCGATCAGATCCTGATCGAGCTCGCCGGGCGCGGCTTCAAGCGGCTGGCGGTCGTCTGCCCGTCCTTCGCGGCCGACTGCCTCGAGACCCTCGAGGAGATCGGCATCCGCGGCGCCGAGCAGTGGCGCGAGCTCGGCGGCGGCGAGCTCAAGCTGATCCCGGCCGTCAACGCGCGCCCCGATTGGATCGCAGCGGTCGTCGAGATGCTCCGCGCGGCGCGCGCCGACGGCTGAACGCGCCGGATTCCCTCCTCTGCCAGATCGGGTGCGCGGGCGGGGTTGGGGAAGGTCGCTAGCTCACTTCGCGCGCGGCGATCAGGCCGGACTCGCAGGCGTCGGCGACGCTGATGCCGCCGAGGTAGGCGCCCGCGAGCGC
>JBFGGA010000112.1:0-11574 GCA_041579295.1 Myxococcota bacterium | reverse complement strand
GACTCGGTCAGGTAGCCGACCGCGTTGCGCCCGAGCGTCATGTTCTCGATCAGCCGCAGGATGCGCACGCGGTCCTCGGTCGCGATCTCCTTGCGGCCCTGCAGGTACTTGCGGATGATCGCGCCGAGCTCCGGGTGCTCGAGCTCCTTCTGCGACGGCGCCGTGACCACCAGCCCGCCCGCGAGGTCCTGCGCGAGTCGCCCGATCTCGTAGGGCAGCTTCGTGACGTGGTGCTTGCAGACGTTGGCGAGCATGTCGTCGTTCAGGTAGACGCCGGACTTCATCTGCGAGGCCTGGTGGCTCGAGGCGATGCCCGTGCCGTAGATCGTCTCGTTGAGGTGGGTCATCTCGACGAGCTTGTCGCGGATGTGCGAGGCGCGCTCGACGCCGTTGTAATCGGCGATGGTCGCCGCGGCGCCGATCAGCACGTCGCCCACGCCCGACTTGCACACGTAGCTGCGCCGGTGGTAGCAGGTGAAGCGCTCGACGAGCATCGCGGCGAACTCGTACTCGCCATCCATGAAGATTCGATCGTTCGGGACGAAGACCTCGTCGAAGACGATCATCGCCTCCTGACCCGAGAACCCGGCGTTGCCCGCGTCGATGTCGCCGTCCTCCATGCTGCGCGTATCGCACGACTGTCGGCCGTAGACGTAGGTAATCCCGTCGGCGTCTGCCGGAATCGCGCCCGCGATCGCGTAATCGGTGTCCTCGACGCCGAGACGCACGGTCGGCATCACGAGCAGCCAGTGGGAGTTCACGCAGCCAGTCTGGTGCGCCTTCGCGCCGCTGATGTAGACGCCCTCTTCCGTGCGCCGTACCACGTGCACGAATAGATCGGGGTCGGCCTGCTCGTGCGGCGCCTTGCTGCGGTCGCCCTTGGCGTCGGTCATCGCGCCGCCGATCATGTAGCCGCGCTGCTGAACCATGCGCGCGAAGTCGAGAAAGCGCGCGTGATAGCGGCTGCCGCGCGCCTCGTCGATCTCGAAGCTGACCGAGTGCAGCGCGTTGAGCGCGTCCATGCCCACGCAGCGCTGGAAGCAGGTGCCGGTCAGCTGACCGAGGCGGCGCTGCATCTGGTTCTGCCGCACGAGGTCCTCGGCGCTGCCCGCGACGTGCAGGAAGCGGTTGACGCGGTCGCCCGTCAGCGGCGAGTGCGCGGTGGCGAGCTCCGGATCGCGCGCGGCGAGGTCGTACGTCTCGGCCACGGCGTTGATCGACGGGCGGATCATCGGGTGGTCGACCGGCTCGTCGACGAGCTCGCCGAAGAGGTAGACCTTCAGCTTCCGCCCGCGCAGGCTCTCGACGTACTGCGCGCCGGTGCGAATCGGCTCGGCGCCGGGCGGCTGGCCCGCCGCATCGGAGTGCGTCGCCATGCGGATCTCCTCGTCAAAGGAGCGGCCCTCGCGGGCCGCATCCGTCGTCTCCGGAGGCTCCCGGGGCGAGCGCGTAGGATACGCGCCCCCCCTATCGGCGAGCAAGGAACCCCCGGACAGCGACGGCGAACGGCCCGCTGACAGGAGGGCGCGAGCGCGATCCCCCGCAGCGGCCTGCGGTCGCCCGCGACGGGCCACCCGGCCCGGCGTCGAGGCGCGGCTCTTCGCTTCGATCCGAAGCGCTCTTCGCCACGCGCGCCGAATGCGGTGCAAGTAGCTGCCCGAAGGCTGCAAGAAGCCGCTCGAATGCCGCCCCGCACGCGATCATTTCCGACGCTCTCCGAGCCCACAGCGCCGAGTTGGAGCTCGGTCCCAATCCGCCTCAATTCGATTTGCATCTGTGGCAGATCGTCGGGGCAATTTGCCACAAGCGAAAGAAATCTCGGAACCGATCACAGCGCGAAGCTGCACGCGGTCGACACATATGTACAGAAGGACTACCCAAGTTTTGATGCACTGATCTATAATGGAACCGCCAGCGGCGCTGGATACGACGCGAGGTTGCCGCGGTGATCGCAGCGTCGTCGACGATGATGCGATTGGGCACAGCCGATCGTGACGGGGATCGAATCAAAGAAGGGATGAAAAAAATGCAAAGAACGAACACGTTGCTCACCGCTGTAGCTGCAGTCGCGCTGTTTTTTGCGAGTACGGGCTGGGCCGACGTTCCGGCCCCACCGGTCAACCAATTGCTCGGCATGCAGGACGTCGCGCTCACCAGCCTGACCGAGGCGGACTGCCGCGTCTGCCACGACAGCGGCGTCCCCGATCGACATCATCTGCTGTACGGCGGCGCCATTCCCTCGCCTTCGTTCGTTCCCTATCCCGATACGGATGGCGACGGTACCGCTGACGCGAATTACTCGTGTCTGAACTGCCACGGCCCGAACTTCGTGCTGGAGAGGAACTGTCTGGAGTGCCACACCTCGAGCTCCCACCACAAGACAGCGCTTGCAGAAGCCAGGGATTGCGTGGCTTGCCACGGCGACCTCGTCGACAACTTCGACGACGGCCACTACATCCCGACCTACGCGCCGTCGCTCGTGACGCCGACCCGGAGCCAGGGCGATGGTCTGCCGCTCAACTCGCGCGGCAACGGCGCGGGCGCCTGCAACTACTGCCACGACAGCGACGGTCTGGTTCCGGAGATCATTCGCGCCAACCGCGATCAGCATCACGGCGCCGGCTGGAACGATTTCAGCTCGAAGTGCGGCTGGTGCCACGACTTCGGCCTGCCCTTCGAAGAGCAGATCCGGGTCTGCGAGAACTGCCATGGCCCCGACTCGCTCCACAACATCCAGGCCGACTCGCCGAACGCGAACAATCTCGGCCTGATCGTCGTGGGCGGTGAAGACGCGGGATGGGGTCACGTCGGTCGAGACGCGGGCGCCGGCGACAGCGACTGCTGGGGCTGCCACGGCTTCGCGATGGCTTCCGCGCCGGGCACCGGCCCGATCATTCCGAGCGTCTACGGCGCCGATAGCGCGGTGATCGATGCCGGGACGGCTGCGGGGATTACGCTGAGCGGTACGGCGTTCACCAACATCACGGGCACCATCGAGTACCTGTCCGACGCGGAGCTGACCGCTTCGGACGGCTCGTCGGTGATCCTCGCACCGGACCTCCTCGATCTGGGCGAGTTGGTGGTCACGATCCCCGGCGACACGGCCCCCGGCAACTACGACCTGCGCGCGGTGAAGGCGGAGTTCGCCAGCAACCCCGCGGTGGTCAGCGTCGTGCCGAAGGTGAGCATCGTCAGGGCCACCGGCGACCGCAGAGTGACGATCGTCGGGACCGGCTTCGGCGGCCACCA
Organism: Myxococcota bacterium; assembly: GCA_041579295.1. GTDB lineage: Bacteria > Myxococcota_A > UBA9160 > UBA9160 > SMWR01 > JACZVU01. Next base: position 8,325 of record JBFGGA010000112.1, on the reverse strand, counting down.
GCAGGGCTCGGGGACGTCCGTCGTCGGGACGATCAACACCGCCAACGGCCCGATGGCCGTGGAAGGGGAGATCCGCTCCTGGAGCGACAAGAAGATCCGGGTGGTCTTCGATTCGCGCCCGAACGACGTCACGGTCAACTCCGTGTTCGGGAGCACGACTTCCACACTGGAGTCGATCACCATGGGCGGCCCGGCGAAGCGCCGCAAAGGCACGCGATAGGCAAGTCGCGCCGTAACGGACGCGAGTCCTCTCGGGGGAGATGCGCATCATGCGCATCTCCCCCCTCTATTCGTGCGCCGGAAGTGGGATATTCCCGGCCGCTCGCTGCGTCGGAGCCGCGGCACCCGCGTGCGTTCCGACCCCCCAGAAATCTCACCGTTTCGCGACGCCGCGCTGCTATCATGTTGAAAACAAAAAGGTTCGAGGGGTTTTCAGCATCGGCAGCGGCTTCCGAGGTCAAGCGCAGACGCGGGAACATTCGTCACCCGCAGCGATGACCACCAATACAGATGGGGCGCTCGCAGCTCGAGCGCACGCGCCGCTCCGAGAGGAGTCGTGGGGAGGAGGGGGGATGCACGCCGGCGGATTTCCGCCTCGATCGGTTCTGAGTGAGCATGACGGAAACCACTCGCTTCACGATGGCGCTCTCGGTCGCACTGGTGATCTCGCTGGCGGCGGTCACGGCCGCCGTGGCTTCACCGCCGGGCATGGGCAGCATCCAGGATCGGCACCACTTCCTCTACGACAGCGCGATTCCCAATTCGACGGAGGTTCCCTACGGGGCGACGGGCGAGGCGTACGGCTGCCTCTCCTGCCACGCCGTCGAAGCGATCTCCGGCATCTATCGATTTCTCGTGGAGCGGCGCTGTCAAAACTGCCACGAACCGGACCGGCATCACCGGCTCTACGGCGCGGTGGTTTCGCACCCGACGGACGCTCCATTCGCCGAAACCGGCGACCTCTACGGCTGCCTCGCCTGCCACGAGGTCCACGAGAGCGCGGGCGTCGTCAGCTTTCTCGTCGAGCGGGATTGTCGCGTCTGCCACCAGCCGACGGCTGCGACGACCGTGCGGGTCGACATCAAGCCGGGCTCGAAGCGCAACGTCGTCAATGTGAGATCGAAGGGGAAGCTCGCGGTCGCGATTCTCGGCTCGGACGACTACGACGTGAACCAGATCGATGTCTCATCGCTGCGCCTCGAAGGGGAGGTCGCGCCCGTGCGGTGGCGCTTCCGGAGGCGAGCCAACGGCCACACGGATCTCAGGCTGAAGTTCTCGAACCCGGCCGTACAGGAAGCGCTCGGGGAGCTCGCGCCCGGTCAGACCTACCGGGTCTGTATTACCGGCAAATTCGAGGATGGAACCCGTTTGACGGGAAGTGATTTCATCACCACGCGCCCTCGCCGGCGCTGTGAGCGCTTCTAGCATGCGGCGAGAGCTGTCGACCGTGAAGCGGCTGCTTCCGGTTCTCGCGCTGAGCGTCTCGCTCTTCTCTCCCGGGCTCGCGTCTGCCGTGGACCGGGCGGTGATCATCGGCTTCAAGCAGAGGCCGGGCCCTTCCGAGCAGGCGCTGATCCGCGGCGCCAGGGGCGTGATCAAGCGCGCCTACGAGCTGATTCCGGCCGTGTCGGCGAGCCTCCCCGAGGCCGAGATCGCGCGGCTGAAGCGGGACGACAGGATCGCCTACGTCGAGGAGAACGCGATCTATCGCGCGGCCGCGGGATCCCCGCTCGGCGTCGAGTACGAGGATTCCTGGGGCGTCCGACACATCCGCGCCGAGGTCGCGCACGCCAGCGGGAACCGAGGCGCGGGCGTCGGGGTCGCGATTCTCGATACCGGGATCGATTACCACCACGAAGATCTCGATGGAAATTACATCGGCGGCTGGGACTTCGTGTTCGACGACGCCGATCCCTTCGACGACAGCTTCAACAGCCACGGCACGCAGATGGCCGGCATCATCGCGGCGGAGCGGGATGGCGTCGGGGCCGTCGGCGTCGCCCCCGAGGTCGATCTGCTCGCGGTGAAGGTGCTCGATGGCGCGGGCTTCGGCACGGCGGACTGGATCATCGCGGGAATCGAGCTCGCGGTGAGAAACGGCGTCGAAGTCATCAACATGAGCATCGAGGGCCCGGACGTCCAGGCGCTGCGCGATGCCTGCGACGGCGCCTACGCGGCGGGCGTCCTGCTCGTGGCGGCGGGCGGGAACAGCCTGGCCGGAGGAGGCCCCGTCGAGTATCCCGCCGGCTACGACTCGGTGATCGCGGTGACGGCGATCGACGCGGCGGACGCGCCGGGCTTCTTTGCGCCCATCGGCGACGCTCTCGAGCTGGCCGCGCCGGGCGTCGACGTGTTCACCACCGTCGCGGGTGGAGGCTACGGCTTTGCGAGCGGAACCTCCCAGGCGGCGGCACACGTGAGCGGAGCCGCCGCGCTGTACCTCCTCGCGAATACGCAAGACGTCAGCGGCGACGGGCTCGTCGACCACGAGGACGCGAGGTGGATGCTGCAGATGCAGGCGGTCGATCTCGGCGCCGTCGGAAGGGACGAGTTCTTCGGCTACGGCCGGGTCGATGGCGCGGCGGCGGCATTTCCGCTGGAGATGACGCTCAGCGCCAGCAGAACGGCCGGCGCGCCGCTGCGCGATGCGCAGCGAGTTGGACTCGCGAGCGCCGCCTACGAGATCGACATCGCGAACTCCGATCTCCGCAAGCTCGCGGTCGACGTCTTCGAAGCCGGGACCCTCCGGCGCGACCTCTCCTCCGTGCACCATTTCGGCGCGAGCCGACCCCAGCGGGTGGTGCTGGAGCTCGACGCGAGCGAATCGCGTTTCTCGGTTTCGTTCACGCCGTATGGAAGACCGGGCTCCTCCGCCGAGGTCTCGATCCGGATCGCCCCCGAGCCCGCCGGCTAGCGGCGCGGCCGCGGGCATCGCACGCCCTTTCGACTCCGGGCTACCGCTCGACCACAGTCGCCACGCTACTCGAGCGCCGCGCCGCGCGATCCTGCGCGATCGTCACCGGGAGCAGCATCACCAGCGGGATCAGCACGCAGGCCACGACCAGCGGCAGCAGCGCCTGCTGCCCGAGGTAGCCGATCACCGCACCGCCGATGGCGGGGCCGAACGCGTAGCCGAAGTTCATCATCGCGCCCGCCGCGACGGCCACGCGGCCCGTGCGGTCCATCGCGGCCGCCGCGCCCATCTGATACGGCGAGATGTAGTAGAACGCGAAGCCCCAGAGCACCGCAGAAGTGGCCATCACCGTGTAGTCGTCCGTCAACATGAAGCCGAAGCGCGAGAGCGCGCTCGCGAGGCTCGCGAGCAGGATCGGCACGGTGCGCCCGTAGCGCGCGCCGATCTTCCAGGCCAGGAAGCCGCCGGTGGTGCCCGCGATCGTCATCCCGGCGAGCATGTTTCCGACGGACTCGATCGGCATCCCGACGTTGCGCACGCCGATCTCCCCCGCGAACGCCCAGAGCGCCTGCTCGCCGATCGAGTAGATGGCGATCGCGCCGGTCACGAGCACCACGGCGAGCGCGCTCGGCGGTGCCTGCTGGGCGAAGCTCGGCGGCGCGCGCGTGGTGGTCTGCGGGATGTCGCGGGTATGGCGCGGCAGCCAGAGGCAGAAGGGCAGGGCGAGCGCGCAGAGCACCGTGCAGATCGCGAAGCCGCCCGAGTAACCCCAGCGCGCGAGCCCGAGCGGCAGGCCCGCGACGTAGACCGCGGCCAGGATGCCGCCCACCGTGTAGATCATCGCGAAGCGCCGGTCGGGGTCATCTGAAGCGGCGACCGCCGCGTTGACGGCGACGATCGCGATGCCCGCGCCGATGTCCATGATCACGCGCGCGAGCGCCATCGGCCCGAACGCGGCGCTCTGCGCGGACATCGCGTAGCCGAAGCCCGCCGCCAGGCAGCCCGCGAGTGCGATGCCGCGGTACGAGAAGCGCGGCGCGAACGGCGCGAGCACGAGCGAGAAGAACGCGAGCAGCAGCAGCTCGATCGAGCCGAGCAGACCCACCGCGGGCTCGTCGAGCGCCGTCTCCGCGAGCAGCGACGGGTTGATGACCGCGGCGCTGTAGGAGCCGAGGTAGCCCACGCCGAACGCCGCGATGGCCGCGGTCTGGAACCTCACCTCGGCGAGCGGCGGGAGTCTCTCGTGCCAGCGCTTCAAGACTTCTCCGCGGTGGGCTCGGCGGGGGAGCGGCGCCATGGCGCAAAAACGCGATGGTAGGGCTTTCCGCGGCCTTCGGCCGCTGCGGGGCTGCGTCGCGCTGGGTGGCCTCGCCTCGTCGCGCGATCGGTGTGGAAGCGCAGCGCTCGAGCGAGCGCGCCGCGTCACAGATCCGCTGCTCGCCCCCTCGACGCGAGATCCGTCTCGCCGCTCACCAGTTGAGCGAGAGCGTCACGCCGTACATCCGCGGCTCGCCCCAGACCTCGAGGATCGTGTTGAACTCGCGGGCGATCGCGAACGCGTCGATCTTGTACGGCTGGTCGAGCAGGTTTCGCACCCAGAACGCGAGCTCGATCCGCTCGCCGCGCGTGCGGTAGGCGATCCGCGCGTCGTGGAGCCAGTAGCCGTCCTGCGAGATCGGGTCGAGCATCTGCGGATCGAGGTACGCCTTCGAGCGGTAGTTCACACCGTAGCGCGGCACCAGCGCGCCCCAGCCGAAGAGCGGAATCTCGTACTCGGCGAGCACCGCGAAGCTCCACGCGGGCGCCGCCTCCAGTCGGTTGCCGTGGTAATCGAAGTCGGTCGGGAGGGGCTGGGCGCGGCCCCCCCGTCGGACGAGCTTCGTCACCACGAAGTCGTCGTATTCGGCGTCGAGCCAGCCGAGGTTCGCCGCGACGAGCAGGCCCGCGAGCGGCCGGAGCTGCAGCTCCGCTTCGGCGCCCAGCACGTCGGCGTCGCCGTTGAACAGCTGTGGGAGCGGCAAGTTGGTGACCTCGTCGACGATGTCGAAGACCTGCAGATCCTGGTACCAGTAGCGGAAGACCGCCGCGTCGAGGATCACGCGGTCGTCCCACCAGCGGCTGCGGAGTCCGAATTCGAGCCCCTCGCCGAGCACCGGGCGCACCGGGTCGATTCGCTGTCTGATTTCGTTGCCGCCCTCGATCGTGAGGTCCGCGTTGAAGCGCCCGCCGGTGAAGCCGCGGGCGTACCGCAGGTAGGCGAGCAGCGTGCCGCACTCGTTTGCAAACGGCGTGTAGCCGAGCTGTGCGTCGCCCGTCCACGCGTTCCGGGTGTCCCTCCGATCGGTTTCGGGGAGCACTCGAGCCGTGAAGAGGGATTCCGACGGCATCGCCGAGCTCGTGAGCTCGAACTTCCTTCGCTCGCGGTGGTAGCGGATCCCCCCGCCGAGCGTGAGCGCGTGGACGCCGGGAATCGCGCCCGGTTCCACCAGATCGATCTCGCCGCTCGCGTAGGGCGCAAGGCTCGTGAGCTCCTGGTCGAAATTCTGCTCGATCCGGAAGTTCTGCGTGGCCGGAAAGAAGTTGGTCGCGCGAAGCCGCTCGTGGAGGAAGAAGAAGCTCGCCGTCCAGCGGAAGCGCTCTCCGTCACCCTCGACGCGCAGCTCCTCGGTCGTCTGCCAGGCGCTGTGCGAGCGAATCGATGGAAAGACGATCACCGGGTTCGCGTCGCCCTCGTCCTCGACGACGCGCGCGTACCACTCGTAATCGTACAGCAGCGTGACGACCGCGGGCCCGAGGTCCCAGCGGCCCCAGCCGTTGACCCCCCAGGCGTCGATGTGATGGGTGCCGTCCGAGTCGTAGAAGCCCGAGTACGGGTTTCCGCCGCCCTGACCGGAGATGCCATCGGTGTCGTCGATTCCCTTGACGTTTCGGACCCCTTCGCCGAGCCGAAAGCCCGAGCGGATCGCGGCGCGGTTCTCCGAGAAGCCGTTCTGCCCGGCCTCGTAGAAGCCGAGCTTCTCGACCTTGGAGTCTACGCCGAGCATCTGCAGGTGCTCGGAGTCGCCGCGGTTCTGGCTGCCGTGGACGTTGACCATCCACTCCATCTCGTCGAGCGGCTCGTAGAGCAGCACCATGCGCGCCGCCCAGTGGTCGACGTCGTTCGTCCAGCGCTCGAGCTGCGCGAAGTCCTCGAGGCCGGGCTGGATCCGCGTCTCGTCCCAGTAGCCCTCTCCCCACTCGGGCGGTACAAACCCCGGCGGATTGATCTCACCGTCGAGCGTCGCGAGCTTGCCCGGCTCCTGGAGGATGCAGATGCCGTCGACGGCCTGGGGCGAAAACTGGAGCGTCGTCGACATGTAGGCGACCCTGGTGCCCGCGGTGGCGATGACCGCGCCGGTCGGGTCGCGGAGGTCCTCGGCGAGCACCCAGGAGTTGTTCTCGCGCACGTTGACGTTCGAAACCTGGCGGGTTCGCACCTCCTCGAGGGCGCGATCGTAGTTCAGGTATACGAACTCCTCTCGGCCTTGCGTGCCGTTTTCGCGCTCGATCATCACCGGTCCGAGCTCGTACCGCCCGGTGCCGGGATCGAAGGTCCACTGCCCGGCGGGCTGCAGGTCGAAGTAGAGGTCCCGCGTGCTCTGCTCGTCGATCCTCCGGAACGGCTCGCCGGTGAGCGGATTGATGTGCTGCTCGGGGTTCCAGCCCGCGCACTGATTCTTCGTGTAGCCGTCGCGCCACGAAGCCACCCCCGAGACGCGCATCGAGAGCAGGTCCTCGACGAGCGGCACGTCGATCGCGGCCTCAAGCCTTTTGTAGTCGTAGCTGCCGTAGCTCAGGCTCGTCTGCACGCCGAACTCGCCGTCCGGCAGCGCGGAGCGCAGCAGCAGCGCGCCCGCGCTCGCGTTCTGCGCGTAGCGGCTCCCCTGCGGCCCGCGCAGCACCTCGACGGCCTCGAGGTCGAAGGCCTGGCCGAGCTGGAGCGCGGGCGCGTTGAGGCTCACGCCGTCGTGGTAGACGCCCACCGGCCCGGGCGCGTTGGCGCTGTGGTCCTTGAGGCCGACGCCGCGGACGAAGAGGTTCGGGTTGATCGACGCGAAGCGGGTGTCGATCTCGAGGCTCGGCGCGAGGCGCGCGAGCTCGTCGAGATCGCGCACGCGCAGCGCCTGCCAGATGTCCGCCTCGGCGAGCGCGTCGAGATCGCCCGTCTCGGCGGCTGGATCGCCGCCAATCGGGATCTCCTCGGAGCCGGAATCGGCGGGATCCCGCGCGGAGGCGGGCAGGGCGATGGACAGCGCCGCGAGAAGCAGCGCCCACTTGCAGCACCCGCTGCCCCGCGCGGGCATCCGGCTTGCCGGAGCGCGGGCTCGATGCGGGTGGCTCGCAGGCGGCACCGTGCGCTCCACGTCGACCGGGCGTGCGGATCGACGCCTCTCCGGTCGCGGCAACGGCAGAGTCTCCCACCCCAGGTGGGACGCCCGGATGCTCACCTAACAACGCGCCGTCCGCAACCGCGTGCCTTGGCCGGCCGGGGCGGCTTCGCCTACGCTTCGCGATTCGTCAACCACCGAGGGCATCCGGTGAGCGCACCCCAGACCGAAGAGCCCGGCGCGCGCGACGAGCGCGAGTACGAGCTGCTGCTGCGCGAGCTCGAGCGCCGCCTCGCCTGGATGAGCGACGCGGACGAGGCCGAGTTCGGGGAGTTCACCCGGCTGGACTGGTGGATCTGCAGCATCTGCTTCTTCGCGCTGCCGCTGCTCGTGGTCTGGTGGGTGGCCTGAGCGGCAAGAGCGGGGAATCGCGGCCTTGAAGCGGCAATCCGAGAGCGACGGCGCGGCGCGCGACGCCGAGTTCATCCGCCAGGAGAGCCTCTTCGGGCGCCTGCCGCTGTTGCCGAGCGAGCGCGAGTACGGCCACATCGGCGCGCACTCGATGTGCTTCGCCTACGCGGTGGCCACCTGGTGCTTCATGACGGGTGGCTTCATCGCGCGCTACACGGGCGCGATCGAGGGCATGATCTGCGTGATCGCGGGCAACGTGGCCGGCACCTTCCTCGTGAACATGGCGCCCGGGCTGGCCTGCCAGCGCTACGGGCTCGAGCAGATGGACTACTGCCGCAGCGCGTTCGGGCCGCGCGGCTCGCGCATCATCCTCGTGTTCTACGTGATCAACCAGGTGGGCTGGAACGGCCTGCTGCTCGTGATGTTCGGCAACGGCCTGCGCAACATCCTGCTCGGGCTCGGCTACGAGGTGGGACCCTGGGTGGTCGGTGCGGGCGTGACGCTCGGCATCTGGCTCACCTACCTGGTGGTGACGCGCGGCGTGCACCTGCTCAAGATCACCAACGCCTACATCGGGCCGGGGCTCGCGCTGATCTCGCTGGGCATGTTCGTGCTGCTGCTGCGCGAGCACGG
>JBFGGA010000111.1:0-11600 GCA_041579295.1 Myxococcota bacterium | reverse complement strand
TCTTCATCGCCGACCTCCACTCGATGAACAGCGTTCGCGACGCCGAGCAGCGGCGCCGCTTCAGCCGCGAGGTGGCGCTGGACTTTCTCGCGTGCGGGCTCGACCCCGCCCAGGCGATCCTGTTTCGGCAGAGCGACGTCCCCGAGGTCTGCGAGCTGGCCTGGTACCTCTCGACCGTCACGCCGATGGGGCTGCTCGAGCGCAGCCACGCCTACAAGGACAAGCTCGCCCAGGGGCAGTCCGCCAACCACGGGCTGTTCGCGTACCCGGTCCTGATGGCGGCGGACATCCTGCTCTACCGCGCCGACCTGGTGCCCGTGGGGCGCGATCAGAAGCAGCACATCGAGATGGCGCGCGACATGGCCGAGGCCTTCAACCGCACCTACGGCGCCGAGGTGCTCGCGCTGCCCGAGCCCCAGATCCTCGACGACGTGGCGGTCGTGCCGGGTACCGACGGCCGCAAGATGAGCAAGTCCTACGACAACGCGATTCCGATGTTCGCGGGCGAGAAGCAGATCAAGAAGGCCGTGATGGGCATCGTGACCGATTCCACGCCCGTGGAGGCGCCGAAGGACACCAAGGCGACGCTGTTCGAGATCTGGTCCCTGTTCGCGCAGCCCGCCGAGCGCGCGGAGCTTTTCGAGCGCGCGCGCGCGGGCGGGCTCGGCTACGGCGAGGTCAAGAAGGACCTGCTCCGGCGGCTGCTGGCGTACTTCGCCCCGATGCGCGAGCGTCGCGCGGACCTCGAGAAGCGCCCCGACGACGTCGAGTCCGTGCTGCTCGACGGCGCGCAGCGCGCACGTGCCATCGGCGGCCCGGTTCTCGAAGAAGTCCGCCAGGCCGCCGGCTTCCGCCCCCGCACCTCGCCCTAGCGAAATCGCTTCGGACGAAACCGCCGGTTGCAATCGGTTCTGTCTCACGTGTCAGCAGTGTGTTCGTCGGGGAGCTGGGGGGCAGGGGTGCGACCGACATGGGGTTGGAGGGAGCGCCCCTGCCCCCCAGCTCACCCGGGCACGGGTCGCGCGTGACAAGGATCGGGAACCCGGCTAGCTGACGGAGAGCGGGTGGAGGCGGTCGGCGACCTCCTGGGCGGTCTGGCAGCGGTCGGCGGGTTCCTTCGCGAGCAGCTGGAGGACCAGCTCGGCGAGCGCCGCGGGGAGGTCCGCGATCAGCTCGCGCGGATCGGGTGGCGGCGTGTGTCGGTGGTGGTAGGCGATGTCGCCCTCGGTGAACGGCACCCGGCCCGTCGCGAGCTCGAACAGCGTGACGCCCAGCGAGTAGAGGTCGGCGCGGTGGTCGACGGCGTCGCCGACGCTCTGCTCCGGCGCCATGTAGTAGGGCGTCCCGCCGATCACGGTGGCCTCGCGGCGCACCTCCTGCACCATCTTCGCGAGGCCGAAGTCCATGATCTTCACCTTCTTGCTGCTCGTGAAGAAGAGGTTTCCGGTCTTGATGTCGCGGTGGATGATCTGGTGCTCGTGGGCGTACTGCAGACCCTTGGCGATCTGGATGCCCAGCCGCGCGGTGTCGCGCACCGTGAGTCGGCCTCGACTCTTGAGGATCTCCTGCAGCGGGGTTCCCTCGAGCAGCTCCATCGTGATGTAGAGCGTTCCGTTGTCCTGCCCCACGTCGTAAATGGTCACGATGTTCGGGTGGTTGAGCGCCGCGGCCGAGCGCGCCTCGCGCAGGAAGAGCTGCACCGCCTTCGGGTGGTTGCGGAGGTTGTCGGGCAAGCGCTTGAGGGCGACGACGCGCCCGAGCCGCCGATCTCTCGCGCGCGAGACCACCCCCATGCCGCCGCGACCGAGCTCGGCGAGGATCTCGTAGCGGGAGCCCTCTCCGAACACCTGCTCGGCGGCGGAGATCGCGCCGGTCGTGGCCTCTTCGTCGGCTCGCTTCTTGAGCTCCTCGATGCGGGTCGAGACGCCCGGGTACTCCTCGCTGCGACGGAGGATGATCTCCAGGACGTTGATCGCTCGTTCGTACTGCCCGTTCTCTTCCAGCAGGCGCGCGAGCCTGTCGCAGGATTCGAGCGGAGCCGCGTCGACCCCCTGCGCGTTCACCAGCTCCTCGATCTTGTTGAGGGCGAGGTCGATGTGGCCCAGCCGTTCGTAGGCGTCGACCAGCAGCTGGCCCGCGGTCGGGTAGTTCGCATCCGAATGGGCGACCTGCTGCAGGCTGCGGGTCGCGCGCTCCCAATCGTCGTGGTCGATCGCGACCTGGGCCGACTCGAGCAGCAGGCCGCGGCGGTCGAGCGCCGCCGTCCAGCGCGAGATGTCTCCGGCCTCGCGGAAGCAATCGATCGCGGTGTCGAATCGATTGGCCTTTTCGTAGGCCTCGCCGGCCCTGGAGTGCTGGCCATCGGCGCGCCACATCGCGCCCGCCCGCGCGTGCTCCTCGGCCTGCTCGAACAGCTCGGCGGCCCGATCGAAGCGATTGAGGGCTCCGTGGATCTCGGCGGCTTCGAGCGGGCGCCCACACGCCTCGTAGTGCTCGGCCGCGGTCTCGTTCTGGCCGCGTTCGTGGTGGAGGCGCGCGAGGATCAGGTGGGCGACCTTCGTCTGCCCGTCCCGCTCGAGGATCCGCGCGGCGGCGGTCAGATCGCCGTGCAGGTACGGCTCGACGGCGGGCGGACAGCCGCTGAAGAGAATGTGGTCCCGGCTCCCCAGATCCACCTCGAGGTTGATCGGCTGGTAGGACTCGATCTCGAGCTGGTGCTCCGTCACCCGATCTCCATTTCCGACGACCAGCACGTGCTCGCCGCGGCTCAGCGAGAGTCGGGCCGTCGCGCCGCGCGCGTAGCGCAGCGAGCCGGGCGCACCGCGGATCGCGACGAGCGCATCCGGAACGGGGCGGCGCTCCCAGACGACGTTCACGTCGAGTGTGCACTCGCTCGGATGGAAGTCGAAGTCGAGTCGCTCGGTGTGGCCGCGGCGGACCCGTACCTGCTGCTCGACGAGGTGGGTGGCGAGGATCTTCTCTCCGTCGAGGGGCTGGAGATAGCCGTAGACCATCACGACGTAGCTCCTCGCCCGAAGCTCCCGGAAGTGCGTCTCCCTCGCGACCATGGTGTGCTCGAAGCGCGATGCCGCGCTCGCCTCGCGTCTGGCGCGGTCCGGATCCATCGCCTTCGCGAACCGCTGCTGGGGGATCGCCGACTTCCGCTTCGAGACGCGCACGTTGAACGTGCCGCGCAGATCTGCGGGATAGTGGATGCTCACCGACACGTCTCCGCGCCCCTGGAGCTTGCGGACGACCAGCACGGCGACGAGTGCGGCGAGCAGCAGGTCGAGCAGCGCGATCTCGATGTCGCGCGTCCATCTTCCCGCGCGAAGATCCACGATCACCTGCTCGGGTTGCTCGGGGAAGAACTGCGCCGACGCGGCGACGATGCGATTCAGCCCGGATTCGATCCGCTCGCGCAGTGTCTGCGGCGGCGCCGGGAGCGGCTCGCTCGCCCGCGCGCTGGGCGCGGCTTGCCGCACCTCGGCTTGGGCCGGCGGATCCGCCGCCGGCACCGCTTCGATCGCCTGCGCGTCTTCGGCGAGCCCGGGTGTGTTGCTCAGCACCGAATCGATCTCGGCCAGCAGCGCCTCGTACTCGTCGTCCGAAGGGGCGCGGTCCGAATCGGCGGCGCTCGAATCGAGCTGGCCGAACGAAGTCGATGGGGCCGCCGCGCAGACGAGCCCCCACAGCGCGATCGCGATTGCGAGCTTACCCGTGTTTCGGAGACGCATGGCTACAGAGCCATCATCGGCCCCGCGCAGCTGTCGGTTGAGCGCGCTCCGGACCGGCGGTTCCAATCCGGAGTTGCCGGTCTATGAGGGCACCCCGGGCGCCCGCCACGACGCGCGCCCGAACCGCACGGTCTCGGCGATCTCGTGGAGCAGCTTCTCGGTCTCCTCCCAGCCGATGCAGGCGTCCGTGATCGAGACCCCGCGCGCGAGCGAGCCGCCCGGCCGCCAGTCTTGCCGGCCCGGCTCCAGGTTGCTCTCGAGCAGCAGACCCATGATCGCGGGGTTCCCGACGCGGACTTGATCGAGCACCTCGCGGCAGACGAAGCCCTCGCGGCCGTGGTCCTTGCCCGAGTTGTCGTGGGAGCAGTCGACCATCACCGGGCGGGCGAGGCCCTGCTTCGCGACGAGCGCGGCCGCCTCCGCGACGTAGTGCGGGCCGAAGTTCGGCCCCGTGACGCCGCCCCGGAGCACGATGTGGCGATCGGGATTGCCCCGCGTCCGCACGAGCGCGGACTCGCCGTCGACCGTGACGCCCAGAAAGGTGTGCGGGTGGCTCGCCGCGACCATCGCGTTCGCGGCGTCGTCGAGGCTTCCGTCGGTGCCGTTCTTGAACCCGATCGGCATCGACAGCCCGCTCGCGAGCTGCCGATGGGTCTGGCTCTCCGTCGTGCGCGCGCCGATCCCGCCCCAGCAGAGCAGGTCGGCGATGAACTGCGGCGTGAAGGGGTCGAGGACCTCGCTCCCGCACGGGATCCCGAGCTCGTTGATCGCGAGCAGCAGGCGTCGCGCGATCTCCAGGCCGGCCGCGACGTCGCAGGAGCCGTCGAGTCTGGGGTCGTTGACGAGCCCCTTCCAGCCGACGGTGGTGCGCGGCTTCTCGAAGTAGGCCCGCATCACGACGACGATCGCGTCTGCGGTCTGCCGCGCCACGCCGCGCAGCCGGCGCGCGTACTCCACGGCCGCCTCCGGGTCGTGTATCGAGCAGGGGCCGACGATGACGACCAGCCGCTGTTCATCCCGACCGTGGATCACGTGGCGAATGGCGCGCCGCGCCGCGACGACGGTGTGCGCCGCGGCCTCGCCCGAGGGCAGCGCGGCCTTCAACTCGCGCGGCGAGATCAACGTCTGGATGTCGATCAGATTCCGATCCTCGATGGCTTCTCGCATCTGGTCCAATTCCCCGGCTCTCGTGATCCCAAAAAAAAGCCCCGAGATCTCTCTCGGGGCTCGGTATCCGTGTTCGAAGATCAGCTGCTAGGCGATCCCGTACCTCCGAGCCCCTCGGGCCCACCAGGTAAAGCCGAAGTACGCGAAGGTCTGCGCAGCTGAGGGCGACACGTCGGGATACTCCTTCGATCCGGGTCGGATTATACCAGTGCCGGACGCCGCGGTGTCAAGCGAGAAGTGCGCGCGCCGTGGCCCGGCCCGGGCCCGATCGAGGCAGGTCGCGTGCATTCGCGCGGAGACGCGGCATCCGCCGCGCGCGCGGGAGGCCGGCGCTCAGGTGTCCCCGGCGTGCGCTCTCCAGATCGATCTCGCGGTGATCGCCGGCGGCTCGGGGTCCGTCACGACGTCGATCCGGTAGGGGTCGACGGCGTCCGCCTCGGCTTCGGCTCGGCTGATGATCGCCCACTTCTCCTCCTGGGACTCCTGGATCCCGGAGATGACGAGATAGGCGAGGATCGCGCTCGCCGCGGAGGTGATGCCCACGAGCACGCCGATGCTGCGCGCCGCGATCAGGTCGTCGACGGTGACACCCGAATGCGTGACGATGCCGCCAGCCAGGATTTCGAGGGAGGCGCTCGCGAGCAGCGTCACCCACCAGGCGAGGACGCAACGCGAAACGGGAATCGAGATCCACGCCACGGGGGTCTCGACACCGCGCGGATCGCTTGCCCGCCAGACCTCCGAGACGACCTGGTAGGGGCGGAAGAAGTTCAGGATCGGGATGACGAACCCGATGATCGCCCAGATCCGCGAGTAGCGAAATCGCCGGCACCCGAACGCGCGCGCGTTGATGCGAGCGCGGTGCAGCCAGGCGATGAACGCCAGCGCGACCAGCCCGTAGAGCGCCAGCCGGGTGAAGAGCAGGGCGTTGCGGATGAAGGTGTGAGCCCAGCGCGTCGCTTCGTTGACCTCCTCGTAGCTGCCGACGCCCGCGAAGAGCTGGAGCTGCGAGATCTCGAAGCCCGCGGAGAGGCCCGCCACCGCCGCCGTCAGCAGCAGCAGGACCGTGAGCAGCTGGGCGGTCCGTCGCGTCGAGATGTAGGGGGGCAGAAAGCGATCCCGGCGCTCCATTTGCGCTCCTCGTCGAATTTTTCAACCGGGCGTCAGTTGGGCGCGCCGCTTCGCGCCCCGCACTTCTTCGGCCCTACTTGCGTGTTGCTGAAGTGGCAAATGAAGTACCGGTTGAGGTCGCCCTCGCGGCCGTCTGCCGCGTAGCTCTCGACGACTTCGAACGAGAGGCCTTCGAGCAGCGCGCGCATCGCGTCTTCGCTCGTGAAGTGGCAATAGCGGCAGGCCGAGCCGCCATCGCCCCAGGGCAGGAGGTGGTCGCCGGGCTCGAGCTGGGCGGTGTCGATCGGCACGGCGGCGGTTCGGTTGTACTCGCTCCAGGGCATCAGGCGGTTCTCGAAGCGCGCGAACGCCGCGAACTGCCAGCTGGCGATCGCGAGGATCCCGCCTCCCGCGAGCCGCTCGCCGAGCCGCTGCAGCAGGGCGCGGCGGCGTTCGCGACCGGGCACGTGGTGCAGGAATCCGAAGAGCGCGACCAGCGAAAACGGCCCGTCGGGCAGGCCGGCTTCGGATTCGACGAGGTCCGTCCGGCGCAGTTCGACGCGCGAGAAGGGGAGTGCGCGCGCCTCCGCTCTGGCGATCAGCTGCGGGCTCGAATCGACTCCACAGTAGTGGATCTCGTCCGCCCGCAGGTGGTCGGCCAGAAAGGCGCCGAAGCGGCCGTTGCCGCACGCGACGTCGAGCACTCGGAGCGCCGCGGTCTGCCCGGCTCGCAGCTTCCGGATGCGTGGCAGCAATCGCCGCCAGCCCGGCCACGGCGCCGAGCGGGAGCGGTCGAACGCGTCGGCACTCGCGCTGTAGAAGCTTCGGTTGATCGCGTTCAGGGACTGGACCGTCTGCTCGTCCATGCCGGCGCCTGCGATACAGTAACCGATCCGCAGCCGGAGGTGTCGCCCGTGCGATCTCGAAGCCCGAGGCGAGAGTTCGATCCGACGCCGCATCGGCGCGAGCTCGAGGCGATCGTCGCCGAGATCGCGGCAGAGCCGGATCTCGATTCCCGCGCGCTCGACCAGATCCTCAAGCGATATCCCAGGGGCGGCACCGGATTGTTCTCGCGCAGCGAGATCATCGCCGGCTTCCGGAGCCTCGGTCTCGCGGCGGCGCGCGATCTCGACGAGGCGTCCTTCGTCGAGCGGCTGCGGCTTCGCCCGGTTCGAACGCTGAGCGGTGTCACGCCCGTCACGGTCCTCACGAAGCCCTACCCGTGCCCGGGCGAATGCATCTTCTGCCCCAACGACGTGCGCATGCCCAAGAGCTATCTAAGCGACGAGCCCGGCGCGCAGCGCGCAGCGGACAATCACTTCGACCCCTACCTGCAGACCTGGAATCGCCTTCGCGCCTACCGGAGCATCGGCCACCCCACCGCGAAGGTCGAGTTGATCGTGTTGGGCGGAACCTGGTCGTTCCACCCGGAGGCCTACCAGATCTGGTTCGCAAAGCGCTGCTTCGACGCGCTCAACGACTTCGGCGACGGTGTCGATCGCCGCGCCGAGGCCGGCGCGGCGCCCGCCCGATACCGCGAACTGCCGGCGCGAATCGACGGCCGCAAACCCGAGGCCCGATACAACCAGCTGGTGGGCGGCTTGCTGCGCGAGATGCACGGGGCCGCGCTGCTTCACGCGAGCGAGCGCGCGAGCTGGTCGGACCTCGAAGCCGCGCACCGCGTCAACGAGACCGCGGCGTGCCGGAGCGTCGGGCTCGTGGTGGAGACGCGGCCGGATTGCGTCTCTCCCGAGGAGGTGCGGCGGATCCGTCGGCTCGGCGGAACCAAGGTCCAGATCGGGCTCCAGAGCCTATCGGACCGCGTGCTCGCGGCGAACCGCCGCGGTTGCGACGTCGCAACGTCGCGGCGCGCGCTCCGCTGGCTGCGCGCCGCCGGCTTCAAGCTGCACGTTCACTGGATGCCGAACCTGCTCGGCTCCACGCCCCGGGACGATGCCGCGGATTTCGGGCGCCTCTTCGACGATCCCGGCTTCCGCCCCGACGAGCTCAAGATCTATCCCTGCAGTCTGATCGAGAGCGCCGAGCTGATGGGCCACTACGAGCGGGGCGAGTGGCGCCCGTACGGCCATGAGGAGCTGGTCGAGCTGCTCGCCGCTTGCCTCGAGCGCACGCCGGGCTACTGCCGCGTGACCCGCGTGATCCGGGATTTCTCGTCCCGCGACATCGCGGCGGGCAACCGGGTGACGAACCTGCGCGAAGTCGCGGAGGCGCGGCTGCGCGCGCGCGGCGGCGCCTGCCGGGACATTCGCGCGCGCGAGATCCGCGCGTCCGAATGCGCGGCGCAGACGCTGCGCTTCGGCGATCGCGCGTACCGAACCTCCGCGGGCGACGAGCACTTCCTCGAGTTCGTCACTCCGGACGATCGCCTCGCCGCGTTCCTGCGGCTGACGCTGCCGTCCTCGCAGTCGGTCGATCCCGAGCTGCGCGCGAGCGCGCTGATTCGCGAAGTCCACGTCTACGGCGACTCGCTGGGGCTGGGCCGGCGCGAGCCGGGCCGCGCCCAGCACATGGGGCTGGGCAGGCGGTTGATCGATCGCGCCGCGCAGCTCGCCCGCGACGCGGGCTTCGACGATCTGGCGGTGATCTCCGCGGTGGGCACCCGCGTCTACTACCGCGGCCTCGGCTTCACCGACGGCGAGCGCTACCAGCATCGATCACTGGCGCCGCACTGACGCGCCGCAGCGCGGCGCCGACCGTCGACGCGGTCGGGTCCAGGTCGGGGCGCGCGCATTTCCAACAGGGCTTCGATCGAATTCACGTCGAGCCGCGCGCGGCGCGAACGGCGCTTCGGTCGAGCTCGCGTCAGGCGTGGCGGAACTCGAACGCATCCCCCGCCGCGTTCGCCTCGATCGCGATCTTCGAGCCCTCCGGAAATTCGCCGTTGAGGATCTGCATCGCGAGCGGGTCCTCGATCATGCGCTGGATCACGCGCTTGAGCGGCCGCGCGCCGTAGTGGGCGTCGTAGCCGCGCTCGGCCAGGAGGTCCCGCGCGGCGTCGCTGATTTCGATCTCGAGCCTCCTCTCGCGCAGCCGCGCGCGCAGGCGCTCCAGCTGGATGTCGACGATCTGGTGGAACTGGTCGCGGCTGAGCGGATGGAAGACGATCGTCTCGTCGATGCGGTTCAGGAACTCGGGCTTGAAGTGCGCGCGCAGTGCCTCGTCGACGCGGCGCTCGATCTCCCGTTGATCTTCCGCAGACAGGCCGACGATGTGCTCGCTGCCGATGTTCGAGGTCATGACCAACACCGCGTTGCGGAAATCGACCGTCCTGCCGTGGCCGTCGGTCAGGCGCCCGTCGTCGAGGATCTGGAGCAGCGCCCCGAAGACGTCGGGATGGGCCTTCTCGATCTCGTCGAAGAGCACGACCGAGTACGGGCGCCGGCGGACGGCCTCCGTGAGGTAGCCGCCCTCGTCGTAGCCCACGTAGCCCGGGGGCGCGCCGATCAGGCGCGACACCGAGTGCTTCTCCATGAACTCGCTCATGTCGATGCGCACCATCGCGCGCTCGTCGTCGAACAGGAACTGCGCCAACGCTCTGGCCGTTTCGGTCTTGCCGACGCCGGTCGGCCCCAGGAAGATGAACGAGCCGATCGGCCGGTCCGGGTCCTGCAGACCTGCCCGCGCCCGGCGCACGGCGCCCGACACGGCGCGCAGTGCGTCCTCCTGGCCGATGACGCGGCGTCGCAGGATCTGCTCCATGTCGCGGAGCTTCTCCTGCTCGCCTTCGAGCATCTTGCTGACGGGAATTCCGGTCCACTTCGAGACGATCTCGGCGACCTCTTCGGCCGTGACTTCCTCCGAGAGCAGCGATCCCTCGGCCTGCAGCGTCGCCAACGCGGCCTCGATCGATTCGATCTCTTTTCCGATCTTTACCAGCTCGCCGTAGCGGATCTCGGCGGCGCGCTCGAGGTTTCCGCTGCGCTCGCTACGCTCGAGCTCCGCGTTGAGCTCCTCGCGCCGCTCCTTGTGGCCCCGCAGGTCCGCGATGCAGTTCTTCTCGTTCTCCCAGCGCGACTTCATGCCCGCGCACTGCTCGCGCAGCTCGGCGATCTCGCGCTCGACGCGCTGCAGGCGCTCGGCGCTCGCCTTGTCGCTCTCCTTCTTGAGCGCCTCGCGCTCGATTTCGAGTTGGGTGCGCTTGCGCTCGAGCTGGTCGAGCTCCTCGGGCATCGAGTCGATCTGGACGCGCACGCGGCTCGCAGCCTCGTCGATCAGGTCGATCGCCTTGTCGGGCAGGAAGCGGTCGGTGATGTAGCGGTTCGAAAGCGTCGCGGCCGCGACGATCGCCGCGTCCTGGATGCGCACGCCGTGATGGACCTCGTAGCGCTCCTTGAGGCCGCGCAGGATCGAGATGGTGTCCTCGACGCTGGGCTCGCCGATCATCACGGGTTGGAATCGGCGCTCGAGCGCCGCGTCCTTCTCGACGTGCTTGCGGTACTCGTCGAGCGTGGTCGCGCCGACGCAGTGGAGCTCGCCGCGCGCGAGTGCGGGTTTGAGCATGTTGGCGGCGTCGGCGGCGCCCTCCGCGGCGCCCGCGCCGACGATGGTGTGCAGCTCGTCGATGAACAGGATGACGCTGCCCTCGGCCTCTGCGATCTCGCGCAGCACGGCCTTCAGCCGGTCCTCGAACTCGCCGCGGTACTTCGCGCCCGCGATCAGCGCCCCGATGTCGAGCGCGACCAGGCGGCGATCGGCCAGCGATTCGGGGATGTCGCCCGCGACGATCCGCTGCGCGAGACCCTCCGCGATGGCCGTCTTGCCGACGCCCGGCTCGCCGATCAGCACGGGGTTGTTCTTGGTGCGGCGGCTGAGGACCTGGACGACGCGCCGGATCTCCTCGTCGCGCCCGATGACGGGATCGATCTTGCCGAGCCGCGCGGCGTCGGTGAGATCGCGCCCGAACTTCGCGAGCGCCTGGTACTTGGACTCCGGATCGGGGTCGGTCACGCGCGCGCCGCCGCGCACGGAGACCAGGGCCTTGAGGATCGCCTCGCGATTCGCGCCGGCCTCGCGCAGCAGGCGCCCGGCCGGGTCGCTCTTCTCCACCGCGATGGCGACCAACAGGTGCTCGGTGGAGACGAACTCGTCCTTGAGCGCGTCGGCCTCCGCAAAGGCGGTCTGCAGCACGGCGCTCAGCGCGCGGCTCATCTGGGGCTGGGCGCCGCCCGTGACCTTGGGCAGGGCGGCGATCAGGCCTTCGAGCTGCGCCTGGAGCCGGTCGATCGACACGCCGAGCTTCTGCAGCACCGGGACGGTGCTGCCCTCGGCCTGCTCGAGCAGCGCCCGGAGCAGGTGGGCGGGCCGGATCTCGCTGTGCCCGCGCGCGCTGCTGATCGATTGCGCCTCTGCGAGCGCCTCCTGACTCTTGATGGTGAGCTTGTCCATGCGCATGGCGGGGAACCTAGGCACCCGATGGGCGCGCACAAGGCCTCAGATCGCGCCAGATCTGCGCGTCGCAGAGCGAGCAAACGGCACGGCTCGCGTGGTGTCGCGCTCCTGGGCGAACGCCGCTACGCAAGTGGTTGCTCAGGTGCGGTGACGGGGGGTGTGCGTTGGGGTGCGGGG
>JBFGGA010000110.1:0-11675 GCA_041579295.1 Myxococcota bacterium | reverse complement strand
CTCACCTCCGATCACGCCCGCGATCTGCGCCGCCGCACGGGCGAGGTCGTGCTGCTCTTCGACGCCGACGAGGCCGGACAGCGCGCGCTCGAGAAGGCGCTGCAGCTGCTGCTTCCCGAGGGCCTGCGCGTGCGCGCCGCCGCGCTTCCCCCGGGCGACGATCCCGACAGCTTCGCGGCGCGCGAGGGGGGCGCCGCGCTCGGCGCGCTCGTCGATGCGGCGCCGCCCGCGATCGAGACCGTCATCGCGCGCGTCGCGGCGCGCGGCTGCGACAGCGCCTGGAAGACCGCCGACGCCGTGGTGGGGGTCGCGCCGCTGCTGGCGTTGATCCCGGGCGTCGTGGAGCGCAACCAGCACGTCGCGCAGCTCGCGCTCGCGGTCGGCGCGGAGCCGCGGCACGTCGAGGCGGCGGTCGAGGCGCAGCGCCGCGGCGCAGATCCGCGCGACGCCGTCTCCATCCAGCCGCGCAAGCAGGGCCCGGAACATCGCATCAGCGCCCAGCTCGTGCGCAGCCTGATCGAGCACCCCGCGCTCATCGAGCGCGTGTCCACCGACGAGCTCCTCTCGCTGCTGCCCGCGGGCCCCGCGGCGGAGATCGTGCGCGCGCTCGCCTCCGGCCCCGTGCCCGAAAGGCTGGACATCGAGGCCATCTGCGAGAACCTCGGAGAGGACACGAAGACGCTGCTGCGCGAGCTCGCGGCGAACAACGCAGAACTCGACGCCGACACCGCAGCGCGCATCCTCGAGGACACGATCGAGTGGCTGCGCAAGCGGCTGCGCGACGAGGAGGGTCGAGCCCTCACGCAGCAGCTGCGCGACGAAGCAGACGATTGGCGGGCCATCCTGGAGAAGAAGCAGCGCCTTCGGGACAAGGCCGCGCGCCGGGAGTCGAACGGCGCCGAGCTCGCGACGTGCAGCTCGACGCGAGACCGGATGAAGTTCGACGCAAGGACTTAGCTTGGAGACCGGCTAGAGCGAACAGCAAGGAGCCTTTCCCCCCATGGCCCCCCCCGATTTCCCGGACAGCGCAGAAGATTCTGCCGCTCGCAGGCAGAGCGAAGAGACGGTCTCCAAGACCGAGCCCAACGCCTGCGGCGTCGACGCGTCGCAGCGAGATTCGGCCGCGTCGTCGGGCGACGAAGATGCACCCGAGCTCGGCGAAGACGCGCGCGAGCTCGCGGGCGCGCTGCTCGCCGGGCTGCTCGAGGAGGGCAAGCGAAAGGGATTCCTGACCGAGCAAGACGTCGAGGATGCGCTCGGGCGCACGAGCTTCTACGCGAGCCGAGTCGACGAGATCCGGGCGATCCTGGGCGAGGAGGGGATTTCCGTCGTGCCCGCGAGCACCACCAGGCCGCGGCGCAGGCATCCCTCCAGCACGAATCGAAACGTCGACGACGACGTCGCGGCGAACGATCCGGTCCGGGTGTACCTGCGCGAAATGGGGCAGGTGTCGCTGCTGACGCGAGAGGGTGAGGTCGAGATCGCCAAGCGGATCGAGGCCGCGCAGCGCGATCGGATCCTCGCGGTCATCCGCTCGCCCCAGACGGTGCGCGCGATCCTCGACCTCGCCGAGCAGCTCAAGGCGCACGAGATCGAGCTGAAGAAGGTGATCGACGGGCTCGACGCCGCGGATCCCGCGGCCACCCCCAAGGAGCGCCGCAAGCACTTCTTGCTGAAGATCAACCGGATCCGTCGGCTCGACGCCGAGATCGCCAAGCGCCTCGCCTCGATCAACAACTCCCGCACCGGCGAAGCCGCGCGGGAGCGCCTGCGTGCCGAGATCCAGGAGTTCCACGGTCGGATGGTCGATCACCTCTGCGAGACGGGCTTCGCGAAGGCGGTCACCGAGAAGCTCATCGATGACTTCCGGCGGGTCGGACCGCAGATCTGGCGCGCCGAGTCCGAGGCGCGCAGGGTCGCCAAGCCGTTCTCGCTGTCATCCGCCGAGCTCAACGAGCTCGCGGCCCTCTCCACGCGCCGGAGCGCGCGCGGCAAGCGGGCGCTCGAGCAGCTCGGCGGCGAGCCCGAGCGGATCGCGGCGGCGGTCGCGGAGCTCGACGAGATCGAGAAATCGATCCAGAAGATCGAGGCGGAGACCCGCATGAACCGCAACGAGATCCGCACGGCGCTCGACCGGCTCGCGGCCGCCACGGCGCGCGTCCACGAGGCCAAGAGCGAGCTCGTCGAGGCGAACCTCCGCCTCGTCGTCTCGATCGCGAAGAAGTACTCCAATCGCGGGCTGCAGTTCCTGGATCTGATCCAGGAGGGCAACATCGGCCTGATGAAGGCGGTGGACAAGTTCGAGTACCAGCGCGGCTACAAGTTCTCCACCTACGCGACCTGGTGGATCCGCCAGGCGATCACGCGCGCAATCGCCGACCAGGCCAGAACCATCCGCATCCCCGTGCACATGATCGAGACGATCAACAAGCTGGTGCGCGCGACGCGCTTCCTCGTCCAGGCGCTCGGCCGCGAGCCCACGCCCGAGGAGGTCGCCCAGCGCATGGAGCTCCCGGTCGAGAAGGTCCGGATGGTGATGAAGATCGCGAAGGAGCCCGTGAGCCTCGAAGCGCCCGTCGGCGAGGAGGAAGCCAGCCAGATGGGCGACTTCATCGAGGACGGGAGCGCGCTCAACCCCCAGGACGCGATCATCCACGCCAATCTCGCGGAGGGCACGCGCCGCGTGCTGGCCACCCTTGCGCCGCGCGAAGAGCAGGTGCTCAAGATGCGCTTCGGGATCGGCGAGCGCAGCAACCACACGCTCGAGGAGGTCGGCCAGGACTTCGCGGTCACGCGCGAGCGCATCCGCCAGATCGAGGCGAAGGCGCTGCGCAAGCTCCGCCACCCGAGCCGCAGCCGCATGCTCCGCGGCTTCATCGAGGACGAGGAATAATCGGAGAATCCTTCGGATTCGCTTGCGGCGAACTCTCGTTGGCGTTCTCTTGCGGGGGCTCGTCAGCGGGGCGGGGTGACGGGGGGCCGCCGTGCTCAGAGAACCATTCCGCGCGGCGGCCCCCCGTCACCCCGCCCAAGTGACATCCGCTCGGCTTTATACCCCCGGTTCGCGCTCCAAATCCCACTCGATCGGGTCACTGCGCGCATCGGGCTCGCGCCGCGACTCGGGCAACTGGGCCCCCGCCAGTGGTCGGTTCGCGTCGCCCGGGTGGTCTGCGCGGGTTAGCGCCGCGACTCGGGCAACTGGGCCCCCGCCAGTGGTCGGTTCGCGGCGCCCGGGTGGTATGCGCGGGCTAGTAGCCCATCGCGGCTCCGTCGAAGCGCATCTCGGATGCGCCGTGGTACACGCCGTTGACCGGATCGCGCCAGATTCCCTGATAGCCGCCCACGTAGGGCCGCTCGCCGTGCGTGACGACGTGCCCGCGCGCGCGCAGCTCCTCTACGACTGCTAGCGGCACCCCACCCTCGAGCTCCACCATCCCGCCGTCGCGCATCGTCTCACCTGTCGGCTGGCTGCTGCCGCTGTGGACGAAGCGCGCCGCGTCTCCCGCCTCCTGCACGTTCATGCCGAAGTCGATGATGTTCACGAGGATCTGAACGTGGCCCTGGGGCTGCACGAAGCCGCCCATCACACCGAAGCTGAAGACGGGCTTCCCGTCCTTCAGGACGAAGGCCGGAATGATGGTGTGGAACGGGCGCTTGCCGGGGGCGTACGCGTTCGCGTGCCGTTCGTCGAGGCTGAATGCGACGCCGCGATTCTGCAGCGCGAAGCCGAGCCCGTCGGGCACCAGGCCGCTGCCAAACGACCAGTAGGTGCTCTGGATCAAGGAGACCATCATGCCGTTTGCATCCGCGGTCGCGATGTAGGTGGTGTCGCCGTGCTCGGGGGGTTCGCCCGCGGGCAGCTGCCGCGCTGCGCGATCCATCTTCAGCAGCTTGCGGCGCTCGGCCGCGTACTTCTTCGAGAGCAATCCCGGCAGCGGCGCGGCGGCAAAATCCGGATCGGCGTAGAAACGCGCGCGGTCCTCGTAGGCCAGCTTCTTGGTCTCGATCAACAGGTGCCAGAAGTCCGCGCTGCCGCGCCCGATGGCGGCCAGATCGTAGGCCTCGAGCAGGTTCAACATCTGCAGCGCCGCGATGCCCTGGCCGTTGGGCGGCAGCTCGAAGACCCGATACCCGCGGTACGTCACCGACACCGGCTCCACCCACTCGCCACGGTGGCGCGCCAGATCCTCCGCATCGACGAATCCGCCCACGCGCTCCAGGTATCCTGCGATCGTCTTCGCGATCTCGCCGCGGTAGAACGCGTCGCGGCCGCCCTGCGCGATCTTCGCGTAGCTGTTGGCGAGGTCCGCGTTGCTCGCGATCTCGCCCGCCTTCGGCGCGCGGCCCCCGAACGAGTAGGTCTGCTTCAGGTTGTCGAACCAACCGCCGGAGCCGCCGGATGCGAGGATCAGCTCGATGGCTTCCTTCCAGTCTGCGGCTTCGACCGGGCCCACCGGATAGCCCTCGCGCGCGTAGCGGATCGCGGGCGCCAACAGCTCGGACATCGGGAGCTTTCCGAAGCGCTCGTGGAGCGCGTACCAGCCGTCCACGGCACCGGGTACCGAGACCGCCAGCGGTGTGAACGGCTGAATCGGCCCCTCGCCCCCCAGCAGCTGCTCGAGCAGCGCCGCCCGGCTCAGCTCTCGGGGCGAGCGGCCGCTGCCGTTGTAGCCGTGAAGGCGCTGCGTCTCGGGGTCCCAGACGATCGCGAACAGATCGCCGCCGATCCCGCAGGCGCTCGGCTCCACCAGCCCGAGCATCGCGTTGGCGGCGATGGCCGCGTCCACCGCGCTGCCGCCGCGCTTGAGCACGTCCACGGCCACCGCAGTCGCGAGTGGCTGCGAGGTCGCCGCGATGCCATTGCGCGCCAGCACGGGACTGCGGCTCGCGAAGATCTTCCCGGTGTAACGGCTGCCCCCGTCGTCACCCGCCATCGCCGGCCGCCCCGTCAATACCAGAAACAGCAGCGCGAGGAGCCAGCGGGCCATCTCTTTGGATCGCTGCTTCCACATGCATTTCGCTCCTCTCGTGACTCGCCCCGAGGGCGCATCGAGCGCGCGCTCCCGCGCATCGCGGGCGTCGCCCCGGGCGAAGGCCAGGCGCAGCGAGCCGCTCGAACGTCACCCTCCAGGCCCCGGGCTTCGCCTCGCCACGCGACGGCGCCCCCGCCGATCTCGCAGCGGCGAGCGGTTGCCATTGTGTCGCAACCGCCTCGCGCGAGCCAGCGCGGCGCCATCCAGGATGGATCCGTTTCGCCCGCGCGCTGCTAGGCTTCGCGCGGGGGCCCTTAGCTCAGTTGGTCAGAGCAACCGGCTCATAACCGGACGGTCCCAGGTTCGAGTCCTGGAGGGCCCACCGTCAAGCGCCCGAGGGTTCCCTTTCGAGGGCCTCTCCAACCGGTCCCATCCGACTGCCTCGCGCGTTCAGCTCCATCGCTGTCACTCGAACGATCGGTGAGCAACGAGCGATCGCTCACGTGCGACTCCCTTCGGTTGTCTCCGTCTCGGTATCTGCATTCTCCTTCGCCATCTCCTCGGCTTCCGAGCGAGAGGCTCGACTGCCCGGGATCTTGCAACGGTCTAGTCTCGCGAGGCGGACCCGATGAGCCTCGCAGTGTCTTTCGGACAGCACCGATCACTCAAGATTCTGTCGATGCGCATATAATCCGATAGAGGCCCGATCGGGGGGCGATTTCCAGGTCTCGTGAGCTGCGGCTCGTCGGGGGCTGCTCGGCATTTCGCCGCACTCGAGATGGGTTGACTCCGGATTGCGATCGGTTGCATACTGAGCCGCGGTGGGGCGGAGGAATGAGATCATGCGGCGACCCGTCTTGTTTTTCCTTCTCACGTTTGCGGCAGCAGCGGTGGGATTCGCGAGCGGAGCCAACGCGAGCGCCACCGTCGATTTGATCTGGATCGACGTCTCGGCGACGAACCTGATGGGCAATCCGGTCTGCCTCATGCCCGCCAACCGGAACTGCCTGCCGGACCCCAGGAGCTACGACGGCGGCACGGCGATCCGCTCCGTGCTGGTAACGGACAACATCACGCTGGGCGTGATCCTCACCGCGGGGCCCGCGGGCAGCATCGGTGCCGGCGTGAGCGTCAACTACGAGGACGCGCTGCCCAAGCTCGGCGTGGTGGACTTCCGGAGCTTGACGACTACGCAGCCTTTCGTCTACCTGCCGATCACGGTCGGCTTGACGACCCTACAGAATCCGTACATCGACAACATCAACGCCGCGGCCGCGCCGCCACTCGGCAATGGCATCGGGCTGCCGCCCGGAGCGAGCGCCTATCTCGGAACGGTCACGTTTCACAAGGACGTGCTCGTCAACGGCAGCTCCGAGATCAGAGTTGGCGTGGACGGCCCCGGTGGTACCGACGGCATCCTGGATGGCGCCGGTGGCAACGTCAGCGCCACGACCACGTTCAACAGCGCATTCATCGTCAACGATACGGGCGAAGTCGTGAGATGCGACGACGGCGCCGGGACTCCCGTCGACATGGAGATCGAAGTCAACGCGCTGCGCGCTGGTGGGAAGACGGTGTCGGCGGGTGCGAACCAGTCGAAAGACGTCAGCGCCAAGGCTCGAATCCGCAAGGGTACGGCCCTCGCCGGCACGACCATCGTAACCACGCTCGTGATCGAGGCGGAAGACGCCACTGGCGTCATGGATACCAAGACGGCGTTCCCGATCACGCTCGGCGTGGGCAAGGGTGGAAAGGGTGACCGACTCAATATGCGCATTCCGCGCTGCGATGGGGGATTCGTCACCTTCGTCGCGACGTTCTGGGGAACCGATCACAACAACGATCTCTGCGAAGGAACGAGGCGACTCACGCTTCAGTGCAATTAGGAGCCTGACCCAGACAGGCTCGCCGCTCGACGGAATCCCAGGTACGTTCAATCGGTCGATAGAACATCTGCTGTCTTGGCCGATGCCCCGGGATCTCGCGCAGGTCCCGGCCGCTCAGCAGTGTGGAGCGTGCGGCGTCCAGCGAGAGCGGAGCCGGAGCTTGGGTGCCGTCTCGATTTCTGCTGCGGAATCAAGACCAGAACTCGTCGGGCTGAAAGCCGTGCGTGCGCGGCTTGGAAGGCGAGCTTTGGCTGCATTGCGCCGGACGCGTTGGCCTGTAACCAATGTTTCCTGATATGAAACGGCTTGGTGCCGTGATTGACAGATACAGCAGCAGATTCCCTCGCAAATAAAAGTTGGCATGTCCGATAGTGTCGGTGTAAACGTCGTACACACTTCAGCTTCGTGCGGGTGCGATGGGGGCCACAAGGAGGCACCGAAATGAGCCTGAAAATCGCGTCCATCGCCCTGCTGCTGATGCTGGCTTCACCGGCAACCGCCCAGGAGCCGACTCCGATCGATGTTGCAATCCTCACCTGCGTCGGCCCGGGATACGTATCGGAGGGCGACCCCTTCGAGATCCTGGACACCCTTCCCGAGAAATACTGCTTGAGGGCCTGCAAGGCGGTCGCGCAGGGGTGCAAGCTGGTGGTCAGGGCAATCGACAAGTGCGGGACCAACTTCCTCAAGGCGTCGGCAAAGATCGACATGGAGATCTGCCGGGGATGGGGCTACTCGGCGCGCGAGTGCCGCGTGATCCGAGACTGGGCCAAGGAAGATGTCGCCTGGTGGAAGGAGCAGGGGAGGATCGAGGTGGCCAACTGCGACCGCGACACCCAGATCCTGTGCACGAGTCGGTGCTAGCGTTTCGCCCCGGACGGAAACGGGACCTCGGATCGCGCGGAGAGCGTCGGGCGACGCGTCGCCGCGCGGAGTCGAGATGAAGCGGAGCGCAGCGCGGAATGCCTGAAGGTCTCTTCGGTCGACCCGGAGCGAAGACCATTCTGCTCGCTGCGCTGCTAGTGGGGCTGGTCGTCGCCGCGTACGCGCCCGCGCTGCGCGCGGGGTTCATCTGGGACGATGACGTCTACGTGATCGACAACCCGCTGCTCGTCGAGGAGGACGGTCTCGCGCGCATCTGGCTGTCGCGGGACGCGCAGTCGCAGTACTTCCCGCTCGTCTACACGGCCTTTCGGATCGAGCGTGCGCTCTGGGGCCTCGACCCGTTCGGCTACCACCTGGTCAACGTGCTGATCCACGCCGCGAGCGCGCTGCTGCTCTGGCGGTTGCTGCGGCGGCTCTCGTTCGCCGGCGCGTGGTTCGCGGCCGCCATCTTCGCGCTGCACCCGGTGCAGGTGGAGTCGGTCGCGTGGGTCACCGAGCGCAAGAATGTGATGTCGCTGTTCTTCTCACTCGCCTCGCTGCTCGCGTGGCTGCGCTTCGCCGAGCCGCGCGGCGCATCCACCGGGCGCCGCCGCGCGGGCGCGCTGGCCTGGTATATGGCCTCGCTCGTCGGCTATCTGCTCGCGCTCGCGAGCAAGGCCACGGCCTGCACGCTGCCCGCCGCGCAGCTGCTCGTGCTCTGGCTGCGCGGGCACGCGATCGATCGGCGCCGCGTCGCCCAGGTGTTGCCGTTCCTCGCGTTCGGCGTCGGGCTGGGGCTGTTCGTCGTCCACTGGGAGCGCACCGAGATCGGCACGGTCGGCGAGCGCTTCGAGATCTCGCTCGTCGAGTCGTTCCTGGTCGCCACGCGCGCGTGCTGGTTCTACCTCGGCAAGCTGCTCTGGCCCACCGAGCTCACCTTCAGCTACCCGAAGTTCGCGATCGATCCGGGCGATCCACTCCAGTACGGCTGGGCGCTCGCGGGCGCGCTGCTGCTCTGGGCGCTCTGGCGCTGGCGCGGCGCGCTCGGCAACGCGCCGCTCGCCGCGGCGATCTTCTTCGTCGCGACGCTCTCGCCCGTGCTCGGCTTCATCCCGCTGTTCACCTTCTGGTACACCTACGTGGCGGACCACTACCAATACGTGGCGAGCATCGGGCCGATCGCGCTGTTCGCTGCTGGCTCCACCTGGCTGCTGCGCGAGCGCGCGCACCTGGGCGCGCCCGCGCGCGCGGGCGCGGCGGCGCTCGTGCTCGTCGCGCTCGGGGTGCTCACCTGGAAGCAGTGCCACATCTACGAGACCGAGGAGACGCTCTGGCGCGACACCATCGCCAAGCACCCGGAATCGTGGATGGCCCACACCAACCTCGGGCGCTACCTGCTGCGCAACGGGCGCACCGAGGAGGCCGTCGACGTCTACGCGCGGGTGTTCCCGCTCAAGCCCGACGCCTACCGCGCCCACATCGCGCGCGCGCGCGGGCTGATGAAGCTGGACCGCGACGAAGAGGCCGAAGAGCACCTGAAGGCGGCGCTCGCGGTGCGGCCCGGCCACTACACGGCCCATCAGGCGCTCGCGCGGCTGCTCTGGCAGCGCGGGGATCGCGCGGGCGCGAAGCGCCACTACGAGGCGATGATCGAGCTCGTGCCGCGCAGCCCCGCTGGGCACTTCCTGATGGGCCGCGCGCTCGAGAACGAAGGGCGCCATCGCGAGGCGATCGTCCACTACCGCAACACGCTCGAGGTCGATCCCGACCACCAGGAGGCGCGTCGCGGCATCGCGCGCATCGAGGGCGTCGAGCGCGAGCTCGAGGGCGCTTCGGACGGGCCGCGCGCGGACTGACGGGCTCGGCTCCGCGCTCAATCCACCAGGCGATAGACGAAGAGATGGCGCCTGCGCCGATCCTTCACCTTAGGCCAGTACGCCGCGAGCGCGTCGCCGAAGTAGATCTTTCCCGTGGGTTGCGCGATCGGCATGATCGCCTCGAGCGCGTAGCGCTGCCGGAGCAGCGCGTCCAGCTGCGCGCGGATCCAGAGCTCCGCCTTGCCGTCGTGCAGGAAGGAGTTCGCGTGGTAGACGTACACGACGTAGCGCGGGAGCTCGGCTTCGATTTCGCGCCAGGCCGTGCGCTGGAACTCCATGTACCTCGGGTAGGCGCGCATCAGCGGGTAGGTGATCGCGAACGCGGTGGCGCTCACACGCCCCGTGTAGAGCAGGATCTGCGGCTCCGAGCCGAAGACGAGCACGCGGTCGCTCTCCGCGCTGCGCGCGCGGATGAAGGCCGCCACGTCGAGCGATTCCGGGAACGGGTTCCAGCCGTAGGACCTTCTGGCGAGGTCGTCCGGGCCGAGCTCGTGGTAGTACTCCGGGTGCGCGATCAGCGGCGCGCCGCCGACGGCGGCGATCGCGAGCGCGCTCGCGGCGAGCTTCGCGCCGCGCCCGCGCACGAAGGCCAGGCAGCGCTCGAGTCCGAGTCCGCCCGCGAGCGCAACGGCCGGCGCCAGCTGCGCGAAGTAGTGGCGGTAGGCGAACCCCGGCAGCAGCGCGAGCAGCGAGCAGGCCAGCAAGCCGATCGCGAACCATCCCGCCGCGCTGCGCTTCGCCGCGAGCGCGACGATCCCGACGGCGCCCGCGATCGCGACGGGCCAGCTGCCCTCGAAGATCGCGGACAGGCGAAACGCGAGGTAGGGCAGGTTCTCGCCGACGCTGCGCTCCCGGCTGTAGGCGAAGCTCTCGACGAAGCTCCAGTAGACGAACTCGTCGAAGGCGCCGTGCCAGGCGAAGTACGCGGCCGTGACGGCCGTCAAGGCGACGAAGCCGCCGACCCAGGCCGCGGCGTGTCTCAGCGCCAACCGACGCGCTTCGCGGCGCGCGACCGGGGAGCGAAGCAGCGACGCGATCCAGAACGCGAACGCGAAGAGCACCATGCTCGCCGCGGTCGCCTTGATCCAGAACGCGAGCGCGCCCGCGACGCCGCCGAGCGCGGAGCTGCAGACTTGATTGCGCGCTGCGCCGCGCTGTGTCGCGAGCACGCACAGCGAGAGCGGGAGCGCCATGAACAGCTCCGTGGATGCGGTGGATCCCTGGAGGGTGGGCAGCGAGCTGAACACCGCGTAGACGAAGGCCGTCCAGTATCCGGCCGGCCGGCTCTCGAGCAGCTCGCGCGCGACGAAGAACAGCGCGATCGCCGTCAGGAAGTTGTAGAGGTGGAGGAAGGTGTGGACGCCCGCGGGCGTGGCCGGGAAGAGCGCGAGGCCGAGCGCGTTGACGAAGAAGACGCCCGGCGGCTTGATGTCGAAGAAGTCGCGGTACGGGACGCCGCCTTGGAGGATCGACCAGCCGCCGTAGCCGAACATCCCCTCGTCGCGGTCGAGCGGAATCGAGAAGAGGTTCGCGCGCAGCGCGAAGTAGAGCAGCGCGAGCAGCGGCCAGAGGATCCACGCGGGGTCGACTCCGCGGCGAGCCGCCGCGCCCGCGCGCGCTTCGGCCTCGCCGTCCGCATCGGTCTCGGCGCGCGCTTCGGCGCCGGCGCCTGCTTCGGTCTCCGCGCGTTCCAGCCGCTCCGCTTCTCGCGATTCCGGTCGTTCGTCCGCGGCCACCCTCGACTCCGCGCAATTTCTCCGGGGTGGGAAAGTACGCGACTGCCGAGAGAGCGCTCGCCCGCCGCCGGGTGGCGCGCGATCGACGCTCCGGACAGGCGATTTGTCCACCGGAAATAGCCCTCAAGCGCGCCTAGTTGCCTGCCGTTGATCGGGGTTCGGAGGCCTTCTCGGATGACGCGCGGACTGGTACTCGCCCTCACGGTGCTGACCGGATTTACCGGGCTGGTCTACGAGGTGGCGTGGCAGAAGTACCTCGCGACGCTGCTCGGCAGCCACAGCGAGGCGACCGCGTCGGTGCTCGGGATCTTCCTCGGCGGACTCTCCGTGGGCTACGCG
>JBFGGA010000109.1:0-11689 GCA_041579295.1 Myxococcota bacterium | reverse complement strand
TGTTTCTACCACAAACGAAGCGCGCTCACCGGTGGCCTGGGCCCCGCGCCCGCCGCCCGGCGCCCGCGACCGGGCGCTCGCGGCCGGCGCTCGCGCGCGGTGTCTACCTCGGGCCGAGCGCATTCGATAGGATCGCCGCCGGTGTTCGCGATGGGGGCGCGATTCGGCCCATTCCCCGCTCGCCGATTGGCACGCAACCCGAGACGGCCGGCTCGCAGCGCGATGCCGCAACCGGGTCGCGCGACGCCGCCAGGGGACGTCGGAGATTTCCCCAGCCGGAGGCAGCTTGACGGATCTGGAGGCGTTCATCCTGGGGCTGATCCAGGGGCTGACCGAGTTCCTGCCCGTCTCGAGCTCCGGCCACCTCGTGGTGCTGCAGACGCTGCTCGCCGCCGAGCAGCAGGGCATTCTGGTCGAGATCGTCGTCCACGTCGCCACGCTGGCGTCGGTATTGGTCTTCTACCGGCGGCGCGTGGGCGCGCTGATCGCGGGCGCGCTGCGCGGCGATTCGGCCGCGCTCGGCTACGGGCTCAAGCTCGGCGTCGCGACGCTGCCCGCCGTCGCGCTGGTGCTGATCGCGGGCGATTTCCTAGACGGCCTGTTCGAGCTGCCGGCGGTCGCGGGTGTCGGCTTCCTGGTCACGGGATTGATCCTCTGGAGCACGCGCGCGACCGCTCCGGCCGCGAAGCTCGCGGCGCCCGGCTGGGGAGCCGCGCTGCTGATCGGCTGCGCGCAGGCGCTCGCGATCGTGCCGGGGATCTCGCGCAGCGGCGCGACGGTCGCCGCCGCGCTCGCGCTCGGCGTGGCGCCCGTCGCCGCGGCCGAGTTCTCGTTCCTGATGAGCGTCATCTCGATCTCGGCCGCGGCGCTGCGCGCGCTGCCGGAGCTCGGTGCGGCGCCCGCGGGCGTGCTCGCGCCGCTAGCGATCGCGGGCGCGTCCGCGCTCGTCTTCGGGATCGCCGCGATCTGGCTCTTCGTGCGCCTGCTGCAGACGCGCGGCTTCCACTACTTCGCCTACTACGTCTGGGCGCTCGGGCTCGCCGTCGTGCTCGCGGGCCTGTTGGCGGCACCCGCGCAGGCCGCGCAGCCGTCGCCCGCGCAGGTCGCACAACCGGTACCCGCGCAGACCGCGCAACCTGCCGCGGAAAAGGCCGCACAACCGCCGCGCGGACCGGCCGCGCAACCCTCGCCCGAAGCGCTCGCGCGCGTTCCCGAGGCGCTCCCGAGCGCGCCGCCGCTGGCGCCCGCGACGCGCGCGAAGCTCGCGTCGGCGCTCGCGTCGCGGCCCGCCGACTACCGGCCGCGCACGCGCAACCTGCATCCCGACGGCTCGCCGATGTACTCCAATCGCCTGCTGCTCGAGGCGAGCCCCTACCTCCAGCAGCACGCCCACAACCCCGTCGACTGGTATCCCTGGGGCGACGAGGCCTTCGCGGCCGCCGCGCGCCTGGGTCGGCCCGTGTTCCTGAGCATCGGCTACTCGACCTGCCACTGGTGCCACGTGATGGAGGAGGAGTCGTTCGACAGCGTGGCCGTGGCCTCCTACCTCAACGAGCACTTCGTCTCGATCAAGGTCGACCGCGAGGCGCGCCCGGACATCGACGCGGTCTACATGGCGGCCGTGCTGGCGCTGGGCAAGAGCGGCGGCTGGCCGCTGAGCGTCTGGTTGACGCCGGATCGCGAGGCGTTCTTCGGCGGCACCTACTTCCCGCCCCACCCGGCCGACGGGCGCCCGGGCTTCCTCGACGTGCTGCGCAAGGTCAACGAGGCCTACGCGAACGAGCGCGCGAAGATCGCGACGCTCTCGAAGCAGGTCACCCGCGCCGTCGAGCTGCAGCTCGCGGGTCAGTCGGCGCTGCAATCGCGGATCCCCGAGGCGTCGGTCTTCCAGCTGGCGTTCGCGCTGACCGCGCGCGCCGCGGACCGCCAATGGGGCGGCGTGCGCGGCAACACGAAGTTTCCGTCCTCGGTCCCGCTGCGCTTCCTGCTGCGCCACCACCGGCGCACCGGCGAGAAGGATGCGTTGACGCTCGCGACCCTGGCGCTCGAGAAGATGGCGGCGGGCGGGATCCACGACCAGATCGGGGGCGGATTCCACCGCTACGCGACCGACAACCGCTGGCTCGTCCCGCACTTCGAGAAGATGCTCTACGACAACGCGCAGCTCGCGGTCATCTATCTCGAAGCCGCGCAGCTGACCGGGCGCGAAGACTTTGCGGCCGTGAGCCGCTCGACCCTCGAATACCTCGCGCGGGAGATGACCTCCAGCGACGGCGCCTTCCACTCCGCCACGGATGCGGACAGCACGAGCGACAGCGGCGAGGCCGAGGAGGGCTGGTTCTACACCTGGACGCCGGCCGAGATCGAGGCCGCGGTCGGCGCCGAGCTGGCCCGGATCGTCAGCGCCCACTACGGCGTGACGCCCAACGGGAACTTCGAGGGCCGAAACATCCTGCACACCTGGCGCAGCCGCGCGCAGGTGGCCGAGGAGCTCGCGATCTCGGAGGCGGCGCTCGACGCGGCGCTGGCCCGCGCGCGCCCGCTGCTCTACGAGGCCCGAAGCCGGCGACCCCCGCCGCTGCGCGACGAGAAGATCATCGCCTCGTGGAACGGGCTCGCGATCGGCGCGTTTGCGCGGGCCGGGCTGGTCTTCGGCGAGCCGCGCTACGTGCAGGCGGCGGCGCGCGCGGCGGCTTTCATCCTCGACGAGATGCAGTCGGCGGACGGCGCGCTGCGGCGCGTCCATCTGGGAGGCCGCGCCGAGGGCCCCGCGTTCCTCGAAGACTACGCGTTCCTGATCGCGGGCCTGCTCGACCTCTACGAGGTCGACAGCCAGCCGCGCTGGCTGCGCGCGGCGATCGCGCTGCAGGCGACGCTCGACGCCCACTACCTCGACGAGCTCGGGGGCGGCTACTTCCAGACCGCGGCCGGCGCAGATGCGCTGCTGGTTCGCGAGAAGCCGAGCCGGGACGGCGCGCTGCCGTCGGGCAACTCGGTCGCGGCCCTCAACCTGCTGCGGCTCGCGGAGCTCACGGGCGATCACCGGTACAGCGACGCGGTGATCCCGATCTTCTCGGCCTTCAGCGAGCTGATGGACCGCGAGCCGACCGCGGTCTCGGAGATGCTGCTCGCGCTCGATTTCTACCTGAGCAAGCGCGTCGAGATCGTCTTCATCACGCCGCCCGACGGGGCGGGGCTCGACGCGATGCTCGCGCCGGTGAGGTCGACGTTCTTCCCCAATCGCGTGCTGGTGGCCGCGCCCGAGGACGATCGGCTCGAGGGCCACGCGGAGCTCAACCCGCTGCTCCAGGATCGCATCGCGCGCAACGGCCGGACCACCGCGTACCTGTGTGAGAACTTCGTGTGCGGCTTTCCGACCGCCGACCCCGCGACCTTCGCCGAGCAGCTCGCCGCCGCCGCCGCTCCCTCCCCCCTCCCGCCTTCTCGGCTCTCCGACACAGATCCCGGTGCTGAGTAGCCGCCGCCAGCTTTAGAGGGAAGCGGGCTGCACCGAGGAGCGGTGCAGCCCATGAGCCTTCGATCTATTCGTCCTCGTCTCTCTCGTCTCCCTCGTCTTCTTCGGCCTCGACCTCCACCTCGACCTCCTCCTCCAGCTCGAACCCGTCGCCGTCCTCGGACTTGTGGGCACACTCGAGCTTGAACTTGGAGTCGCCGAAGGCAGCGCTGCGGCATGTCGCGCCGGACGAGGACGTCGCCTCGATGCTGCCCTGGGTCACGACGAGATCTCCCACGTCGACCTCGACGTGTGCCTCGGCGCCGTCGACGCACGACGCGTCCAACGCTCCGAAGCCGGCGAGCTGGACTTCCACCGTCCAGTCGCCATCGCCGCAGTCCGCTTGGACGGACCAGATCGAAGCCGCCGCGAGCTGCGGAGCGAATAGAAGCGAGAGGAGCCCGAAGCCCCGAGCAATCCGTTTGCTGCCAATCCTTGTCATCGTTGTCCTCGGTTGGCACCCGCAGGTGCGCGAAAAGAAGCCGCGACTCCCCGGACCATCCGGTTGCGTCGCGATCTCTCCAGAGCGGGGTGCTGGGACCGAAGATTCGACGGAGCAATTCCCGTGCCGAGCGTGTCGACCTCCCGCGCAGCGGGCAAGTACCCGAAATCGAAGCGGATGCGCTGAACGCGTCGGCGCGCCGTGACCCATCCTGTGAACGCCGCTCCTCGTCGGCGCGGGTCCACACGTACGCGCGGGGGCAGCGACCCGACCGCAATCGCCAGCGCATGCTTCCAGGGCGAGAAGCTCGACCCAGCCCCGGTACTCCTCGCGGGCGCGCCCAGGCCTGTCAGCGCGGTGGAGCGCTTTGCGAACCATCCGACGTTCGGCATGCTTCGCGCATGGCGGGTGTCGACCAGTACCTCAGTGGCGAGTACCAGGCGAAGAACCCCACGTTCCATGTGGAGGACTCGCCCTGGAAGGCCGAGCAGATCCGCCGCATGATCGAATCAGAGAGGCTCGCCGCGGGACGCATCGCCGAGGTGGGATGCGGGGCCGGCGAGATCGCGACACGACTCGCCGCGCATTACCCCTCCGCGCGGATCGACGGGTTCGAGATCAGCCCGCAGGGGTTTGCGCTCTGCTGCGAGAAGGCCTCGGATCGGGTCCAGTTCTACAATGCCGACTTTGCGACCGCGCAGACGCCGCCCTACGACATCGTGCTCTGCATCGATGTCCTGGAGCACATCGAGGACACCTTTGCCTTTCTGCGGGGCCTGCGTTCCCGCGGCGCCGGATTCATCTTCCACATCCCCCTCGACATGAACGTTCAGATGGTGGCCCGCTCGGCGCCGATCCTGAAGGTTCGCTCCGCGGTCGGCCACATCCACTACTACTCGAAGGACACGGCTCTCGCGATCCTGGAGGATTGCGGCTTCGAGGTCCGAGCCTGGTTCTACACGCCAAACGGTGTCGATCGCCCCACGAGCGCGAAGGCGCGCCTGCTGCGGCTGCCGCGCAAGGCGCTGTTCGCGCTCAGCAAGGACTTGACGGTCCGCTTCCTGGGGGGCTTCTCGCTGCTCGTCTACGCCGTGCCGCGTCCCTCGTAGCGAGCGCGCCGCCCGGTCCCCCGACGAGCAGCGCGCGACCGTGCGGCGCGCGCGATCCACTCGTCCACCGGGCGCGCGTCCAGCGACGGCAACACCGCGTCCGCGTCCGCGAAGCTGAGCGTGCGCGTCATCGGCCCGGGCACCGCGACGCAGTAGAGGCCCGCGGCCTTCGCGGACTGCACGCCGTTGGGCGAGTCCTCCACCGCGATCGCGTCGCCGGGGTCCACCCCGAGCCGCTCGGTGGCGCGCAGGTAGAGGTCCGGCGCGGGCTTCGCGGCGTCGACGTGCTCGACGGTGACGACCTCGTCGAAGAAGTGGCGCAGCCCCAGGCGTTCGAGGTGGCCGTTTACCCAACTGCCCGGTGAGCTCGAGGCGATTCCGGTGCCGATCGACTGCGCGCGCGCGTACTCCAGACACCCGCGCACGCCGGGCATCTGCTCGAGCCCTGCGATGTGGGCCCGGTGGAACGCCATGCGCCGGCTCCGGACCCGCTCCTCGTCGAGGTCCTCGCCGACCCGCGCGCGCAGCTCCGCCATCGGGTCGAAGCCGGAGCCGTCGGTGCCGATCCGCTTCAGCCAGCGGTCGCGCGGCAGCACCTGGTCGTGCTCCGCGTAGATCTTCCGCCAGGCCTCGTAGCCGCTGGTCTCGGTGTCGAGGATCAAGCCGTCGAAGTCGAATACGAGCGCGCCGATCATGGTGTCCCGCCCAATCTAGCGCGCTCGTTCGCGACGTCGGTGCGGCTGTCGCGCTGCGAGCGGGCGAATCCATTGGGCTCGCGTGCGGCGCCGCCCGGCCGTTCGGGTTTCACGCCCGGTGGGTGGATCCCTCGGGTTCGCGTTCGCACCGCCGTTCGGACTGCGCGTCTACGGCTCGAGGATGGGATGCAGGCTCTGCGCGGGCATCGTCTCGCGCAGCTTCTTGAGCGCGCGGGCCTCGAGCTGGCGCACCCGCTCGCGCGAGAGGCCGAGCGACTGCCCGATCTGCTCGAGGGTGTGCTCCTCCTCGCGGCCGAGCCCGTAGCGCAGGCGCAGGATCAGCTGCTCGCGCGCGGTCAGCACGCCGATCAGGAAGCCCACGCCCGAGCGCATCCGCTCGCCGTCGAGGCCGTGGTCCGGGGCCTGCGAGAACGGGTCGGCGACGAAGTCCTCGAGCCGCTTCTCGGTGCCCGCGACCGACGATTCCAGCGAGATCGCCTCGCGCGAGAGCAGATCCAGCGCCTCGATCGCGCCCGTGTCCGTGCCGAGCTCCGGCGCGAGCTCCGCGGCCGTCGGATCGCGGCCGAGCTTGCCGGTCAGCTCCGCGCGCACGCGCTGGCTGCGCTGCAGCCGGTCGTGCACGTGCGAGGGCAGGCGGATGGTGCGCGAGTGGTTCTGGATCGCGCGGACCAGCGCCTGTCGAATCCACCAGACCGCGTAGGTCGAGAACTTGAAGCCCCGGCGGTGGTCGAACTTCTCCACCGCGCGGATCAGGCCGAGGTTGCCCTCCTGGATCAGATCCGGGAACGAGAGCCCGAGGTTGCGGTAGTCCTTCGCGATCGCGACCACGAGCTTGAGGTTGTGCTCGATGAAGCGGTTCTTCTCGGCGGTCATGCGCTCGTGGGCGTCTTCGACCCGCGCCGCGAGCTCGAACAGCTGCGCCTTCGGCACGCCGGCCTCGGCTTCGAGCTCCTTGAATTTCTTGGTGCCGCGTCGCGTGCGCTTCAGCTCCTTGGAGAGCTTGAGCACCTTCTGCCGCAGCTCCGAGAGCAGCACGAGCGAGAGGTGCGCGCCCTTGAGCTCCTTGAGGATCTTGGCGTCGATCTTCGCGATTTCCTTCTCGCGGTTCTTGCCTCGAGCCACCGGGGCGTCGCGCTGTGCGAGCAGCGTGCGCAGCCGCTTGACGGCGCGCTCGACGCGGCTGGCGATCTCACCGGTCTCCTCGTCGCCCACCGATTCGGAGAGCTTGGCGCCCGTGTGCGAGAGCGCGCGCAACGCGTCCCAGCGCTTGACGACGTGGCGCGCCGAGCACGGGATGGCGTAGAGGGCCTCGCGCAGCTCGACGGTGGCGGCCTCGAGCTCCTTGGCGAGGATCACCTCTTCTTCGCGTCGGAGCGTCCGCGTGCCGCCGATCTCCTGGAAGTAGGATTCGAGCGGGCGCCGCTCCCGACCGGGATCGAGCTCGTCCGCGGAGACCGCGCGCATCGCGCCGGTCTTCTCGACGGGCTTCTCCGCGGCCGCGCGCGCGCGCTCGCTGGGCGCGCGGCTCGCCGCCTTCGATCCCTTGGCCTTCTTGTCCTGCGGTTTCACCGATCTACCCTCGACTCTCCGATGCAATCCGACCCGAAGGTCGGATACCGCTCGGGGCGTTCCGGTTTCAATTTTCAGCGCAACTCAGCGCCTACTGCGGCGGCCCGGTTCGCGCGTTCGAAGAAGCGATACAGCTCCGCTGAATTGGGTACGTCCGACGCGAGGCGAACGGATCCCACTCGGCCGACGCCAGCTGCGGGTTGTCTGGGGGGCAACCAATCGACCCAATATGTTGGACCTTCGAAGCCCAGAATGCCAGCAGAAATCGCGAAATCTTCCGACGGGGTGCGGTCTCCCATTCGTCGGAGGGGTCGTTTGGCCACGATTCGAGCAACCATGTAGTTAATATCACCCACATTCTGAGTTATCGGCCGACTCCGTGTCAATCAGAAGGGGCGTCGCGGAGCGGGGCGCCGCGCGCTTCGAAGCTCCGGCGCGACCCGATCCACGCGAGACCTCGTCCCCCCTGGATCCCGGCTCGCGGTCGTTTCGCAGCGAAGAGCGCCTGTTCCCCCCGGGGAGATGCAGATCCGCCGCGCTCGGCGGCCGTGCAGGTCGCGGGCAGCCCGGCGTCGAGCCGCTGGCCGGATCAGAACGGCCAGATCACGGGGATCAGCGCGATCGCGATCGCCGCGCAGACGACATCGAGCGGAATGCCGACGCGCACGAAGTCGGTGAAGCGGTAGCCGCCCGGGCCGTAGACGATCAGGTGGGTCTGGTAGGCGACCGGGGAGGCGAACGCGCAGCAGCCTCCGATCGCGACCGCCATCACGAAGCCGCGCGGATCCGCGCCGACGAGATTCGCGGCTTCGACCGCGATCGGAAACATCAGCGCGACGGCGGCGTTGTGGTGCAGCGTCTCGGCCATCAGCAGCGTCGTCAGGTAGACGACGATCAGCGCCGGGATCGGCCCGATCGAGCCGCCCGCGAACGCGATCAGGCCCGCCACGGCGGCCGCGGCTCCGGTCTTCTGCATCGCGAACGCGATTCCGAGGCTCGCGCCGATGACGATCAGGATCGACCACTCGACGCTGCGCCGCGCGGCGGCGCCGCTGATCGCGCGGGTGAGGATCAGCAGACCGGCTGCGACGAATGCGGCGATCGAGATCGGATAGGCGCCGAGGCTGGCCGCGAGGACCATCAGCACGAGGATTCCGATCGCGATTCCCGCGCGGTCGTAGCGCGGGGTCTCGGTTCCGGCGATCTCGCTGACGAGGTAGAAATCGCGGCTGTTGCGGTGGGCGCGCAGGAACCCCGGGGCGCCCTGGAGCAGCAGCGTGTCGCCGGCCTCGAGCACGATCTCGCCGATCTTGCCCGGGACGCGCTCGGCGTTGCGGTGCACCGCGATGACCGCGGCGTCGTAGACGCTGCGGAAGCCCGCGTCGCGGATGCTCTGGTTGATCAGCGGTGAGGACGCCGAGATCACCGCCTCGACGAGTCGGTGTTCGGGGAGCGTGGGCACGGGGTCCGCGTCGTCGGTCGCGGGCACGAGGCCGCGGATGCGCTGCAGGTCGACGATCGTCGACACGACGCCCGCAAACACCAGTCGGTCGCCCGGGCGGATCAGCTCGTCCGGGCCGACGGGCGTGATGACGTGGCCCGCGCGAACGATCTCGACGAGGAACAACCCGGGCAGATGGCGGAGGCCCGCCTCTTCGACGCTCTGGTCGATCAGCGGGCACTGCTCTTCGACGATCATCGAGGTCGTGTACTCGCGGCGGCGATCGCCGAGGATCTCCGTGGGCTCGCTGCGCTCGGGCAGCAGGTGGGGCGCGCCGAACAGCAGGTAGGTGATCCCCGCGAGCGCGATCACGACCCCCACCGGCGCGAGCTCGAAGAACCCGATCTCCCCGAGGCCGCTCTTGTCCAGCAGGCCGGATACGGTGAGGATGGTGCTCGTGCCGATCACGGTGGTCGTGCTGCCCAGGATCGACGAGTAGCTGAGCGGGATCAGGAAACGACTCGGAGACAGGCCGCGCCGCCGCGCCCAGTCGATCACGGTGGGCGTCATCATCGCGACGATCGGCGCATTGTTGAGGAACGCCGACAGGGCCGCGACCGACGGGCAGATGCGCGCGAGCCCGCCCCGCTCGCTGCGCGTGCGGTCGATCAGGCGCCCCACGGTCGCCTCCAGCGCGCCGGTTTCGCGCAGCGCCGCGGAGACGATGAACAGCGCGCCCACGGCGGCCAGGGCCGGATTCGCGAAGCCCTCGAAGGTCTCGCGCGGCGTGAGCACGCCGAAGGCCGCGAGCGTGAACAGGCCGGCCATCATCACGATGTCCGGTCCGGCGAGCTCCTTCACCATCGCGAAGAGGGTGAGGAGCACCACCGCGAGCGTCAGCCAGCCCTGCCACTCCATCGGCGCGGCACGATACACCAACATTCGCGACACTGTCGCCGCCATGGCCTTCGAGTCGATTGACGGCGACCGCGTCTCGCCCTTCACCGAGAAGGGCTTCTACCTGAGCGAGCTGCGGGATCGCACCATCGCGATCGCCGTGCCCGGCGACCTCTTGCGCGACGGGGCGGTCCTCGAGCCGGTGCTCAAGGACCTCGAAGCCAACCGCACCCGCGTGATCCTCGTCTCGGACGCCGCGGAGGCGCTCGCGTCGCTGGCGCGCGGCGAGCCGCTCGGGGCGGGCGATCCCGCCACGTTGCCCGGGCGGGTCTGGCGGCGGCTCGGCGATCAGCTGCGGGTGGGCGTCGCGATCGAAGACGGGCGCGGCTTCGGCGCGATGTGCCGCGAGATCGTCGTCGCGCTCGGGATCCGCAAGCTGGTCTGGGTGGACGCGGCCGGCGGCCTGCTTCGGGCGGATGGCGAGCGCGATTCGTTCATCGATGCTGCGGAGCTTCGCGATCGCATCGCGGGCGCCGAGCCGGGCCGCCGGCCGCGCGAGCTGCTCGTCCACGTCGAGGCGATGTTGAGCGCGGGCGTCACCGCGGTGAACCTCTGCGCGATCTCGGGCATCGCCGACGAGCTGTTCAAATACGAGGGCTCGGGCACGCTGTTCACGCGCGAGGGCTACGTGAGCGTGCACGGCCTCGGCCTGGACGACTTCGACGCGGCCGCCGCGTTGATCGAGCGCGGCACCGCCGAGGGGTACCTGGCTCCGCGCACGCCGGAGCAGCTCGAGCGCGTGCTCGAGCGCGCGTTCGGGGCCTTCGTCGGCGGCGATCACCTCGCGGGCGTCGGCACCCTGCTCCCCTATCCCGAAGACGGGGCTGCGGAGATCGCGGCCCTCTACACCGTCACGCGCTTCGTCGGGGAGGGCATCGGCGGCCACCTGATCCGCTTTGCGCTGGAACGCGCCGGCGAGGAGGGGTGCCGCTTCGCGTTCGCGGTCACGACTTCCCCCCGCGTCGCGACCTTCTTCGAGCGCAACGGGTTTCGAAGGGTCGACCGCGCAGAGGTACCCGACGCCAAGTGGCGCGCTTACGACGCGAGCCGGCGCTCGCAGGTGGCGTGCCTGCGCCGCGACCTCTAGCCTCCACGTGGGCAACTGGGCCCCCGCCAGTGTGGGGCATCGCGCCATCACCGGGGAACTGCGCGGGCGGCTAGACGCCCTTGAACCGGGGCGGCCGCTTTTCGAGGAACGCCTGCACGCCCTCGCGATAATCCGCGCTCGCGAGGCAGCTGCGAATGGATTCCTCGATGCGCCGGACGTCGCGCAGCTCTGCGGGGCGGCCGAGCTCG
The DNA here is from genome assembly GCA_041579295.1 of Myxococcota bacterium. GTDB lineage: Bacteria > Myxococcota_A > UBA9160 > UBA9160 > SMWR01 > JACZVU01. Next base: position 645 of record JBFGGA010000109.1, on the reverse strand, counting down.
CGCAGCACCAGCTTCGCGCTGCGCACGCTGAGCGGCGCGTTCGCGGCGATCGTCGTGGCCACGTCGCGGACGAAGGGCTCGAGCTCCGCCTTCGGCAACACGGCGTTGACCAGGCCCACGCGGAGGGCCTCCTCGGCGCCGTAGAGGCGCGCGGTGAACAGCATCTCGGCGGCCGTCGACGGGCCCACCAGCCGGGCCAGCGATTCGATGCCCTCCGCCTCGTAGCCCAGGCCGAGCCGGGTCGCCGGAATCCCGAAGCGCGCGTCGTCGGCCGCGTAACGCAGATCCGCCTGGAGCGCGAGCGCGGCGCCCCCGCCCACGCAGAAGCCGTGGATCAGGGCCAGGAGCGGCTTGCCGAGCTCGGCGAGCGCCTCGAACGCGCGGCCGTTGCGCGCCGCGTATTCCGCCGCGCGCTCCGCGTTGCGAACCGCTTCGAACTCGGAGATGTCGGCGCCGGATACGAACGCGACGTCGCCCGCGCCGCGCATTGCGATCACGCGCACCCGAGCATCGGCGTCGAGCTCACCCACCGCCGCGGGGATCGCATCCCACATCGCGGCGTTGATCGCGTTGCGCCGCTCGATCTGGTCGAAGATCAGCCAGCCGATCGCCCCGTCCCGCTCCGCGCGCACGCACCCGTTCATC
>JBFGGA010000108.1:0-11690 GCA_041579295.1 Myxococcota bacterium | reverse complement strand
TTCAACGTCGATCTCCAGCTGCAGGCTGCCGAGGTCAACGGCGACGGCAAGGTGATCTCGAGCCCGCGCGTCGTCACGCTCGACAACAGCAAGGCATCGATCGAGCAGGGCGTGTCGATCCCGTTCCAGACCTTCGAGAACGGCGACGCACAGCTCGAGTTCGTGGATGCCGTGCTGAAGCTCGAGGTGACGCCGCACATCACGGCGAACAAGAGCATCATCATGAAGGTGCAGGTCAAGCGGAACGCGCCGGACGACAGCGTCTTCACGCTCACCGGCTCGCCGGCCATCGCCAAGAATCAGGTGAAGACGGAGACGCTGGTCAAGGACGGACAGACGCTCGTCCTCGGCGGGATCTACGTGATCGACAAGTCGGAGCGCGAGTCGCGGGTCCCCTACCTCCACAAGATTCCGCTGCTCGGGGCGCTCTTCCGGAACGACGAGATCAGCGACAGCCGAAAGGAGCTGCTCGTCTTCGTCACGCCGACGGTCGTCGTGCCGGAAGGGGACGACGCCTGATCCCAGCTCGCTCGGTTCGCGTCTGACAGCCTGTTTCGAATCGCACGGGGGGGCCTCGGCCCCCCCGTGTCGTGTAATGTCTGGGCGATGGGATGCCGTCCGATCTGGCTGGTGGGGATGATGGGCGCGGGCAAGTCCGCGGTCGGGCCGCTGCTGGCCCACTCCCTGTCGCGGCGCTTCGTCGATACCGACCTGGAGATCGAGCGCCAGGCCGGCGTGTCGGTCTCGCAGATCTTCGCGAGCGAGGGCGAGCCGGCGTTTCGCGAGCGCGAGCGCGAGCTGATCGAGAGCCTCAGCGGCGGCAGCGACGTGGTGGCGCTCGGCGGCGGCGCGATCGCCCAGCCAGGCGCGGCCGCGCGGCTCGCGCGTGCGGGCACCGTCGTCTATCTCAGAGCATCTGCGCGCGCGCTGCTCGATCGACTCGGCGACTGCGCGGGAAGGCCGCTGCTGAGCGATCTGCCACCCGACGGGCGCCTCGCGCGACTCGAGGCGCTGCTGGACGAGCGCGCGAGCGCGTACGAGACGGCAACCATCGCGGTGGATACCGAGGGCCGAAGCGTCGAAGCCGTGGCTCGGGAGATCCTGCAGCGGCTCGAAGCCGAGAGGTCGGCTCGCGAGGGCGGCGTCGCGAAAGGAGTTTCGATTGGGCGGCGATGAACGGCGTGCGGGGCGCGTCGCCCGCACGCTGAAGGTCGAGCTGGGCGATCGGAGCTATCCGATCAAGCTGGGCGTCGACACGCTCGCGGGCGTCGGCGAGGAGATCGCGCGCTGCGCACCATCGAGCCGCGCCTTCGTGGTCTCGGTGCCGCCGGTGTCCCGCCGCTACGGCGCCGTCGTCGGGCGATCGCTGCGCGCGGCGGGCTTTCGGGTCCGGCGGGTCGTGGTGCCCGATGGCGACGCCAGCAAGAACCCGCGCCAGCTCTCGAAGCTGTGGGACGAGCTGATTCGCTTCGGTGCGGATCGCAGGACCCCGGTCGTGGCGCTCGGCGGCGGGATGGTCGGAGACCTCGCCGGCTTTGCGAGCGCTTCGTATCTGCGAGGCGTCCCCTTCATCCAGATTCCGACGACGATTCTCGCGATGGTCGACGCGAGCATCGGGGGAAAGGTCGCCGTCAACCTCCCCCAGGGCAAGAACCTCGTCGGCGCCTTCTATCAACCCCGTCTGGTCTGGATCGACGTCGCGGCGCTCCGCAGTCTGCCCGTCCGGCATCGGGCCGCCGGATTCGCCGAAGTCGTCAAGGCCGCGGCGATCTGGGACGCGGAGTTCTTCGCGCGCCTCGAGCGGGATGCCGAAGGTCTGATGGAACTCGATCCGAAGCGGCTGATCCCCACGCTCGTGCGCGCTTGCGCGATCAAGGCCGAAGTCGTTTCCAAAGACGAGCGCGAGGCCGGGCTTCGCCAGATTCTGAACTTCGGCCACACGATGGGCCATGCGATCGAGAAGCTCGGCCGCTATCGCGGTCTGCTCCACGGCGAGGCGGTGGCGATCGGCATGCTCGTGGCGGCGCGGAAGTCCGAGCAACTGGGGCTTTCCCCCGCGGGTACCGCCGAGCGGATCGGCCGCTTGACCGCCCGCTTCGGGCTGCCGAGCGAGCTGCCGAATCACCCCCGAAAGGCTTATCTAGACGCACTGCGGGTCGATAAGAAGATGGCGGACTCGAAGCTTCGCTTCGTGGTGCTGCGCGGGATCGGGCGCGCCGAAACCGTCCCGCTGACCCCGCGTGAGCTGCTACCCGCATCCAGGCGCCGAGCGGGCCCGAGCGGGAGTCCGACCGGACGGGCGGAGGGGGGATCCGATCGTGCGTGAAGCGGTGAAGTGGGCGGAATTCGCGATGCTCGCAGAGGGGCATCGGCGTGCGGGGATGATCGACGAGGCCGAGCAGTTGATCCGCTCCGGACTCGAAGCGCATCCCGAGTGCGTCGAGGGACTGCTCGTGATGGCGCTCGTGTTGTTGGATCAGGGCCGCGCCGAGGAAGCCCGGTGCGCGATCATGGACTGGGCCGACGCCTACCTGGGCGTCGAGGTGTCCGATGCATCGGTCGAGGACGAGGACTTCGGCGGCGACGTCAGCGACGGTGAGCTCGACGTGGCTTTCGCAGCCGCGGAAACCGATCGAGATCAGGTGATCGACGCCGATGCGATCGCCCGCCAGGCGGTGTCAGAGGTGGAAGCCGGCCTCGAGGACGAGTTCGTCTCGCCGAATTCGAGCTTCGCGACCAAGACGGTCGCGGACCTGTTCGAGCGGCAGGGTGACGAGCGGCGCGCCTCGCAGATTCGTGCAATGGTCGATTCATCCGCCAGCCGCGACAGCGCGCGCACCGGGAGTGGAAATGCGCGGAAGATCGATAGGCTGGAGCGCTGGCTGAGCAACATCCGGGGAGGGATGCAATGAATTTCGACGCGATTCTTCGCGCGATCGTCGAGGAGTGCGGCGGCGGAATCGGCGCTGCGTTGATGAGCAATGACGGAATTCCGATCGAGGAGTACACATCCGGCCGCTCCTCCGGCGCGTCTGCGGCCGGAGATTTCGGCCGGCCGGTGGAGGCCGGCACCGCGGGCGTCGAGTTCGGACGCACGCTGATGGACATCCGGCGCGCCTCGGATGCCTTGGGTGGCGGCCCGCTCGAGGAGACGATCATACGGGTGAAGGGGTTCATGCTGATCTTCGAGCCCATCGACGACGAGATTTTTCTGGTGCTCGCGCTCACCCCAGATGGCAACCTCGGCAAGGCGCGCTATCTCATTCGTCGGCACGTCGAGGGAATCCGCCGCGAGATCTGACCTCCCATCCAGAGGATCGGCGGATGGACGTTGCCTGGAGGTCAAGCGATGTCTGAACCGCAGCGGATCCTGGTCATCCACGGGCCCAACCTCAACCTGCTCGGCACCAGAGAGCCCGACATCTACGGCGATACCACCCTGGAAGAGATCAACGGCGATCTCAGCTCGGCTGCCAAGGAATGGGGGGCCGAGGTGGAATTCTTCCAATCCAACCACGAGGGAGCGCTGGTGGATCGAATCCAGGAGTCGCAATCGTGGGCCGACGGCATCCTGATCAACCCCGGCGGCTTGACGCATACGAGCGTCTCCTTGCGCGACGCTCTGGTCGCGACGGAGCTGCCGATCGTCGAGATTCACCTCTCCAACATCTTCGCGCGGGAGGAATTCCGACGTCACTCTTACGTGTCTCCCATTGCACTCGGGGTGATCAGCGGCTTTGGCGCGATGGGTTACGGGCTCGGCCTGAACGCGCTGCTCGAACACCTGGAGACCTGAATCGACTTGTCGCGCTGGCGGCTGATCGTTCACGAAGCGTCTCACGGCGCCTGGAACATGGGCGTCGACGAGGCGCTGTTGGCGGCCGCGGTGCACACGGGGCGCCCATCGCTTCGCTTCTACCGCTGGCGGGGCCCCTGGCTATCGCTCGGCTACGGGCAGGTTCTCGATCTCGAGCGGGTCGCGGCGTGCGAACGCGCGGGCGTCGGGGTGGTACGCCGCGTCACGGGCGGACGCGCGGTGCTCCACGGCAGCGACCTCACCTACGCGGTGGCGGCGCGGGAAGATCGACTCCCCGCCGGCGTGTTGGCATCCTACGATTTCGTGGCCGACATCCTGATCGAGGCGCTCGGCGCGCTGGGCGTCGCCGGTGTCGCGAGCCCGCCGCCGGGTGCTCGGGAGATCGCCCCCCAGCGCTCCCGGAGCGATCGCGCGACGACCGCGGGCGGCCTCGAGCGGGCCGATTTCGACTGCTTTGCCCGGCCGGCCGCTCGGGAGATCTGCGCGGGTGGGCAAAAGCTCGTGGGAAGCGCGCAGCGTCGCGCCAGGGGTGGCATTTTACAGCACGGTTCGATCCGACTGACCCCGGATCCGCGCGAAGCACGGCGCGCGGCCGCGATCCGCGGTGAGGGCGCCACGAGCCTTTCGGAGCTCGGCGCGAACGCCGCTCCCGACGCGCTGCGCGAGGCCTGTGTGGCGGCCTTCGAGCGCGCCCTCGGGCCCTTGGAAGCGGGAGGGCTGAGCGCCGCAGAGCGAGCACACGCACTCGAGCGCGTCCGGAACCACCGAAGAGACGTGGGATTTGCGCCGCCGGGGAACGCCCAGAGAGCCTCAAGACGGCTCTTCGCCGACCGATAGGTAGTAGTGGAGGGGGAATACCCCACCCATTTGCATACTTGACCTCTAATCCGGATTTGCCTCAGGGCGGCGCCTTTGGCGGCGAACAAGCGAAAGATTCTAGAGGCGGCGCGCAAGCACGCCCAGAAGGGCGCCAAGGAAAAGGCGCTCAAGGAGTTCGGCAAGCTCCTCAAGCTTGATCCGCGCGACTCCAAGGTGCGCCTGGAGATGGGCGACACCTATCGGCGTTGGGGGCAGGTGGCGGAAGCGATCGAAGCCTACTCGGTCGTCGCCGATCAGTTCATGCAAGAGGGCTTCGACGCCCGGGCCGTAGCGGTCTTCAAGCAGATTCAAAATCTACAGCCGAACACGTTTGCGCACTACGAGCCCCTGGCGGAGCTCTACCAGCGGATGGGCCTCACCGCCGAAGCCATCGGCTGTCTGGAATCGGCGGCTGAAGCCTTCCGAGAGGCGGGCCAGAAGCAGGAAGCGCTCGGCCTGCTTCGCAAGATGGCGGCCATCGACCCCTCGAACACGACCAGTCGCATCAAGGTGGCGGATCTTCTCCAGCAAGAGGGTATGAAGCACGATGCCATCGCGGAATACGATGCCGTCGTGGCCGAACTCGAGCTGCAGGGCGACACCGAAGGTGCCGCCAAACTCTTCGAGCGCATCCTCGAGATCGAGCCCGATCGCGTCCCGACGATCATCCTCTACGCGAGAAACCTGATCGATCGCGGCTCCGCCCAGCAAGCCGAGCCACTCGCGAAGCGAGCGCTCGAACTCGATCGATCTCCGGAGCAATACGAGCTGCTGGCCGACGTGTATCGCGCGCAGAACCGAGAGGAAGATCTGATCTCCCTGTATCGCGAATTGGCGGAGCTGTATCGAGAGCGCGGTGACGAGGAGCGGACTCGTGAAATCCTGCAGCGATACGTGCCCCTCGAAGAACTCGGATCCACCAATCCGTCCAGCGGCTACATCGACGAAGGCGAAGATCTGGGCGGAAATGAGGATCTGCTGGATGATCTTTCCGTCGGCGACGAGACCACGTTGCTCGACGGAGATCTCTTGTCGGATCCATCACTGCTGGTTTCGGACGACGACTCCGATCTCGGAGCGCTGAGTCACGACGACCTGAACGACTTCAGCTCCGAATCTCTGGATCTGATTTCCGATTCCAACGAGATGACCTCTCTGCTTCCCGACGAGCCGGTGGACGGCGTGGCCCTGGGTGATACCGGCGGCGCAGAAGAGGAGATCGACGCCGGCCAACTCCTGGCGGAGGCGAGCGTCTATCTCCGTTACGGAAAGCGGAGCCAGGCCATCGCAAACCTCGAGAGCATTCTCCAGCGAGAGCCCGATCACCGCCTCGCGCTGGAGAAACTCGGCGAAGCGCTCACCGAAGGGGACGATTCGGCGAAAGCCGTCGAGATGTGGAGCCGCGCGGCCAAGTTGGCGGCGGAGTCCGGCGAGGGCGATGCCGCAGAGGTGTTGCGCAGCCGGATCGCGACGCTCGACCCGGCGGCCGCGGAAGCCCTCGACCTCTCGACTGCGAGCGTCGCTGCTCCCGAACCCGACGCCGACAGCGGGCCGATCGCCGACGATCTGGCGGGTGAATCGGTCGGCGATCTGGATGGCGATCTGTCGATGCCGGGGGGCTTCGACGATGCGGCGATGGGGGGCGGGCCGGACGACATCGAAGGCGCGGATCTCCCGGAGCTCGATCTCGCCGAAGTGTCGGTCGCCGATCTCGAGATCGAGATCGACGTCGACGATGCGAGCTTTACCCTGCAAAACGGGGACGAAGACCTGCTCGCGAAAGTGGACCTCGAGCCGCCAGCGGGAAGCCAGGTGGAGCGGTCGGCGGATGGCGGTGACGAGCCCTTGGGGCCGGCGCGCGCCGACGAAGCGTTCGCGGAGTCCGACTCGATCGCGGACGGCGATCTGGAGGAAATCAGCATCGGCGGCTCCACCGACGACGAAGCGGACGCCGCCGTCGGCGCGGATGAGACTACCGGTAGCGAGGCGCTGACGGTTTCGGGCAGCGACGATGGCGACGCCTCTCCCGAGAAGATCGCGGAGGATCTCGAGGAGGCCGACTTCTACATGGAGCAGGGCCTCCATGAAGAAGCCGAGGCCGTCTATGCGCGGATCCTGTCGATCGTGCCGAACCACCCGCACGCGATGGTGCGGCTCGGGGAATTGGCGTCGCAACGCGGCGAGGCGCCCGGCTCGGTGGCCGGTGTCGCGGAGTCTGCGGTGCAGCCCGACGATTCCGCGGAGGGCGTCTCCGAAGCGCCTGCGGACAGCGACATCGGCGCAGACCTCGCCGACTGGAAGGGAGATCTTCCCGACGAAGAAGACACCGCGACGGGCGTCGAGCGAGTCGAGCTGGACGGCGCTTCGCTCGACGACGAAGGTTCGCGGGAGATATCGCTCGAGGACGTGAAATCGGTCGCCATCGAAGACGAGCCGGATGCGCCCGAGGCCGCTGGCGTCGCGGCGCAAGCCACGCGTGCGGAGAGCGACCTGGCCGCCGACCTGGGGTTGGACGATTCCACGGAGGGCTCGCTCCGATCGGAAATCGACGCCGTTGATACGCCGAGCGAAGACGAGCGCGATGCGACGGGCGAGCTTCCCGACACTGCTCTCGAAGCGGACGCAGCCGCAAGCCGCGCGCCACGGAAGACCACCGAGCATCCGCTCGATGTCGCCGCCGAGACCCTCCCCGGTGAGCACGCGGGCGCAGATCGCGGGGGCGCGGCGGCCGAAATCGCGGACGAATCCGGCGAAGATGGCGGGGATCCGGGGTTCGATCTGGCCGCAGAGCTGAGCCAATCGTTCGATCGGGATTCCGCCTCGTCATCCGGTGGTCTGGGGCCGGCCGAAAGCGGCGATACCTCGGAGGACGGCTTCGCGGCCGTTTTTGCGGAGTTCAAGAAAGGCGTCAGCGAAACGCTCAACGAAGGGGATCATCAGGCCCATTACGATCTCGGGATCGCGTACCGCGAGATGGGCCTGCTCAACGACGCGGTCACGGAATTTCGATTGGCGATGAGCTCCCCCGAGCGCCGCGTCGGCTGCCTCCACCTGATGGGATTGTGTGCTCACGAGATGGGCGAGGCCGAGCAGGCGATCGGCCATTACCTGGAGGCGCTCTCGTGTGAGGAGATATCGGGAGAGCCGCTGCTCGCTGTCAAGCTCGACCTGGGGAGATCGCACGAATCGATCGGAGACGTCGCTTCCGCGTCTGCCGTGTACGAAGAGATTCGGGAAATCGATCCGACCTTTGGCGATGTCGAGGCGCGCCTCGACGAGCTCGCAAAGCTCGAAGAGGCCGAATCCCAAGATGACGGCAGCGCGGATACCGAGGAATACGAAACCTTCGCAGAGTTCCTCGGCGAACTCGATGACTCCGGTGCAGGCGAACCCGAGGCGGAGGAGCCCGCCGGGGAAGCGCAAGGCGCCCCGGTCTGGGAATCCTTCGACGACGTCGTCGCCGAGCTCGAAGATGCAGATGATGCCGCACTCCCACCCGCGCAAACATCAGACGCTGGGCCGACGGACTCGGCCGCACCCGAAGACCTCGAACCTGCCGAGCCCGCGGCGGACCCAGAGGTGACACCCAAGCGACGGAAGAAGAAGATTTCTTTCGTCTGAGAAGCAGACGCATTCCTTTCGCCCGAGGTAGGCAGACGTGGAACACCTGCACCATTTTCAGCTCGGCGGCGATCCGTTTCGCAACGAGCCCCTGCTGCGGTCGTATTTCTCGAGCGGGCCCCACCAGGGCGCGCTGCAACGCCTGGAGTGGGCGGTTCGTCAGGGAAAGGGGTTGTGCGTGCTCACGGGGGAGACGGGCTCCGGAAAGACGATGGTGGTGCGCCGGCTGCTCGAATGTCTCGAAGACGAGGTGTTCGAAGCCAGCATGATGGTGGTCCTCGAAGGTGCGGCGGATGCGACCTGGATGTTGAAGCGCTTCGTGTGCCAGCTCGGCGTGGAAGATCCGGCGCAGGAGCGCGAGGGCATGATCGCGCAGATCTACGATCAGCTCGCGATCGTGCGCGAGGATGGTCGTCAGCCCGTCTTGATCATCGACGACGCGCACGCCCTCGCGCGGAGCGGAGCGTTGGGAGAGGTTTGCAGCCTGCTGAAGCTCGAATACGAAGACCGGCGATTGCTGTCGCTCGTGCTCGCAGGCCCGGCGGTGCTAGATCAATCGCTCAGCGCCGATCCCTCGCTGACCCACCGCGTCGACGTACGGGTCGAGCTCGGCCCTCTTGATTTCGAGACCACCGCAGGTTATCTCGCACATCGCCTCGAACAGGCGGGCGGAAACCCCGGCATCATCAATCCGGACGCGATGGCAGCGCTCCACCAGCTCGGGCGCGGTTATCCCGGCTTGATGAACACCCTGGCGGACAATGCGCTCTTCGAGGCCTTCCTCTGTGGGCGAAGCCAGATGACCCGCGTGGACGTCGAGCGAGCCCACGGAGACCTGGGTTGGACGGCGGTAAGGGATGCAACGGACGCACCGAGTGCTCCCGCGCTCGGTGCGGCGGGGCCGGCAGCGTCCGAGGCGAACGCGCCTCCGGGAGATCCGCGTTCGTCCAGTGCGTCAGCGCCGAATTTGCCGGGCTCGCCGCCTCCCGCCGCGGATCCGGTGCTCCAACGAACCCTCGACGAACTCGATCCCGAGATAGCGTCGATGTTCAAGACCGCACCGTCCGCCGGCCAACCCGCGATGCCGACCACCGGACCGCCAAAGCGCGACGAAGACCAGCCCGAAGACCTGTTGGTGGAGCTCGTCGAGGACTGATCGCCCGCCGGGCGCGTTCGCGCGCTTCCGCCCCGCTGCGCGCCGCTCGCGCTCGGCGGTTGCCTTGCCCAGGCTCCCGTGCCAGTCTTTGGCCAGGCGCGAGTAGCTCAGTTGGTAGAGCATCAGCTTCCCAAGCTGAGGGTCGCGGGTTCGAGCCCCGTCTCGCGCTCCGCGCGATTCCCGACTCGACGCTGAAGGCGTCCGCGATTCAGCTCTCGAGCAGGGCTTGACATTGTGCGCCGTCTCCCGAAGCGGCGCGGACCAGCGAGATGCCTCGGGTGCGGCGGGGCGCGATCCATGGCGCTAGGCTGAAAACCGCCGTTCGCACTGGGCGCGTATCCGGGGTCGATCGCGGCATTCGCGCGACGGGCACGGGCACATCGAAGGAGGCATCTGGTCGTGAAGCGAATCGCCATCGTCTTGCTCGTTTCGAGTTTCGTCGCGCTTCCCGCGCGTGCCGATGGGGTGAAGGGCGCGGTTGGAACCCTGGGCATGGGTGCCCTGTCGACGTTCCTGTGCACGCTTACCGTGATCTACGGCCCGGAGGAAGAAGAATCGTCGAGCGATGACTTTGCTCGGAAGGGCTTCTACGTCGGTGCAGGTGGTGGCTTCGCCGGTGAGAACTTTTCGGACAGACCGGTTGGCGACATCGCCGACATCTTCTCGAATCAACCGGGTAAGGGAATTCCGATTCTCGCCGGCGACAAGGCCAAGGGGCACTCGGACGATAGCTGGAGCGTGAACGGTCGCGGGGGTTACCGGTGCCACCCCCGCTATTCGATCGGCGCCTGGCTCGAATATTTCGGCGGCTTCGACACCCAATGGAACGGGCCTCTGGGCAGCGGCGGAGATGACGTCGACATCTTCGCTGTGGGGGCCGAGATCAAGGGATACCTGCTGACGGGTCGCTACCAGCCGTACGTGCTAGTGGGCGGTGGGACGATGCACATCGAGACCAAGGTGACCAACCCGACCGGAGTCGCGGGCACGACTCCGAATGCCATGCCACCCCCTGACAACATCCCGACCATCGGCCCTGTCATCCAATCGCGCGATTACACCGACTTCGTCTTTCGCTTTGGCGGCGGAGTCGACCTCTACGCGACGAAGCACTTCGTGGTGAACGTCGGCGCCAGCTATTGGCTGCCGATGGGCGAGGTGAGCGGCGTCGATCTCTTCACGATCGGCGGGGGCATCGAGTACCGCTTCTAGGAGCCCCTGCGGCTCAGCCAGGCGCACGTTCGATGCGCGCGCACGTCGGCCTCGGCACGCGCTGATCGACTCGGCTCGCTAGGCCGGCACAGCGAAGCGGGCCGGGTCTACCTGTTGCACTTGAGGGTGCGCTTCGCGGTCAGCTCGCCGTCTTCGGTCGTCGCGGTGATCGTGACCTCTCCCTTCGAATTCCGATCGGGAGCCGCGGATTCCGCGCAGTTCTCGACCTCGTAGGTCGCCATGAACTTCTGCTGTCGGATCCGGCGATCGCAGGTGAGGTCCGTCTTCGTTTCGTCGAGGATCACGTCGCCGTCGTCGTCGACCATGCGAAGTCGCAGCGAGAACGTGTCGGTACTGCGGCCGGGCTTGCACGCGCCACGCGTGCGCTCCTCGGTCTTCACGATGACCCCGACCTTCTTGATTTGCGTGGATCGTCGGCCGCGTTCATTCGTCTGACCCAGCGCGGCCAGGTTTCCTGACGGCACCAGCCGGTGAGGCACGCACCGGCACTCGCTCGCCGGGGCGGGCGTGGCCGTGGGTGTGGCGGTTGGCGTGGCGGTGGGCGTTGCGGTCGGCGTGGCCGTGGGCGTTGCGGTCGGCGTGGCCGTGGGCGTCGCGGTGGGCGTGGCCGTGGGCGTCGCGGTGGGCGTGGCCGTGGGCGTTGCGGTCGGCGTGGCGGTGGGCGTTGCGGTCGGCGTGGCGGTGGGCGTTGCGGTCGGCGTGGCCGTGGGCGTCGCGGTCGGCGTGGCCGTGGGCGTCGCGGTGGGCGTGGCCGTGGGCGTCGCGGTGGGCGTCACCGTCGGCGTGGCTGTGGGCGTCGTCGTCGGCGTGGCCGTGGGTGTTGCGGTCGGCGTGGCCGTGGGTGTTGCGGTCGGCGTGGCCGTGGGCGTTGCGGTCGGCGTGGCCGTGGGCGTTGCGGTCGGCGTGGCCGTGGGCGTCGCGGTCGGCGTGGCCGTGGGCGTCGCCGTCGGCGTGGCCGTGGGCGTCGCGGTCGGCGTGGCCGTGGGCGTTGCGGTCGGCGTGGCC
>JBFGGA010000107.1:0-11986 GCA_041579295.1 Myxococcota bacterium | reverse complement strand
GGATCCTCAACTTCGAGATCGCGGTGCTCTACTTCGCGGGATCCGTGCTGCTCAACTCGCGGCTCGCCTCGAAGGGCGCGGCCTGGGCGGGCTTCCTGCTGATGCTCGTCGGCGCGATCGTCGTCGACGCGGCGATCTTCGCGGGCAAGAGCGACGTGCTGATGACCTCCTACGTGCCGCTCAAGGCGAGCCCGTGGTTCTACCTCGGGATCATCTTCGTGGCCGTCGGAGCGCTGATCGGCGTGATCAACTTCTTCGCGACGCTCTACATCGCGAAGCGGGATCGCACCTACGAGGGCTCCGTACCGCTGGTCACCTTCGGCGCCACCGCGGCGGCGATCATCGCGGTCGTCACGCTGCTCCACGGCGCGGTCGTGATGATCCCGACCATGCTCTGGTCGATGGGCGTGATCGCCGAGATCGACCCCGCGTGGTACCGGATGACCTGGTGGGGGCTCGGCCACATGTCCCAGCAGGTCAACGTCTGCGCGATGGTCGCGATCTGGTACCTGCTCGGAACGCTGACCGTCGGCGCGAAGCCGCTCAACCAGACCGTGTGTCGCGGCGCCTTCCTGCTCTACATCCTGTTCATCAACATCGCGTCCGCGCACCACCTGCTCGTGGACCCCGGCGTCGGAGCCACCTGGAAGATCTGGAACACCTCCTACGCGATGTACCTCGCCGTACTCGCGTCGATGATTCACGGCCTCACGGTGCCGGCCTCGGTAGAAGTGGCGATGCGCAAGAAGGGCTTCGACCGCGGGCTGTTCGGCTGGCTCGCGAACGCGCCGTGGAGGAACCCCGGATTCTCGGGCTTCTTCCTCTCGCTGGTGATCTTCGGCTTCGGTGGCGGCATCACGGGCGTGACGCTCGGCACCCAGCAGATCAACATCATGGCCCACAACACGCTGCGCATCCCGGGTCACTTCCACGTGACCGTGGTCGGCGGCACGACGCTGGCCTTCATGGCGATCAGCTACTACATCGTTCCGCTGATCTTCCAGCGCGACTTCTACGCGAAGGCGCTCTGCCGCATCCAGCCCTACATCTTCGGCATCGGAATCACGATCGCCGCGCTCGGCATGTCGTTCGCGGGCTCGTACGGCGTGCCGCGGCGGCACTGGGACATCGAGTTCACCGGCGGCCAGTTCGCGACGGGCTTCGACGCGGGCGCCCACGTGATGCTCGGCGTGATGGGGATGGGCGCGGTGCTCGCGTTCGTCGGCCTGATGCTCTACATCCTGCTCGTCGTCGCCGCGGTGTTCTTCGGGCGGCCCGTCGTCGGCAAGCCGATGGAGGCCTGGAACGTAGAGCCGCGCGGACAGACCGATGCGACCGCGCAAGCCGTGGACGAGCACAAGATGCCCGGCACCCTGGTGCTCGCGCTCGTCTTCCTGGTGTCGTTCGCGGTCTACTACTTCGCGAACTGGATGTGGCTCGCCGATCTCTGGGAGGTGCGCTAGCGGCCCTCGGGGCCCGGCGCCCGAGCTGAGCGATGGCGAATTCCTCCAAACGACTCGACGCCCTGCGGCGCTTCGTGATCGGCGCCGCGTTCCCGGCGTTCGCGCTCTCGCTGCTCTTCTGCTGGCTCGTGTTCCTGATCGCGATGCTGCTCGCGCCCGCGAGCGCGAGCGGATTCGGCGCCTTCGCGGAGGACTTCCGCATCTGGTGCTTCGGCTACGACCCCGCGACGGGCCGCAGCGAAACCGCCTACGTGCTCGCGATGATCGCGCCGCAGTTCATGATCGGCGCGGCCGTCGCGTACTTCTGGTGGGAGCCGCTGCGCGAGGTCTGGCGCAAGCCGTGGGTCATCGCCCGCTACCTGGGCGTTGCCGCGGTGCTGGTCGCGGGCGCCTCCGCCGGCTTCGCGCTCTCCGCAGACCGGGCCCCGGGCGGCGAGTTCCCGTTCCCCGCCGAGGAGCTGCGCACCGCCTACGCGCCGCCGCAGTTCGCGCTCACCAACCAGCTCGGGGAGACCGTGCGCCTCGCCGACCTCGAGGGACAGGTCGTCGTCCTGACGGCGGTCTACGCGTCGTGCCCCCACACCTGCCCGGTGATCCTGAGCCAGACGAAGGCGGCGATCGCGCAGCTCTCGCCCGAGGAGCGCGCGGGCCTGCGGGTGGTCGCGGTGACGATGGATCCGGAGCGCGATACGCCCGACGTGCTCGGCGAGCTCGCGAACAATCACGGCCTCGAATCCTCCGTCTACCACCTGGTGACGGGCGACCCCGCGGAGGTGGAGCCGCTGCTCGACCGCATGCAGATCGCGCGCCAGCGCGATCCCGAGACGGGCGTCATCAGCCACGCGAACCTCTTCCTGCTGATCGATCGGCAGGGCCGCATCGCGTATCGTCTCGGATTGGGCGAGCGCCAGCAGCGTTGGATGGTCTCGGCCCTGAGGGTCCTGCTGCGCGAACCGACGGCATCGGGGTAACGGCGGCGATGTCAGCCACGGATACGACGCGCACGCGGCTTTCGCTGGAAATGATGGCCGCGGAAGCGAGCGCGAATCCACCGGCGCTCTCGAGCGTCGCGGGCAGCGCAGAGGTCTTCGACGAGACGCCGAGTGAAACGCCGCTGCCCAGCGGAATCCTGCGCCAGCTCGACAAGGGCTTCCTTTATCTGGATCGGCTGCTCGCGCGCTGGGTCGCAAACCCGCTGAATCCGATGCTCCACAGCGGCGCGATCGTGGTGACGACGCTGTTCATCGCGACCGCGACGGGAATCGTCCTGCTGATCTGGTACAAGCCCAGCGTCCACCTCGCCTACGGATCGCTCGAGGCGATGGCGCAAAGCCCGCTCGGGGCCGGCCTGGTGCGCTCGCTGCACCGCTACAGCTCCGACGCGGCGGTGCTCTTCGGCACGATCCACGCGCTGCGCATGTTCTGCGAGCGCCGCTTCGACGGTGCGCGCTGGCTCGCCTGGGTGACCGGCGCAATCATGATGGGGCTGCTCTGGCTGATCGGCTGGACGGGATACTGGCTGGTCTGGGACCTGCGCGCGCAGTCCGTCGCGGTGAGCACCGCGAAGCTGCTCGACGTGCTGCCCGTGTTCGCCGACCCGCTCGGCCGATCCTTCGTCACCAACGAGAGCGTCAACTCGCTGCTCTTCTTCGTGGTCTTCTTCATCCACATGATCATCCCACTCGCGATGGCGATCGCGATGTGGCTGCACATCACCCGACTCGCGCGCGCGCGCTACCTCACGAGCCGACCGATGACCCTCTGGGTGGCGGGTCTGCTGCTGCTGATCTGCATCGCGTACCCGGCGCTCAACGAAGCGCCCGCCGAGATGACCGCGATCCCCGACCGCATCACGATGGACTGGTGGTATCTGTTTCCGATGCCGCTCGTCGATCGGCTCGGGGCGGGGACGCTCTGGGGGCTGCTGATCGTCGGCAGCGCGGCCGTGCTCTCGATCCCGTGGTCGTTGGCGAGAAGGCGTCAGCAGCCCGCCTCGGTGGTCGCCGCGCGCTGCCACGACTGCAAGAAGTGCTACGTGGATTGCCCCTACGAGGCGATCGAGATGATCGCGCGCACGGACGGAAACGAGCGCTATCTCACCCAGGCATCGGTGATCGACTCCAAGTGCGTCGCGTGTGGAATCTGCGCGGGCTCGTGCGACACGATGGGAATCGGCGTCGAGTGGTTCGCGGCGCTCGATCAGCGCAGGCTCATCGGCTCGTGGCTCAAGCAGGCGGAGCAGGCACGCGAGGCCGTGCACCTCGCGTTCGTATGCGCGGAGTCCGCGGGCGCGAGCCTCGAGATCGATCCGGCGACCGGGCGCTGCGAGGACCTCCCCGGCTACCGCGCGCTGCGCGTTCCGTGCGCGGGCTGGGTCCAGCCGAAGCTGATCGAGCGCGCGATCCGGCAGGGCGCGCGCGGTGTGCTCATCGTGAGCTGCCCGATCGACAGCTGCTCGTACCGCGAGGGCGCGGAGTGGGCGCGGCAGCGGGTCGGCGGGCAGCGCGAGCCGGCGCTGCGGGCCGACGCGCTCGAGGACGGGCAGGTCCAGATCGCGGCGATCGACCGCACCCGCAAGGCCGATCTGATCGCCGCGGCGCAGCGCTTTCGCGCGGGCGACGACCCGCTGTCGGCGACCGGCCCCCCGCGCGCGGTCGGCGCCGTCGCGGCGGCGGCCCTGCTCGTCGCCTGCGCGGGCCTGCTCGGCGGGGTGAGCGACCTGCGCTACACGCCTCCGGACATCGGGGGATCCGAGTTCGTCGTCAGCCTCAAACACCCGGGCCACGCGAGCGAGAACTGCCGCGAGCTGACGGCGGAAGAGCTCGCGTCGACGCCCGTCCACATGCGCCGGGAGCGCATCTGCGAGCGCACGCGTCCGCCCGTGCGGCTGCGCGTGGCGATCGACGGCGCCGCCGCGCTCGAGAAGAGCATTCCGCCGTCGGGCATCTGGGAGGACGGAAACAGCGTGGCCGTCGAGCGCATCGCGGTGCAGCCCGGCGAGCACCGCGTCGGCGTGGCGATCGGCGAGACCGCGGACCCGGAGGAGTGGAGCTTTCGCGAGGAGCGAACGATGAATTTCAGCGACGACGCCCGACGCGTGGTCGTCTTCGACCGCGTCGCGGGATTCGTCTGGCACTGAGGAGTCCGAGATGAGCGCCGAATCTCCGCTTCCCCTCGCGCTCGGCGGCGTGCGCGGCCGCGCGGGCTGGCTCGCGCGCGCGAGCGACTACCTCGCGCTCGCGCGTCCGCGCGTGCTGACGCTGGTGCTCTTCACCGCGCCGCCCGCGATGGCGATGGGGCACGCGGGCTGGCCGAGCCCCGCGGTGATCGCGGGAGTCATCGTCGGCGCGGCGCTGATCGGCGCGGGCTGCGGAGCCCTGAACGCGAGCCTGGAGTGCGAGCGCGACGGCGCGATGGACCGCACCCGAAATCGACCCCTGCCCGCCGGGCGCCTCGCGCGCGCCGACGCGGTGACCTTCGGCCTCGCGATCTCGCTGCTCGGCGAGGCGGTGCTGTATGCGAGCGGCGGCTGGCTGCCGGCCGCGATCGGCCTCGCGACGCTCCTGCACTACGTGGTCGTCTACACGATCTGGCTCAAGCCCCGCACGCCGCAGAACATCGTCATCGGCGGCGCGGCGGGCGCCGCGAGCCCCCTGATCGCGGACGCCGCCGTCGACGGCCGCCTCGGCGTCTGGGGCCTCGTGCTCTTCCTGATCGTGTTCACCTGGACGCCGCCGCACTTCTGGGCGATCGCGCTGTACCGCAAGCGGGAGTACGCGGCGGCCGGCTTTCCGATGCTGCCGAGCGCGATCGGCGACCGCGCGACCCGCCGACACATGCTCGGGTACGCGATCGGGCTGATTCCGATCACGCTGCTGCCGTGGCTTTGCGGCGAGCTCGGCGCCCTCTACGCGCTGACCGCGCTGATCGCGGGAGGCGCGTTCGTCGCGGCGATCGCGCGCTCGATGCGCGTCTGCTCGCCGCGCGAAGACCGCCGCGTGTTCCGGGTTTCGATCCTCTATCTGTTCGCGATCTTCGCCGCGATGCTGATCGAGCTCGCGCTGCTGTAGCGCGGCGCGACTACTCCGATCCTTCGGGCGGCAGCGTCTGCGCGGGCTCCGTGGCCGGCGCGCTCGGCGCGGGCACCTCGAGCGGTGCGGTCTGCGCGGGCTCTGCGGTCGGTGCGCTCGGCGCGGGCGCCTCGAGCGGTGCGGTCTGCGCGGGCTGGCCCGGGATCTCGATCACGTGCTCGCCCGGCGCGCCGTCTTCCGCGTAGCGGTAGTGGTCGGTGCGGATCAGCTCGCCGCGCTCGTACTCGCGGAAGCGGACGACGCGCTCGCGCTCGTCGTAGCGGACCTCGTAGTAGGTGTAGTTCTTGAACACCTCCTCGTAGTTGCGCTCGGCGCCGATGTCGCGCACGGGGCCGCGCTCGATCCGCTCGTCCGAGTAGTAGCTGACGCCCGCGCGGATCACCTCGGGGCGCGCCGCGGCGGGCTCCGCGGGCGCGAGCGCGCCCACGACGAGACCGCAGACCAGCGCCGCTCCCGACCGGGGAGCCCGCACGCGCGCTCGGGGCGATTCGATGGGCGCCAATCGTGCCTCCCTGCCTCGCGAGCCCGCAGCTCCGCTCGGCATCTGCCACCGGGCGGCGACCCAGAGCACATCCGCAGCGCGGTCGGCGATCGGTCTTGCCCCGCGGGGCATCCCGGCCGGTCGGACCCCGAAGAGCGCCTCCCGCGACTCCATAGGCGATTTTGCTGCCGTTTGCCGCAAAGAATTCGATAAATCGATCTAGAGATCCGTTGATCGATTGGCTAGGTTCGGGTGGCCGACGCAGCCGCTCCCCGGCCCGTCGGCGCCGCGCGAGCGGCTCGAATCGACCCCCGCTCGCAGGGCGTCGAACGCAGGAGGAGCAGCGTCGTTCATGCCGGTCCGCCGCGCCACGAGGGCTGCGGCCATCCCATGGATGGGGCGGGCCGATCGAGGAGGAGAGCAGATGGAGCGTGTTCGCGCTTCGGTTCTTGGGTGTCCGCAACAGTCCGGTCGGCACCGCGGGTCGAATCGGCTGGCTTGGTTCGTGCTGATCGGTTCGCTGTTGGCGCTCGGCGCCGGCACCGCAGCCGCCACGGCGCCGAGCTTGACCGCGGAGGAGATGGCCCAGGCGGAGTTCATCTACTTCGACCGCTGCTCGGGGTGTCACGGCTCGCTGCGCAAGGGAGCGACCGGGCCGAACATCACCGACGAGGTCATGCTCAAGAAGCCGCTCGCCGAGCTCGAGACGACGATCTACGAGGGCACCGACGCGGGCATGCCGGGCTGGGGGCGAACCGGCGAGATGAGCAGGGAAGAAACCGCGCTGATGGCCAGGTTCGTGCAGCTTCCCGCGCCGACGCCGCCCGAGATGGGGCTCAAGGCGATGAAGAAGACCCACAAGCTCCACGTCCCGGTCGCCGACCGCCCGACCAAGCCGCAGCACGACCGCAACATCGACAACTACTTCGGCACCATCCTGCGCGACGTCGGCCGGGGCGCGATCATCGACGGCGACGAGAAGAAGCTCGTGGGCGTCGTCGAAACCGGCCACGCGGTCCACATCTTCCGCGCCTCTGGAACGGGGCGTTACTTCTACACGATCGGGCGCGACGGCAAGGTCACGCTGATCGACCTCTACGAGAAGAAGCCGAAGGTCGTCGCCGAGACCCGCGTCTGCATCGACGCGCGCTCCGTCGACGTCTCGAAGTACAAGGGGCCGAAGGGCGACTTCGTCGACAAGTACGCGGTGGTCGGCTGCTACTGGCCGCCGCAGATGGTCGTGCTCGATGGGCAGACGCTCGAACCGCTCAAGGTGATCTCGACGCGCTCCGCCACCTACGACACCAACGAGTACCACCCCGAGCCGCGGGTGGCGACGATCGTGGCCTCCCATCACGCGCCCGAATGGGTCGTCGCGGTCAAGGAGACGGGCATGGTCTGGCTGGTCGACTACTCCGACCTGAACAACCTCACCATGACCCAGATCGCGACCGAGCGCTTCCTGCACGACGGCGGCTTCGACGCGACCGGGCGCTACTTCCTGATCGCCGCGAACATGCGCGACCAGATGGTGGTCGTCGACACCAAGGAGAGGAAGTTCGTCACGAAGTTCGAGACGGGCACCAAGCCGCACCCGGGGCGCGGCGCCAACTGGGTCGATCCGGAGTACGGACCCGTGAGCGCGACCACCCACCTCGGTGAGGGGATGATCGTCGTCTACGGATCGGATCCGGAGGGCCATCCCGAGCACGCCTGGCAGGTCCTGCACGAGGAGGAGACCGCGGGGCCGGGGCTCTTCCTGAAGACCCATCCCAAGAGCGAGCACGTCTGGACCGACGCCACGCTCGCCAAGGAGGAAGGCGCAAACCAGCAGATCTGCGTGTTCAAGAAGTCCGACTTCGACGCGGGCGGGCACTGCTGGCAGGCCGCCGACCACGGCAAGGTCGTGCACTTCGAGTACAACAAGGCGGGCGACGAGGTCTGGACGGCCGTCTGGGACAAGAAGGGCGAGATCATCGTCTACGACGACAAGACCCTCGAGGAGAAGACCCGCATCAAGGGCGATTGGCTGGTGACCCCGACGGGCAAGTGGAACGTGTACAACACCGTGCACGACGTCTACTAATCGAATCCGGGCGCGGTTGTGCCCGGCGCCGCGCCGGGCGGGGCCGCACGCCAACCTCGACCCAGCGTAAACGAGGAGATGCCATGATTTTCAGGAGTGCTTTCCACCGCAGGCGGATTGGCCGGTTGTTCGGCAGCAGCACGATCGGCGCGGCGATGCTCGCGCTCGCAATCCCGTACTCGGCCACCGCGGACGAACACGGCAAGCAGCGCGAGTTCGTCGGACACAAGAAGTGCAGGACCTGCCACAAGAAGTCGGAGATCGGTGGCCAGTACGGCATCTGGCTCGAATCTGGACACGCAAAGGCGTATGAAACGCTAGGGACCGAGCAGGCCAAGAAGTGGGGCGCCGAGGTCGGGGTGGCGGATCCGCAGACGGACGACCGCTGCATCAAGTGCCATGCGACGGCCCACGGCGTGCCGGACGACATGGTCTCGAAGCAGTTCGATCGGAATGCGGGCGTGCAGTGCGAGTCGTGCCACGGCGCGGGCAACGACTACCGCAAGAAGAAGATCATGATGAACCGCGAAAAGGCCGTCGCGAATGGCTTGGTCATTCCGACCGAGGCCGTCTGCGTCCAGTGTCACAACGACGAGAGCCCGGCGTGGGATCCGGATAAATACACGCTGGCCGACGGAAGCAAGGTGGGATTCGACTTCGAGCAGGCCGCCAAGGCGATCGCCCATCCGGTGCCCGAGGGCTACGACCCGATGGCGAGCGGCGAGGCCGACTGAGGCGGCGCGTCGCCGGCGGCGGCGCGATCGGCAAGCCGCGATCGGCCCGAGCCTGCGGGCTAGCGCCGGGCGCTACTCGTCGCTCGGCTGCGCGAACCGGCGCACGAACGCGACCATGTGCCAGATCTTGTCGTCCGTCCAGGCGTGGTCGGATTCCGGACCGAACGCGGGCATCGCGCAGCGCTCCCCGCCGCCCATCAGGATCTGGTAGTAGAGCTGCCCGTCGCTGCGGCTCGCCATGTACTTGGCGTCGGTGAAGTTCGCCGGGCGAACGAGCCCCTCCGCACTGCTCGCGTCGACGCCGCTCCCGGTCCCGTCGATCCCGTGGCAACGCGCGCACTTTCCCTTGAACTGCCGCTGGTAGTAGCGGACCTCGCTCTCCTCGAGTGTCACCGGGTTTTCGAGCGCCTTCACGTCGTCCGGAACATCGTCTCGCGCGGATACGGAGGTGCACGCGAGCCAGCTCACCAGCGCGCACAGCGCGAGTCGTCGAACGGCGATGCTCATCCGCATCATCGATCCTCCACGGCCCACCCGGCGCTCAGCGCAGCGCGCGGGTCTTGTTGGCGGCATTGTACTTGCCCACCGGCATCGCGTACGGCAGCCGCTGCAGCTCCTCGAGCGTCCGGGAATCGTAGACCACGACGGCGCCCTCCGGGTGCCAGACGCTCACGAGGGCCTTCGCGCCATCGGCGGTGAACTCCACGTGCATCGACGTCTTGCCCGGCTCGGGCACCAGCGCCCGTTCGAGGAGCTCGAGCGAGCGCTTGTCGACGAGCTGGATCCTCTCGCTGTTGGAGTCCGCCCAGAGGTAGGGTGTCGCGGGATGGGTGCGCGTGAAGAAGCCCGCGCCGGCCAGCGGAAGCTGCGCGACGATCTCGAACTTCTCCACGTCGACGATGGAGAGCCGCGAAACGCCCACGTGGTTGAAGGCCGCGTGCAGCGCGCCCTCGCGGCGGAAGAAGCTCGCAGAAAACAGATGCGGCAGGCCCTCGGAGGCCAGCGTCGCGAGGGTCTCGTTGCGCGCGAAGTCGTAGAGGATCAGCCGGCTGCCGCCGCGCGAGCTCGCGACGAGTCGGCTCGTGTCCGGGACGAAGACGAAGTCTTCGAACGGCTCCGGCAGCTCGACGCGCCGGAGCTTCAAGTCCGGATGGCTCGCGAAGTAGAGCTCGGGGAGGTCGCGCAGCGCGACCAGGAAGCTCCGGCTTCCCGGCACCGCGTAGACGGCGCTCGGCTGACCCGGAAGCGCGAAGGCCGCGAGCGCGCGCAGCCGACCGTCGAGCACGACGAGCCCCTGGGGCAGCTGGTTGGCGGCGGCGACGTACGCGCCATCCACAGAAACGGCGATGTTCCGGGTGTTGACGCCGACCTTCACGCGCGTGCGCACCGCGCCGCGCTCCAGGTCGTAGTCGACGATGGTTCCGTCGCGGGTCGCGACCAGCGCCTGGCGCAGCGCTCGATCGAACTTGATGCCGCCGTGGACGCGGCCGACCATGAAGCGATCGAGCTCCCGCATGTCGCTGCCGTCGAGCACCGAGACGCTCCCGGACGCGCGCTCGACGACGAGGATCAGCTCCTCGCGCTTCACCGCGGCGGAGATCGCGCCGCGCGCGGGCTCCTCCTCGACGCGGCTCGCGGCGATGTCCTCGAGCGACCAGCGGATCTCGCGCACCGGCTGCCGGACGAACGCGACCAGCGCGCGCGCCTCGGCGGGGCTCAGCTGCCCGGAGAACGCGGCCATCTGCGTGGCGGGAAGACCCTCGAGGATCGCGCGGACGAGCGCCTCGTCGCTCTTGCGCGCGAGCGTCTGCGGAATCAGCGGCGGCGCGTAGCCGCCGTAGCGCCGCGCGCCGTGGCAGCCCGCGCACTGGCGCGCGTAGCTCGCCGCGGCGTCGAATTCGGCCGCGGCCGGCTCCTCGGCGGCGCGCGCCGGGGCCTGCGCGAGCGCGACGGCGAGCGCGCCCGCAAACCATCGATTCAGCCGCACGCTCGACCCTCCCGCGTATCCCGGCGACTGTCTGGCATCGAACGCGCGGGGTCAATAGCCGGGGCGGTGATGTTCGGCCTCAAACCGGTAAGCTCAGCGGGGCACGCCACGAACGGATTCGGAGACCCCCCAGATGCTCCCGGTGACCGACCTCATCGAAATCGCGCTCGGCCGCTCCGAGAGCGCTGCGCTCCGCGCGCGCGCGCCGCGCCGCTTCGCGGACGCGGCGGCGAGTGCGCCCGTCGTGATCTGGAACATCTGCATGCACTGCAACATGCACTGCCCGCACTGCTACGCGGCGGCGATCGCCGAGCCTTCGCCGAGCGACCTCAGCCACGAGGAGGGCGTCGACCTGATCGACCAGCTCGCGGACGCGGGCGTGCGGGTGGTGATCTTCAGCGGCGGCGAGCCGCTGCTGCGCGCCGACGCCATCGAGCTGATCGCGCACGCGAAGCGGCGCGGCATCAGCCCGCAGCTCTCGACCAATGGTGTGCTGATCGACGAGCCGGTCGCGGAGCGCCTGCGCGAAGCGGGCGTCGCCTATGTGGGCGTGAGCATCGACGGCATCGAGAGCTTCAACGACGCCTACCGCGGCCTGGGCGGCGGCTTCGCGGCGGCGCTGCGCGGCCTGCGCAACGCCAAGGCTGCCGGGATGAAGACGGGCCTGCGCATGACGCTCTCGCAGCGCAACGTCGATCAGCTCGAGGCGATGCTCGAGGTCGCGCGCGACGCGCGCGTCGACCGCTTCTACGTTTCGCACCTCGTCTACTCGGGGCGCGGCTTCAAGGTGGCACACGAGGACCTGTCGCGGCAGCAGCAGCGCGACACCCTGCGGTGGCTGTTCGAGAACGCAGAGGCGCTGATCGAGACCGATCCGGAGCTCGCGATCGTCACGGGATCGAACGATTCCAACGGCGTCTTCCTGCTGCGCTGGATCCGCGAGCATCATGGAGAAGCGGCGGAGGCGAAGGTGCGCGCGCTGTTGCACCAGCGCGGCGGGAATCCGGCGGGCGAGCGCATCCTCAACGTCGACTCCCGCGGCCGCGTGCACCCCGATCAGTTCTGGCGCTCCGCGGTGCTCGGCGACATCCGCGAGCAGCGCTTCGCGAAGATCCTCGAACACCCGCTGCGCGAGCAGCTGCGC
>JBFGGA010000106.1:0-12123 GCA_041579295.1 Myxococcota bacterium | reverse complement strand
GAGGACGACCGCCAGCGGCCCGAAGGGTGAGAACCACAACACACCGGCTCCCGAGCCCCAGCGCCACTCCGAGAGGTCGAGCATGTTATCCCCCTCCGAGAAGGCGTTCCCCGTGTCCAGGAAGAGGATCCCCTCGAGCCCGATGGTATCCGAAATCGGGAACCGATACTCGATGCTCGAGCTGATGAATTTGTTCCCGCCGATCACGTCGGTTTCGTCCAGATCGGCGAATTCTTTGGTCTTCTCGGCATCGATGTCGTTGCAGACGCCGTTCTTGTTGCCCCCGGTCAGGCGCGTGCCCTTCGGCTCGCAGGCGCCGAGCACGGGGTCGTAGCCGACCGGCGTGAAGACGGGCCCCTGCTCGGGGAGCTCGGGGTTTGGGAGCCTGCGCAGGATCGGGCGCCGGGGGCCGACCGAGCGCGCCTTGAATCCGCGCAGCTGGAACGCGCCGAGCCCGCCGAGGAAGTAGCGCTCGCTCAGCGGGAGCGTGCTGTCGGTGTCGATCTCGTCGAGCGAGCGCACCTGATCATCCCCGAGGACGCTCGGGATTCCGGTGGGGACGTCCCACTTGAAGTCCGAGAGCTCGTTGAGCGAGAGCGCGTAGCCCACGCTGGAGCGGATCGAGAACGCCGAGCGATCCAGCAGCCACGACGGCGCGGGGATGTAGTAGATGCCCCGCGCCTCCGCCCGAAAGAAGCGGGTAAAGCCACCCAGGCCCGCGAACTCCAGCGCCCCGCTCAGCTCGTAGCCCGAGGTGGGGGACAGCCGGTCGTTGCGCTTGTCGGTGATGAAGTTGAGCGCGGCGGAGCTCGTGACCTCTCGACCCCCGAGGATCTCCCGAAAGATGATCGCCGCCGCGTTGACGTTGGAGTTCTGGCTGATCTCGCGACTCCGGATGCTGTAGCGCGCGAAGCCGCGCGCCCGATGATCCTCGGTCAATGGGTGGCCGAAGATGATCTCCGCACCCATCTGGTCCTGCTCGAAGTCCTCGAAGCGGATCGACGTCCGGAAGAGCGTGCCGGACAGGCTGAAGTTCGATCCCAGGAAGTAGGGATCCGAGAACTGCGTGTAGAAGCGCTGGCTCCGAAAGCTGAGATCGGCCGTGAGGTTGAGTCCGTAGCCGCGGCCGAAGAGGTTCGACTCCGAGAGGGACCCCGTCAGCACGAACGCGTCCTGGGACGAGAAGCCCGCGCCGAAGCTGAAGGACCCCGTCGGGCGCTCGACGACCTCGACTTCGAGATCGATCTGCTGCGGGTCGTCGGTGGGCTCGGGACGCAGCTCGACCTCCTCGAAGAAGTTGAGCCGCTGCAGCCGGATGCGCGCGATCTCGATGGCCCTCGACGAGTAGAGCTGACCCTCGACCAGGGGGACTTCGCGCCGCACCACCGAGTCGACGGTTCGAGTGTTGCCCGAAATCCCCACTTCGCGGATGAAGTAGAGCGGCCCCTTCTCGACGTGGAAGACGACGTCGATGGTCAGATCGTCCTTGGAGAGATCGGTCAGTGGGGTGACATCCGCGAGGAAGAAACCGCGATCGGTGTAATGTCGCTGCAGCCCCTCGACGTCTTGCGTGAGGAAGGTGCGGTTGAAGATGTCTCCCTCCTGGAGGCTCAGTTTCGCGCGGAGCGTCTCGAGGTCGACCGTCTTGTCGCCCTCGACGTCGATGCTCCCGACCGTGAACTGATCCCCCTCGGTGATCTCCACCGTCACGATCAATCCGGATTCGACGGGCTCCACCTCGGGAAGGCCCACCTCGACCTGGACGTAACCGCTCTCGTGGTACTGCTGCTCGACGAGGCGAAGATCCTGGATGAACAGCGGCTCCGAGTAGGTGCCGGAGCGATCGAACCAGGAGGTCGCGAGCGACCAGAACCTCCACACCTTGGTCTTGAAGCCCGCCTTGAGCTGGTTGTCCGTGAACACCTCGTTGCCCACGAAGCGGATCTCGCGGAGCTTGAGCTTCTCGTTCTCGACGACGATGAAGTCGACGCTGATCGAGGCCTCCCCGAGGTCCGCGATCTCGTAGCTGACCTCCGCCAGGTAGTAGCCCTGGGCGCGGTAGAGGGATTCGATCCGCGCGCGGTTCTCGAACAGCAGCGGGTAGTCGAGGGAGGACCCGGTCGTGAGCGTCAGGATGTCGCGGATGTCGTCGCTGTCCAGATTGTCGTTGCCCGAGATCGAGATCTGGCGGACCACCGGATACTCCTCGACCTCGAAGACGACGACCAGGCCCGACGGTCCCGTCTCGCGGAAGATGCGGACGTCGCTGAAGAATCCCAGCGCGTGCACGGCCGTGAGATCCTTCGCGATCTGTCCGGGGCTGTACCGACTGCCCGCCTCGGTCATGATGCGGGCCTTGATGGCATCGGCCTCGATCCGGCGGTTGCCCCGGACGCGAACCTCGGCCACCACCTCGCCCGAGGCCTCTTGCGACGTGGGCGCCGCCAGGATGCGCTGCGCCATGACGAGCTTGAAGCGAACCGCGACGCCGCCGGGCCCGCGCTCGGTCTCGACCTTCGCGTCGGCGACCTCGGGCATGGCGCGCAGCATGGTCAGGTCGTCGTGAATGGCGGCGGGGTCGTAGCTCGCGCCGGCCCGGGTTCGCAGCAGCGGGGCGAAATCCTCCACCGCCTCGGGCGGTCCGATGATCCGTACCTCCGCGACGCTGGCGGGCTCCGCGCCGACGATCTGATTGAGGACCTGGTCGGCCAGATCGTTGACGCGCTCCAGCAGCTCGTCGTCTCGGCGGGCGGTGAGCACGAAGGTGTGCGATTGCAGGCCGATCGCGGCGGGCGTCACGCGAACGTCGAGACTGAAGTGTCCCGCGAGCTCCGTGAGGCTCCCACTCACGATCGTGTCGGCTCCGATCCCGAGCCCGAGCTCGCGCAGATCGGCGTCCGAGGCCGGGCGGCGCGCCGCGTCCGCGGGCGCCACCTCGACCACGACGACCTCGCCGCGCGCCTCGAGCCGCGAGCGGATCAGATTCGAGATCGATTCGCCGAGGTAGTCGACGGGCTTCGCGCTGTGGACCCGGAATGGCAGCACCGCGACCCGGTGCTCGGCCTCGACGGCGGCCGCGCGCGGGGCCGCGTCGAGCCAGGCGACGACCGCGCAGAGCGCGAGCAGGGGCGCGAATCGGTTTCGGGCTCGCTCCGCACAGCGCACAGCGCGCAACGCGTACCTCCGCCGTTGCGAAAATCCGGGAACCGGAAGCGGATCGCCTCGGAGGGACGGTTGGGTCCGGGCCCCATCACGCAGACCGCCTGGGAGTCTAGTCGCACGCGCCTCGGGTGACAAGCCTCTGACTCCGAGTTTTCCCTGATTTATCAAGGAGTTATGGGGAAGCCAGCGCGTCCGTGAACGGCTCGGCGCCCACCACGCAGCCGTCGGCGAGGGTCAGCTTGCGACCCAGCCGGGCGGCGATCTCGGGGCTGTGCGTCACCACCACCAGCGCGCTGCGGTGGCTGCGGTTGAGCTCCAACAGCAATTCGAGCACCTGGTCCCCCGTCTTGGGGTCGAGGTTTCCGGTGGGCTCGTCGGCGAGCAACAGCGCGGGCTCTCGCACCACCGCGCGAGCCACCGCCACGCGCTGCCGCTCGCCGCCCGACAACTTCCCGACCGGGTGTTCGACGCGGTGCGAGAGGCCGACCTCCCCGAGCAGGGCGATCGCGCGCTCGCGCAGCGGCTCGCGGCACTCGTTCGCGATCAGGCCGGGCATCATCACGTTCTCGAGGGCGTTGAATTCGGGCAGCAGGTGGTGGAACTGGAAGATGAAGCCGAGGCATTCGCTGCGAAAGCGCGCGAGTTCGTCGCTCGAGTTCGCGAAGAGGTCGTCGCCGCGGAACTCCACGGTTCCCGAGGTCGGGCGATCGAGTGTTCCGAGGATGTGAAGCAGCGTCGACTTTCCCACGCCGGAGCTTCCGACGATCGCGACGCATTCGCCGGGCTGCATCTCGAAGTCGATGCCGCGAAGCACCTCGATCGTCCCGTCCCCGGTCTGGAACGACTTGTGGAGCTCGCGCGCGCGGACGAGCGGTTCACTCATAGCGAAGCGCCTCGACGGGATCGAGACGCGCGCCCTGGCGGCTCGGAAGCAGCGTCGCTCCCAACGCGAGGATCATCGCGATCCCGACCGCAATCGCGATCTGCCCGAAGTCGAGCTCCGCGGGAAGGGTGTCGAACTGGTAGACGCTCGCCGGCAGCGTATCGATGCCGATCACCGCTTCGATCTGCCGCTGGACCCAGGCGATCTGATTCGTCACCGAGACCCCCGCGATCACGCCGAGCGCCGTGCCAACCAGGCCGATCAGCGTGCCTTCGATCGCGAAGATCCGCTCGATCATCTCGTCGCGAGCGCCCATCGTCTTCAGGATCGAGATGTCGCCCGATTTCTCCATGATCATCATCACGAGGGTCGACACGATCGCGAACGCCGCGACCACCATGATCATCGTGAGCAACACGAACATCATCACCCGCTCGGTCTTGAGCGCCTGGAAGAAGGCGGGAAAGAAATCGCTCCAGTCGCGGGTGAAGTACGGATAGCCCAGCGCTGCGCGGACTTCGGACGCCACGCTCCGCGAGCGGTAGAAGTCGGTGGTCCGCGCCTCGATGCCGTCGATCACGTCGCCCGCGCGCCGGAAATTCTGAGCGGCCGCGAGGTTCACGAAGGTGAACACCTCGTCGAACTGGAAGAAGGTGGATTGAAAGATGCCCGCGACGCGAAAGCGCTCGAGTCGCGGCGCGGGGCCCAGCGGCGTCTGCGGCCCGCCGAATGGCGAGATCAACAGCAGCGGGTCGCCGACGCGCGCGCCCACCGACGCCGCGAGCTGGTTTCCGATCAGGATCGCCGGATCTTCGCCTGCGGCGGTCGCCTCCGGCGCGAGGTCCGCGAGCGAGCCGCTCAGCAGATCTTCGCGAAGATCCGTCACCTCCCCCACCCGCTCGGGATCCACGCCTCGCACGCGCACGGCCATGATCTGGCCTCCGGGTGCGCGGACCATGCCCTCGGCGTCCAGATAGGGCGAGGCCGACACCACGCCCGGCATCGCTCGGACGTCTTCGAGGACCTTCTGGTAGTCCGCGAACGGCCCGAGGCTGTGGTGCACGGTGAAGTGCGCGCGATTGCCGATGATCTCCTCGCGCCAGGTCCGCTCGAAGCCGTTCATCACCGAGAGCACCGTGATGATGAGCCATACCCCGGTCGCGATCCCGACCACACAGATTCCGGTGATGATCGAGATGAAGGTCTGCCGCCGCTTCGCCATCAGATAGCGGATCGCGATGAACCACTCCGAGCTTCCCCTGGAGTCGAGCAGGCCCGCGGCCGCGAGCGGGAGCAATCCGAGGAGGACGCAGGCGAGGTAGAGCTGCAGGATCCCCGCGCCCAGCGCCGCCACCCCGAAGCTGGGCTCGGAGAGCGCGATCGCGATCGCGACGCCCAGAACCAGCGCGCCGCAGAGCAGGCGGAGCAGGCGCTCGCCTTCGCCCGGAGCGGGTCGCTTCGCGTTCGGCTGGCGCCGGCGCCGCAGCGCGACCAGGCCCGCGATCGCGACGGCCATCGCCAGCGGTGCGACCGCATAGCCGAGGCTGTCGCTGCCACCGACCACGAGCGAGTAGCCGATCCCGAGCACCGCGACGTTGCCGATCGCGAGGCGCTGCGGCGACACCCAGCGGAGCAGCGCGCGGATCGAGAGCGCCACCACGGCCACCACCGCGATCGCGGCCCCGGTCGCGGCCCCCCAACCCCCCAGCCACTCGGCGAAGGGTCGAGTCGAGAGCTCGGGGCGGAATTGATAGAGATAGGCGCTGCCCAGGATGCCCGACCAACACAGGCCGAATCCGATCAGGCTGCGCCAGCTGCTCGAGACCCGCGCGAACTGCTCGAGCGCGACCACCGCCGATCCCAGGAAGAGCAGCGTGAGCGCGGCGATGCCGAGAAAGATCGCGACGATGAAGGTGAGCGCGAGCGTCCCGCCCGTGGCGGTCAACACGCCCCAGACCGCTCCCGCGAGGTTCTCCACTAGTCGCTCTCCGCGCGCAGATGCGGAAAGAGGATCACCTCGCGGATGTTCGGAGCATCCGTGAAGATCATCACGAGGCGGTCGACCCCCACCCCGAGGCCGCCCGTCGGCGGCATGCCGTGCTCTAGGGCGCGCAGGTAGTCCTCGTCGACGGGATGGGCCTCTTCGTCGCCCTGCGCGTGGCTCTGCAGCTGCTCCTCCATCCGCGCGCGCTGGTCGTCGGGATCGTTCAGCTCGCTGAACGCGTTCGCGATCTCCATCGCGGCGATGTAGCACTCGAAGCGCTCCACCAGCCGGGGGTCCTCCGTCGACCGCTTCGCGAGCGGCGACAACTCGACCGGGTGATCGGTGATGAACGTGGGTTGAAGCAGCTTCGGCTCGACGTGCTCGCTGAACAGTCCGTCGACGAGCGTCGCCCAGGTCGGCGCATCGGCGCACGCGAGGCCCTTCGCGCGGATCGCCGCCCGCAGCGCATCCGCATCTTCGCAGGCGAGCACGTCGATCCCGGTCTCGTCGGCCACCGCCTGACACAGGGAGGTTCGGGGCCACGCTCCGGCGAGGTCGATCTTCTCTCCCGCGTATTCGATCTGTTGGGTTCCCAGCACCTCCATCGCGATGCTGCGCACCATCGACTCGACGAGCTCCATGATGTCGCCGTAGTCCGCGTAGGCCTGATAGCACTCCATCATCGTGAATTCCGGGTTGTGCTTGCGCGAAACCCCTTCGTTCCGAAAGTCGTGGCCGATCTCGTAGACGCGCTCGAGTCCGCCGGCGATCAAACGCTTCAGATACAACTCGTCGGAAATCCGCAGGTAGAGATCCTGTTCGTAGGTGTTGTGGCGGGTCTGGAAGGGGCGCGCCATCGCGCCGCCGTAGAGGGGCTGGAGAATCGGGGTCTCCACCTCGAGAAAGCCGCGCGCATCCAGGAAGCGCCGCATCGCGCTCACCGTGCGGCTGCGCGCGATCGCGATGCGGCGCGCGTCTTCGTTCACGAGCAGATCGAGGTAGCGCTGCCGGTAGCGGGCCTCGACGTCGCTCAGGCCGTGCCATTTCTCGGGCAGGCTGCGCAGGCTCTTCGCGAGCAGCTCGGCTGATTTCGCGTCGACGGTGAGCTCGTCGGTCCGGGTGCGCCAGAGAATCCCCTCGAATCGAGCGAAGTCTCCCACGTCGAGGCCGGCGATGAAACGGAACGTCGGTTCGGGAAGCTCGCTCCTCTTCGCGCTCACCTGGATCGATGCGCCGGCCTCCACGATCCGCAGGAACATCAGCTTCCCGAACGACCGCGAGGCCATGATGCGGCCCACCACGGCAACCTTCGGCGCTTCGACCGCCAGCTGTTCGGCGTCGACCCGCCCGTAACGCTCGCGCAGCTCGGCGATCGGGGAAAAGGCCCCGACCCGCGCGGGAAATGGGTCGACGCCCTCACTCCGCAAGGCCTCGAGTCGAGCCCGCCGCGCCTCGCGTTCCTGCTCGCTCACGCGCCCTCCGATGCCGCCCCCGCTCTCTTGAGCAGGTAGGTGCGAATGAACCGATCGATGTCGCCGTCGAGCACCGCAGCGACGTTGCCGATCTCGAGGTCGGTGCGATGATCTTTGATCCGTTGCTGGGGGTGCAGCGTGTAGGAGCGGATCTGGCTGCCGAAGTCGATCTGCTTCTGCTCGCCCCGGGCCGCCGCGAGCTCCGCTTCCCGCTTCTGCCGCTCTCGCTCGTAGAGGCGAGCCCGCAGGATCTTGAGCGCCGCCGAGCGATTCTTGTGCTGCGAGCGCTCGTTCTGACACTGCACGACGATTCCCGTCGGGATGTGGGTCATCCGAACCGCGGAATCGGTCTTGTTGACGTGCTGGCCACCCGCTCCGCTCGCGCGATAGGTATCGACGCGGACGTCGTTCTCGTCGAGGTCGACCTCGATGGTGTCGTCGATCTCCGGCGCGACGGTCACACTCGCAAACGCGGTGTGCCTTCGCGCCTGGGAATCGAACGGAGAGATGCGCACCAGCCGGTGGACACCGTCTTCGGCCTTGAGATAGCCGAACGCGAAATCTCCCTTCACGGTGAAGGTCGCACCGCGCAAGCCGGCCTCTTCGCCCGCCTGCTCATCGATCATTTCCGTCTGGTATCCGTGCCGCTCGGCCCAGCGCAGATACATCCGCATCAGCATTTCCGCCCAATCACAGGCGTCCGTACCGCCCGCGCCGGAGTTGATCGAGACGATCGCATTGGACGCGTCGTTCTCGCCGCCGAGCATCTGGCGAAACTCCGCGTCCTCCAGAGCTCGCGCGGCCTCTTCGAGCTTCTCGAGCGCCTCCGCGCGCGTCTGGCGGTCGTCGGCTTCGCGAGCCAGCTCCAGAAGCACCTCGGCATCCTCGAGCGTCGATCCGAGCGCCTCATAGAACTCGACCTCGCGCTCGACGATTCGCTTCTCTCGCAGGAGCTTCTCGGCGGCCTCCCGATCCTCCCACAGATCGGGCCGCGCCGTCTCGTTCTCGAGCGCTTCGAGGCGCTCGCGCAGTGCGGCGACGTCAAAGACGCCTCCGGAGCTCGTCGAATTGGCCGCGCAGCGCGTGCAACCGACCGACAAGCTCGTTGGGATCCAGCTCGCGCTTCGGGTCGTCGGAACTCATCACCGCTCTTCTCTCGCCCCTCGAACGACGCTCCACAGCGCGAGCGTCGCGATTGCCATCCAGCACCCGTAGGCGAACACGTCACCGTGCCGAGTGTAGAATGTTCCTCCCGGCGGCGACGCGCGCAACGGCAGGTCGGCCACGAGAAGGTCGCGTTCGAAGATCCGCGTGCGGGATCGAACGCGCCCCCGGGAATCGATGATCGCCGAAACTCCCGTGTTGGCGGCTCGCGCCGTCCAGACGCCGGTCTCTGCCGAGCGCACGGCGGTCATCGCGAGAAACTGGTAGGGGGCACCGGTCCGCCCGTACCAGGCGTCGTTCGTGATCGCTAGGAGCAGCACGGCGCCATCGGCCACGAAACGACGCGTGAGGTCCGGGAAGAGCAGTTCATAGCAGATCGGCACGCCCACGGACACGCCGGCGGCCGGGGCGTTGGCGATCGAGATCGACAGCGCGCGGGGCCCCGCGCCCCGCGACACGCGCTCGGTCGCCATGCCTCGCGCGATCGCTTCGAAGAAGGGGCGGAGCCAGCGGGCGAAGGGCACGAACTCGCCGAACGGGACGAGCTGGCTCTTGTCGTAGCGGGCGCCGAAGCCGCCGTCCGGTTGGATCGCGAATGCGCTGTCGAAGAACGCGCGCGCGACCCGGCCCGGCTGGCGCTCCACCGCGACGCTACCGACCACGTACGCGGCACGGGTCTCGCGCGCGAGCCGCGCCAGCCGCTCGCGCAGCACGGGGTCGGCGTTCAGCGCGCCGGGCACCGCGGTCTCCGGGAAGACGATGATCTCCGCGCCCGCCTCGGCCGCCCGGAGGGCGAGGTCTTCGTAGGTCGCCAGCGTGCGCTCGGCCCAGTCGGGGTGCCACTTCACCCCCTGCTCGATGTTGCCCTGCAGCACCGCGACCCGGGCCGTCCGGCCGACCGGATCGGGCGCGGAGCGCAGCGCGGCGCCGACCGCGGCGATCAGCGCGACCGCCAAGACCGCGAAGCGCGTCGCACGCGACAAGCGCCGCGTGGCGCGCAGCTCGCGTGCGATCGCGGCCAGCGTCGCTCCCGCGAGCACGACGGCGAACGACATGCCGTAGACGCCCGTGTAGGCGGCCCACGAGAGCAGCGCGGGGTTGGTGTGTTGCGAGTAGCCGATCAGGGCCCACGGAAAGCCGAGCTCGCCCGCCGAGCGCGCGTACTCCAGCACCGTCCAGAGCAGCGCGGCGGCCCACGGAGTCGCCATTCCACGCCTGGCGAGCAGCGACCACCCAGCGCCGAACATCGCGGTGAAGAATCCCGCGTGGGCGCCGAGCCCGAGGCTCCCGAGCACGCCCATCGGGGGCGCGGAGTGGCCGTATTCCACCGAGACGACGTAGATCCAGTGCAGGATCGCAGCCTGGGCGAGGGTGCCCGAGACGAACGCGAGCTTCGCGGCGCGGCGCGGCGCCAGCCCGCTCAACGCGAAGATCAGCAACGCGGGGCTCAGCCAACCGCAGAGCAGACCGAGGTCGATCACGCGCTCGCCGACGGGGTGCGGAAACGCGAGAAAGTTCGCGACTCCATAGGCGGACAGCAGCGCGATCCGCGCGCGGCCCTTCAACTGCGAATCGCGCGCCACAGCCGCCGCTCTTCCGCGCGCATCAGCTTTGCCTCCGCGGGCTGTTCGTGGTCCCACCCGAGCAGGTGGAGGATCCCATGGATCAGGAGTCTCGCCACCTCTTCTTCGAGGCTTCGCCGCGCCGCCCGCGCCTGTCGATCCGCCGTTTCGATTCCGATGACCACGTCGCCGAGGAGCTTTCCCCGGCGCTCGCTGTGTTCGCCTTCGAGCAGGGAGAACGAGAGCACGTCGGTCGCGCGACACACGCCCCGGTGTTCGAAGTTCAGCGCCGCGATCTCCTCGTCCCGCACGATCGCGATCGAGAGCTCCGAATTCGCCTGGTCGACTTCCTCGAGCAGGCGCAGCGCGCGCGATCGAAGCAGGCGGCGGTCGATGCGAGGCGGTGTTCGCGATCGCTCCGTGATTCGAACGGTCACTCGTCTTCGGAGCCGGTCGTACTTCGCGCCGACGGATGGCGCGGGGCCTCCTCGTTGATGCCGTTGGCCAGAGCCGACTCGTGGCGATCGTAGGCGAGGATGATCGACTGGACGAGGGGATGGCGGACCACGTCCTTGTCGCTGAAATAGATGAAATCGATCCCCTCGACGCCTTCGAGGATGTTCGTCGCGATCACGAGCCCGCTTCGCTTGTCGATCGGCAGATCGATCTGCGTGATGTCACCGGTGACCACGGCCTTCGAGTCGAAGCCGAGCCTCGTCAGCAGCATCTTCATCTGCTCGTGGGTCGTATTCTGCGCTTCGTCCAGGATCACGAACGAATCGTTGAGCGTGCGCCCGCGCATGAAGGCCAGGGGCGCGACCTCGATGATGCCGCGCTCCATCAGCCGGCTGGATTTCTCGAAGGGCATCATCTCGTTGAGCGCGTCGTAGAGCGGGCGCAGGTAGGGATTGACCTTCTCGGCCATCGTACCGGGCAGGAAGCCCAGCTTCTCCCCGGCCTCCACCGCCGGGCGGGTGAGCACGACGCGCGAGACCTCGTGACGATTGAGGGCCGCGATCGCCATCGCCATCGCGAGATAGGTCTTGCCGGTGCCCGCCGGGCCGACCGCAAACACGATGTCGCTCTTGCGCATCGCCTCGATGTAGCGGCGCTGATTGAGGTTCTTGGCCTGGATCCGTCTCCGGCCGCCGACCGAAGACAGGATGTCCTCGTAGACCTCCCCGAGGTTGACTTCGGGCTCTTCGGTCACCATGCG
This sequence comes from Myxococcota bacterium, assembly GCA_041579295.1. Classification (GTDB taxonomy): domain Bacteria; phylum Myxococcota_A; class UBA9160; order UBA9160; family SMWR01; genus JACZVU01. The sequence continues at coordinate 680 of JBFGGA010000106.1, read as the reverse complement.
AACCGCCTGGCGGACGTCTCGGGTGCGCACCTCGCCCCCGGATCGGACGACGCCGTAGAGCTCCTCGAGGACCCGCTTCGCCAGATCGACCTTGTCGGCGTCTCCGACCAGCCGGACCTCGTTTCCGCGCGCCCGCGCATCGACGCCCAGATCCCGCTCCAACGCGCGGAGGGTGCGGTCCTCCTCTCCGTAGAGCGCGGCCGCACTCTGGTTGTCGTCGAATATCAGAGTCTGCCGGGCGGTGGATTCGATCTTGGCCAGGGGCTTCCCTCAGCGGTCCGGCGCGAGCAGCCAGACGCGATCACGTCGACTCGCGAAATAGTAGGGTCGGCCATCCTCGGACGCCAATTCCCGTTGCGAGACGAAGCCCTCCTCGGCGAGCGCGTCGAGGCTCGTGGGCCAGCGGCCGTGGACGAACCAGTAGGTCTCGAGCGCGTGGCGCAGCCGGTGTTTCCCGTGCGCCGCGGTGGCGAGGTCGAGGGCGGACGGCCGTTGGATCGCGAACGCATCGGGGGGATCCGCGCTGCCCGAGCCCAGCTGGATCACCGCCGTCACCGCCGCGAGCAGCAACAGCGACCCCCCCGCCGCGAGCGGATCCCCGTGACGGCGAACGTCTACGGGCTGGTGCAGGCCGAGCCGATGGCGTTCCACCTCCGGCGGATCGAGCCCGGGACGCCGAT
>JBFGGA010000105.1:0-12422 GCA_041579295.1 Myxococcota bacterium | reverse complement strand
CGCCGCGCGCGCGGCGGGGTCCGCCGCCGCCGTGGCGCGCTCGGCCGCGACGGGCCCCGGAGCGCGCGCCTCCTGGGGCGCACCCGCGCGACCCAGCGGCAGCGACGCGGGCGGCGCGAGCTGGGGATCGTCGTACACCCTCGTGAGTCGGCGCAGCTCCGCGTGAAGCGATGCGCCGTCCCGCTCGAGAATCGCGGTGACCCGCTTCAGGGCGTCCACGTAGTCTTCCCAGCTGCTCCCCTCGATCGGCACGCCGTGCGTCTTGGCGAGGCGCTCGACGATCCCGATCATCTCCTCGCGCAGGATCTCCCAGAGCTGCCGGCCCCGAACGTGAGCCGAGGCGCGCGCCAGCGCGAGCGAGACGGAGAGCACGGCGTTCATTCCGAGGTTCTGCTTGCGCTGCAACACCGCCACGACCGCTTCGGCCGGCGCGTCGGCGCCCAGCTTGCCGCGCCGCTCGGCCGTCCTGCGCTCCAGCTGGAGCAGCGCGCGATCCAGCTCGAGGAACGACGAATCCGTCAGCGAGCGACCGCGGAAATACGGCGCGATCACCTGGTGGACGTTGTCGACGGCGTTCAGACAACCCTTGCCCTGGTAGCGGCGCGTGCGCGCGTACTGCGTGATGAGGTCGTCGTCACCGGTTTCCTTCACCTGCGCGGCCGAGACCCCCGCGCGGAACGCGAAGACCCCGGGCTCGACCTCTTCGAGCAGCGCGCGATGGGCCGCGACGGTCTCGGCGTGCTCCCCGCCCTCGAACACGCCGTCGACCAGGTGCACGGCCTCGCCGGTGCCCGCCGAGGTGCCGAGCGGCGTCGAGCCCCGGAAGCGCAGCCGGACGCCGCCCGTCGACAGGCCGACCTCCACCTCGGCGCCCACGGTCGGCACGCCCGCGTTGGTGGGCTCCTCGCTCGCGAACAGATCCTCGACGATCGCGCTGCCCTCGAACGCGCGCGCGGCGGCGCCCGCGCGCTCGAGTCGCGCCATCTGGGTGGCCACCGCGTGGTACTTGACGAGCCGCTCGGTGTTGGCACCGCCGCCCGCCTTCAGGCCCAGCGCGTTCGTCGCGAGCGCGATGTGGGCCTCCATGTCGTCGTTGGGGCTCTTCGAGCGATGCGAGACCACCAGCGTGAGGCCCTTGCCGAGCGCGACGAGCATGGCGAGCAGGGTTTCGTGGAGCGTGCCGATCTGGTTGGCCTTGATCAGCGCCGCGTTGACCAGCCCGCGGTCCGCGGCGTCTTCGATGGTCGCGTCGTTGGTCGTCACGAGGTCGTCGCCGACGATCAGCAGCCGGTCGCCCTGGTTGTCGTTCAGCCGCTTCCAGCCCTCGTGATCGTCCTCCGAGAAGCCGTCCTCGATCGAGAGGATGGGCACCTCGAACTCGCGAATCGCGCGGTCGAACAGCTCGAGCACGCCGTCGCGATCGAGCACCACCTTGCGCTCGTCGCGCCAGAAGAGGTACATGCCGACGCTGTCCGGAACGCCGAACTGCTCGCGATAGGCAATCTCGAGCTCGCTCATCGCCGGGTCGAGCGCGATCACGACGTCCTCACCCGGCCGATAGCCGCACTCCTCGATCGCCCGCTTCATCATCACCCACAGGCGCACCTCGGGCAGCGGATACTCGGCCGGGTCGATGTAGGGCGCGAGCCCGCCCTCGAGCCCGATGCCCATCACGCGGCAGCCGTCCGCGCTCTCGATGATCTCCTTGAGGCGGGTCTGCAGCGCGACCGTCATCTCCTGCGCGTCGAGGTAGTCGCGGGCGCCGAGGATCAGGAACATCGCCTCCTGCATGCTGATGTTCGATTCCGGGTACTCCTTCTCGGTGTGGCGCCCGCCCATCCCGCAGTTGCGGAACTGCCAGGGCGCGCGCACCGGGCCCAGGTCCGGGTGAATGGCCTCCTGGATCCGCTGCTCGCGCAGTCGCTGCTTGGCCTCGGCGGCCGCTTCGTACCACCCCGCGCTCGGCGCCAGCGCGGCGGCGGCCTCGCGTGCCTTGGCCTCGCGGTCGCGAAACTCTCGGTACTTCCCGGGATCGGCCAACAGGAAGTCGAGGCCGCTGACGATCCCGATGCCGAGCAGCAGCCGACCGGCGTAGATCGCGACCATCTCGCCGAGCCACAGCCCGCCGCCGAGCAGCGCGAGCGCGAGCGGCAGCGTCGCGCAGGCCAGATTGCGGCTGTAGCGGGGGCCCGCGGCGGCGACGGCGAGGTTGTAGGGGGCGTCGGGATAGTAGTTCAGGCCCTGCTTCTTGATTCCGGTTGCACGGCCCCAGGGCGCGAGCGCAAAGAGCTTGGCGAGGTAGAGCGCGCGGCGAACGCGCCCGCTCGAGAGTGCGGTCTGGACCTCGGCGCTGATCGACTCGTTGAGCGCGTTCAAGCGCGCGGCGGTGAGGAAGTGCCCCATTTCGTGGTACGCGACGCCCACGTGGAAGCTCACGTAGGCGAACACCGCCGATACGAGCGTCTCGGGGCTGACGAAGATGAAGCGGAGCACCTCGCTCTTCGCGACGCCGAGCGAGGGAAGCGCGAGCACCGAGGAGATGAAGGCCGCGTGAAACGAAACCAGGATGTGGTTGGCGAGGACCCAACCCTCCTGGAGCTGCGCCCCCGCGATCGCTCGCTCGCTGCGAGCGCGCCCTGCTGGAGCCCGCTTGGGGGGCATGGCGCCGATCATCCTCGCTTCTCTTCCCGGTGCAGACTCGGGCCGGCCCGCGCGCTCCGGCGCTCCCGGCAACGAGGCGCCGCGGCCGCGAAAGTGCGATGGGTAGCCGAACGCGCCGCGCGCGGCCAGTCTCGGCCCGCGCTCGATGCAACCGCCGTGCCGAACGAGGGCGCCTCGGCAGGCAGGCGCCGGCTCGGCGCTCGAGCTACTCGACGACCGACGGCCGGAAGCGGTTGTGGCAGGCCACGCACATCGTGACCATCCCGCCGTAGTGGGCCGCCAGCGCGCCCCGCAGGTGGGTGGTGCCGAGGTCGGTCTTGCTGCGCTCCTTGTCGTGCTCGATCAGGAGCTCCACGATCGACTTGATGTCGCGCGCGTGGGCGTCGAGGTTGTAGGCGTAGGAGAGGAACTCCTTCCGCTCGGCCTCCGAGCCTTCGGGCGCCCTATCCGCGAGATCCAGGGCGTGCTCGTGAATCACGTTCGCCTGCTCGGGGACCACGGCGTAGCTCGAGGTGATCAGCGCGATCAGGATCTGCTGGAGTCCCGCGAAGTTCTCCCCCATCAGCTGCTTGATCGGCATCGGCGGCGCCTCGTCGGATTCTTCCGCGGCGGACGCAATATTGGCTGCCACCACCAGCGGCTCGCCCGCCATCGGCGACTTCTCGGTGGGTTCCTCCTCCGCGCACGCGAAGGTTGCCGTTCCCATCACCACCGTTGCGACACCTCCCGCCAGCCCCGCCGTGATTCGCGATCGGACCATCGATCACCTCCTGCGGCCTATCATCGCGCCGCCGGCCACCGTGTCAAGTCGGAACTGCGCGCCGCCGCGGCCGGGGCAAAGTGCCCCTGCGAGCGGTGCCGCGCCCGTTCGGCTCGCGGGGTGCGTCCGCGCGCACCAGGGGTTAGGGTGGAGGCGAGGAGTCATCCCATTCCAGGTCTCTGGGTGTTCGGGCGGGCGGTCTCGCTCTCCGTTTCGATGGTCGTCTCGATCCGGCGACGCAGAGTTCTGTCACTCCGAAAGCGCGGGCATTGAGCGAAGCCGACCAGACGGAAGTCGCGCGATCTGCAGAGCGCTCTGCCTCGACCGCGAACGCGCGGGCGGGGCGCGCGCGTCGCCGCCTCGCCGCGGCCTGGGCGACCGCGCAGCAGTGCTGCGCCCGCCACCCGAAGCGCGCGGCGTTGCTGATCTCGCTCGCGGTGTACGCCGCGTACGAGTGCGCGCTCCGCGGGCTCGGGATGCCGATGGTCCTCTACTGGGGGAAGATGCAGCTGCTCGATCGCGCGTACCTGCTCGCGCATCCGCTCGACAGCCTGATCTACCTGCACGCCCAGCCCCCGCTGCTCAACGCGCTCGCGATCGCCGTGCTGCACGTTTCGGCGCTCACGGGCATCTCCGAGGCCGCCGTCGCGAGCGCCCTGTTCGCGTGCCTCGGGTTCGCGTGCTTCGGCGCGCTGGTCGCGGTGGCGCGACTCGCGACCGGATCCTGGATCGCGAGCGCCGCGTGCGGCGCGCTGCTGCTCGCAAACCCCGCGTTCGCGTTCTACCGCCATCGGCTGCTCTACGAAATCCCGGCGATGCTGGCCGTGCTGCTCGTGGCCTTCAGCTGGCTGCGCTTCGTCGTCGACGGGCGGCGCACGCGCTGGGTCGCGCTGATGTTCGGCCTGGCGCTGCTCTGCGCGACCAAGAGCCTGTTCCACCCGCTGCTCGCGTTGCTCGTCGCGCTGCTCGCGCTCGGCGCCCGCCGCGCGGCCGGCGCGATGACGTGGGCGGCGCTGTCGCGCCGCTACGCGACCGGGCTCGCGCTCGGCGCGCTGCTCGTGCTGCTGTGGCCGGCCAAGAACCTGCTCGTGTTCGGCCACTTCGTCTACAGCTCGTGGCTCGGCTTCAATCTGACCGTCCGCACGCCGATCGAGCCCTACGAGCCGTTCGAGGAATTCCGGGAGCGCGGAGCCATACACCCGAGCCTCCGCTCGCGGGTCGAGTCGTTCGAGGGTGTGTTTCCCGGCGACGACCTGTCGGTCGTGCGCGCGGTCGTCAAGCCCTCGTTCCCGAAGATTCCGAACTGGAATCACCTCGCGGTGCTCTACACGAATTTCGAGCTCACGCGGCGCGGGCTCGAGTGGCGGCTTCGACACCCGATCGAGTGGGCCCAGCTCACGATGGGGCGCTACTTCATGACGATGCGGCCGTCGTTCGTCTTCCCGTACAGCGCGAGCACGCTGTTCTCGGGGGGCTGGAGGTACGACGTCCTGGCGGCGCGCTATCGCGACCTCGTCCATCCGGATCTGCGCCCGTGGCTCGAGCGCGCGTTTCCGGGCTGGTCGGTTCATCGCCACGCGGTGATCCGCGACCAGCCGATTCCCTACACGCCGTACGCGTTCGCCTACCCGCTGTTCCTGATCGCCTGCGCGGGCGTCGCGTGGCGCAGGCGCCGAGAGCCGATCGGCTGGTTCCTGGCGCTCTGCGCGCTGCTGTCGGCCTGGACGGTCTGCGTGCCCGCGCTCAGCGACGGCGTGGAGGGCAACCGGATGCGCCTCGCGGCCATGCCGTTGGTCTGTGTCGGCGCCTTCGCGCTGATCCAGCTCGCGGCTGCGCGCCTGGCGCGGTCGAGGGGCGCCTGAGCGGGAGCGCTTGGGATCGAAGTCGAGCGGGCTGCCGCGAAGGTGCTCCGGGGCCTTCGCTCGATGCCAAGTGGATTCGGGCGAGAGGCGCTTCCGGGAGCCTTCGGCCGAAGTCAAGTGAGCTCGCGCGGTGGCCGATTAGGTCCGCGATGTTCGAGAAGCTGATCGGATCGATGACGCACCGCGCGGGCCGGAGTGAGCGGTTCGATCCGTCCACGCTCGGCGATCCGGTGGCCGTCCGGACCGCGTGGACGCCCGCCGCGTCCGGCGGAACGAGCTTCCGCACGCACCGACTGGTCCAGCGCTCCGCGAATCGCGTCGAGTTCGCGCCGACGCTCGCCGCGAAGGCCTTCTACCTGCTCTTCCTGCTCGCGGGATCCGGAGTGCTCGTCTTCCAGGTCCATCGCATCCGCCTCGCGCAGGTCGGCCTGCTCACCCAGGACGGCTGCGTGCCGATCCTCGTGGGTGCGGTCTTCGTCATCGTCGGCGCATGCATGTACTGGTTCGGATCCACGCCGCGCGTCTTCGATCGGGCGGTCGGCGCGTTCTGGCGCGGCCGCAAGGCGCCGTCGCCGCTGGGCGGCGTCGAGCGCAGCGGTTCGTGCGCGCCGCTGTCGTCGATCCACGCGCTGCAGCTGCTGTGCGAGTACGTCTCGGGGTCGAAGCAGAGCTTCTACAGCTACGAGCTCAACCTCGTGCTCGACGACGGCCGCCGCATCCACGTCGTCGACCACGGCAACCTCGAGCGCCTGCGCGCCGACGCGCAGACGCTCTCGCTCTTCCTCGACAAGCCCGTCTGGGACGCGACGCTCGGCTGACCCCGCTAGGGCAGCGTGCCCGAGAGCACCGCGGGGTCGACGTTCGGGTCGGCGCCCGCGTCGAAGACCTCGACGAGCGACCCACTGCCCAGCGCGAAGTCGAGCGGCAGCTCGTTCTCACCCGCGTCCGGTGTCGGATCGAAGCGCACGGCTCCGCGGACCGTCCCCGAGCCGTCGTCCGCGGCGTCGAAGGTCGCGACCAGCGCGCCGTCCACGTAGAGGTCGTACCCGCCCGTCGGCACGTCCGCGATCTCCACCGCGAACGCGGTCTCGCAGTTCTCCTCGACCTCCAGCGCCGCGGCGCCGGATCCGCTGCCCGCGAGCGGCGTCTCGCTCGAGCTCGGCGCGCACGCGTTCAGCCCGTCGATCTGCGCGAGCATCGGACCGGAGAAGACCGGCGCCTGGTCGGCGAGCCGCCGCACGAGGATCTCCTTGCGGCGCGGGTCGAAGTCGAGCTGCTGCTTCTTGCGGTGCGGCTTCACCTTGCCCGAGCCCTGCCCGCGGAACGGCCGGGTGCGGAAGTCGACCTTCGCGTTGCCGGCGGGGTTGGGGGTGAGCGTCGCGACCGGCGCGCCGTCCACGAGGATCTCGTAGTCGTCGGCGGGCACGCGCCGCAGCGAGATCGAGAGCTTGCCGCGGCCGTTGGGACGCATGTCGTAGCGCGCGGCCGCGCGGCCGCTCGGCGACGCGACCTCGTCGGGCGCGAGCTCCGTGAGCTCCTTGATCTTCGTCATCGGGCCGTCGTCCTGCGGCTCGCCGTACAGCCAGCCCCCGAGGACCTCCACCGAGGTATCCGCGCCGTCGGCGATCACCAGGAACTTGCCGCGCGGGTCCGCGGGCGCCTCGACGTCTTCGGTCTTGGCGAGGTTCTGGGTGAAGTTCGCGGAGCCGTTGGCAGCGGTCGTGAAGCGCGCGAGCTCGGCGGACTCGGCCGCGTCCTCGGCGTCCTTGCAGAGCAGCGCGTACTCGGTATCGGGCTCGAGGCCGCGCGCGCGCAGCTTCAGGATCACCCGGGTGCCCTGCAGGTGGGTGCGGACGTCCGCGCGCAGCGCGCCGCGGCCGTTGCCGTTGCCATTGCCGCTCAGGTCGCCGAGCCGGATCTGGATCTTCGACTCTTCCTTGGCGCCCGCCGCGACGGGCAGGGCGGTCAGCGCGAGGGCCAGTGCGAGCAAACCCGCGCGAAGCGGGGTAATGGATCGACGCATCGAAAGCCTCCTCGAGTGGTGGAACACCGGTGCGCTCATCGCATCCGAAAACAGCTTGATGATCGTCAAAAAAGTGGTTCTGAATCAGTGAGTTGGATCACATTCGAGAAGTAAAATCGAGCCGCTCGCGCGCGCCCGCGCGTCGCCGCAGGTGCAGCGCCTCGCCCACCATCGCGTGTCCTCGTGGAAGCTCGATCGCACCGCGCCTGGTGTCGCATCAGTCCACGATGATGCGGTGTCGTCGATGAAGCCTCGAGAACGCGTCAGATGTCGCGAACGAGCAGCTCGATCGGGGGCACCTGGATCCGCTTGTCGCGAATCGCCTGCAGGAAGGCCTCGACTTCGGCGGCTGGGCCCGTGATCTCGAGCACGAGCTTGGCGGTGAGCTCGTTGCCGACGGCCTGCGACCGGGCGCCGCTCGCCGGCGTGCCCAACGGCGCCAGCGGGGTTTTGGCCTCGGCGGATTGGCGCGACTCGCCCGCGGATCCCCCCGACGACGAGCGACTCGCGGCGCTGAGTGCGAGCTCTCTCGCGATCGCGGATTCGTCGAGCGTCGGGATCTCCTCGTCGAGGTTGCGCACCGCAATGGGCTCGGCTCCGAGGTCGAGCGTCTCGGTGTTCTCGATGCCGGTCTCGATCGTGCCGTCCTCGTTGACGGCGCGCGGTGCCGAGGCGGACGACGACGCGGAGGCGGATCGGCGCGGCGGCAGGAGATCGTCTTCGCTGTCGAATCCGAGCATCGTGCGGCCCGCGCCGTCCTCGAGCGCGGTGAGGCCGAACTCCTTGAGCTCCGACGCGAAGCACACGTTCGCGGTGCGCGCGATCGGCTCCCGGCTCTGGCCGAATTCGATCTCGAGCGTGCCGATGCGAATCACATTGCCGTTTCGAAGGCCGTGGACCTTGATCGCCTTGCCATCGACGATCGTGCCGAGGCCCGACTTGAGGTCCTCGACCTCGCAGACTTCGCCGCGGCGCCGGAAGACCGCGTGCTCGCGCGAGACCTCGGGCTCCGGCACCACGATGTCCTGGCTGTCGCTGCGCCCCACCGTGATGTCGACGGTGTCCCAGACGATGATCTGCCTCTCCGCGCTGCCCAGCTGGATCGCGAGGTAGGAGGTGGTGCGTTGGCGTTCCGCGGCCCCCATCGCTGCTGTTTTCGGGTCTTCGGGGGCGCCGCTTGAACGGCCGCGCGGGCGCTGGGCGCAATCCGCTCAGCCCGCGCCGGCGTCTTCGAGCCAGGACGAGAGCGGCCCGCTGCGACGCACCTCGCGCCGGGCCTGCAGCCAGCGCACGCCGTGGACCGCGAGGCAGCCGAGGATCCACAGCGCGACGGCCGCCAGGCCGAGATCGGGCCGGCCGCAGAGCGTCGCTGCGGCGAGTAGGATCAGGTTGGGGTTGCGCCGCGAGCTGATCAGGCGAAAGCGCGAGTCCCAGCGCCGCCAGGTGTGGATGCGCACGCCGAAGGTCGAGATGAAGCTCCACTCCTGGAGCCGCAGCGCGATGTAGCCCGCGAACGTCGCGACGCCCGCCGCGTTCCACCAGCCCGGCGGCGGATCGAGCTCGCGGCCCGCGCCCCACCACCAGGCGATCCACCAGAGCGGGGGGTGGACCATGTCGATCACGTGATCGAAGTAGTTGCCGAAGCGACTCGACGTCTGGGTGACGCGCGCGAGCTTGCCGTCGACGGTGTCGAGAAACGACATCAGAAAGCCGAGGATCAGTCCGAGCGCGAACTGGCCCGTTGCGAACAGGTAGAGCACGACGAAGACCAGCAGCAGGCTCGCGGCCGTCACCGCGTTCGGCTGCACGCCGAATTTCGCCGCGAGCCGCGTCGCGTAGAACGCGGGCCGCGGAAACACGTGCTTCGTGACGACGTCCGTCACGCCCTTGTAGGCGAGTTCGAAGGTGCGCGCCTCGATCTCCCCGCGCGTCGCGTCATTGACGGGGCGAATCAGCGGGCGGCTGCGCTTGCGGACCTGGTCCTCGAATACGCTGGGCGGATTCGCGGCATCGATCAGCTCGACGTTCTGCGGCAGTTCCGCTCGCGGGATGGGCCCACCGAGAATCAGCGCCCGCCAGCGATCGGCTTCGCTCGCCGCGCAATGCACGGCCAGCGGCTGCGCGCACCCGCCGTCGCGCCACTCGACGATCGCGCGGCCGGGCGAGGCGAGCAGGAGCACGACCGCCGAGCGGTCGAAGAAGTGGTCGACTCGAAAGATCGCGATCGGGTCGGTCGCTGCGGAAGCCTCGCCGCCCGCGGCCAGCGGCTCGAGCCCCTGCCGGCGCAGCAGCTCCGCGAGCAGCACCGCGACCTCGCGCCCCCAGATCGTCTTGCGGCACTCGCCGACGATCTGGTAGGCGATTCGCGCCGCCGTTCCGCCCTCGCTTGTCCGCGAAATCATCGCCCCCACGCCGCTCGTCTGATAGCAAACGCGCGCGAGGCGGACATCACGCTTCGCCGCGATGCGCCGGGCGCGCGGTCGAGCCGAGCGGATTTCCCGCTAGCGATCGGGCCGACGCCGTCGGCCGCGGCCCTTCACGCCGGACGGCAGAGGTCGCCGTGGGGCGAATTCTTCAGCAGCTCGAGGAATTCGGCGCCGCCGACGTAGACCAGGTCGCGGTGGTCTCCGCCCTCGAAGTAGACGCACGAGAGCCGGCGCAGCCGATCGTCGTAGATCGTCGGGATTCCGTACGCCTGCGCGACCGGCGGCAGCGCGCCGATCTCGCAGTCCGGGAAGACCTCCGCGAGCTCTTCCTCGCGCGCGAGCTCGAGCTTCCGATGCGTCTGGCGTTCGAGCTTCTTCAGATCGATGCGGTGCGACGCGGGCACGATCGCGGCGAGGTAGCCCTTCTCGTCTTCGAGCAGAACGGTCTTGGCGAGCTGGTCCTCCCAGATGAACGCGACATCCGCGGTCTCTTCGCTGCTGCTCGAGTGCGGGTGTTGCAGGGTCTCGTAGCTCACCCCATTGGCTTCGAGGTACCACTGGACGGTCTTGGCGATGGCCATGACGGCTCCCTCCCGGCGCCCGCGCGGCGAGAGCGCGCGGGCGAGGGAGCGGAACGAGGGGGGCGGTGCGGCAGCGCGCGGCGAAGATCGCCGGCAGTGCGAGCAAACGGATAGGGCCCCGTCGAATCCGTGCCCTCGCCGACGAGCGGGGTCTCGCCGGGTCAGGCGATGCCGCCGGTATTTTACAGCAGGAACGCCCGTCGATCCAAGTCGAGGGGCGCGGGACGGCCGGCGGCGGGCGCTATCTTTCGCGCGGGGTGGTGCGGGAACGAGGCCGCGCGGCCCGCTCGGCGACGGGATCGAACACGGGGGTTCACGCGCGTGCCGCGACTGCTCGCTCTGATCCTCGGGCTCGCGCTGGCCGCGGCCGCCCTCTACCGGCTCGCCGCGGATGGACCGGCGCCTCCCGTGGCCTCGGAGCCCGCGGGCGCCGAGATCGACGACGCTTCGCGCGCGAAGCTCGAGCGGGTCCTCGAAGAGGCCGAGGGCGACGGGGAAGACTGAGGCGTGGCCGCACTCCGCAACCGCGAGGCCTTCGAGGCGGAAGAGCTCGAGCGCCTCGCCCCGTACGCGGCCCGCAGCGCGGAGTCGCGCGGACGCGTGGTCGAGGAGCCCGAGGCCGCCTATCGCACCGTCTACCAGCGCGACCGCGACCGCATCGTGCACTCGGCGGCGTTTCGCCGCCTGGAGTACAAGACCCAGGTCTTCATCTATCACGAGGGCGACCACTACCGGAACCGCCTGACGCATACGCTGGAGGCCGCGCAGATCGGGCGCACGGTCGCGCGCGCGCTGCGGCTCAACGAGGAGCTCACCGAGGCGATCGTCCTCGCCCACGACCTCGGCCACACCCCGTTCGGCCACGCGGGCGAGCGCGTGCTCGCGGAGCTGATGCGCGACGAGGGGGGCTTCGAGCACAACCGCCAGAGCTTGCGGATCGTCGACCTGCTCGAAGAGCGCTACCCCGGCTTCCGCGGGCTCAACCTCAGCTACGAGGCCCGCGAGGGGATCCTCAAGCACGGCGCCGATTGGCCGCACCCGGTTCCCGTCCCCGACGTCGGCGCCCAGCCGAGCCTCGAGGCCCAGGTCGCCGACCACTCGGACGAGATCGCCTACACGGTTCACGATCTGGACGACGGCCTGCGCTCGGGCCTGCTGGAACCCGCGGACCTCGAGTGCGTGCGCCTGTGGAACGAGACCCGGCAGCGGGTGCTCGGCGCGCTCGGCGCGGCGACGCCGCGCGTGCTGCGCGCCCAGACGATTCGCGCGCTCGTGGATCGGCTCGTCAGCGAGCTGATCGAGCACTCGGCCGCGCGCCTCGAGGCGTCGCGCGTCGCCTCGATCGAGGCGGTGCGGCGGACGCCCGAGCGGATCCTCGGATTCTCTGCGGAACTCGATGAAATCCGCTTCGAACTCAAGCGCTTTCTCTACGAGAAGCTCTACGAGCACCCGCGGGTCGCCGAGGCCAACGAGCGGGCCGCGGGCGCCATCCGCGAGCTGTTCGCGATCTATCGCGCCGCCCCGGACTTGCTGCCCGAGCACGTCCGCGCGAGGATCGCGCTGGACGGAGAGGCCCGGGCCGTCGCGGACTACGTGGCGGGCATGACGGATCGCTTCGCGCTCGCAGAGCGGGAGAGGCTGGCGTAGGTGAGCTCCGCAAAGAACATCGGCCTGCCGGAGGCGCTGGAGCGGGCGGCGGCCGCGCTGCCCGGCGACGGGGATGGGATTCGCCCCGCCAACGGGGACCCGTTCGCGCTGCTGACGCTGCTCGAGCCCGAGGGGTCACAGCGGGTGCTCGAGTGGCTGCTCGTCCACGAGCCGCTCGCGGGCAGCGAGCTCGTCGAAGCCTGGGCGGACGCGGGGTCCGAAGCCGCGGCGCTGCTCACGCGGGTGGACGCCTCCGGCCTCTCCAAGGAGGCCCGCAAGGTGCTGCGCCGCGCCTACCACCGCATGCGCTCGCGCGGCGAGTCGGTTCCAGAGCGCGCCGAGCAGCCGATCGTCGCCACCCTGCCCAAGGTGGTGGACGAGATCGCGGTCTCGCTGGTCTCGGCCCTCGACCCGCGCGGCACGCGGATGGCCTACCTCGTCGAGAGCGATCCCTCTGGCGGG
>JBFGGA010000104.1:0-12510 GCA_041579295.1 Myxococcota bacterium | reverse complement strand
GCTCAGCGCCGCGGTCGACCGCGCGCTCGAGGCCGTCGGAATCCCGCCCACGCTCTACGCGCTGCTGCCGATGATCGCGCTCCTGTTCTGGATGAAGGCGGGCATCATCCTCTTCGCCAAACGCCAGATCGGCTACACGGTCGCGCGGATCGCGACCGACCTGCGACTCCAACTCCTGCGGTCGTTGATGGCTGCGCGCTGGAGCCACTACACGCGCCTGCGTACGGGAAGCGCCGCGAACGCGCTCGCGACCGAAGCCCAGCGCGCATCGACCGCCTACGAGCACCTGGCGCAGGTCTGTGGGCACCTGATCGAATGCCTCATCTACCTCGGCCTGGCCTTTTCGATTTCGATCCCCATCACGATCGGCGCGGCCATCGCCGCGCTGATCACGCTCGGGGGGCTCAACAAGTTCGTCACGATGTCGGGCAAAGCGGGGCGCAAGCAGACCACATTTCTCAAATCGCTGCTCACCCGAGTGACCGACAACCTCCAGGCCGTGAAGCTCCTGAAGGCGACCGGACGCGAGTCGCTCGTCGAACCGCTGCTCGAGGGCGACACGCAACAGCTCAACACGGCGCTTCGGAAGCGCGTCTTCAGTCGTGAGGCGCTGCGCTCGATGCAAGAGCCGATCCTGATCACCTCGCTGTGCATCATGCTGTTCATCCTCGTTCGCTACCTCGACACGCCGCCCGCAGAGGTCTTGTTGCTCGCAGCATTGTTTGCGAAGACGAATGGCAGCTCGAACAAGATGCATCGGCGCTACCAGCAGACCATCACGGAAGCGAGCGCGCTGTGGTCGATGCACGAAATGATCGATGCCGCGAGGAGCGACGTCGAGACGATGACGACCGGCGAGTCACCCACCCTCGAGCGCGGCGTCGAACTCCGGGGCATCCGCGTCGAGCTCGAAGGCACCCGCGTCCTCGACGGCTTCTCGCTCTCGATCCCGGCCGGGAAGATCACCGCGCTGCTCGGCGCCTCGGGCGCGGGCAAGACGACCACGGCAGATCTGGTGATGGGCCTGGTGCGACCCGACGCCGGCGAGGTCTACATCGATGGCGTGCCGCTCGGAGAGCTCGATTTGCTCGAGTGGCGGCAGCTCATCGGCTATGTCCCGCAGGAAACGCTCATGCTGCACGACAGCGTGGCGAAGAACGTGAGCCTCGGCGACCCGAACCTGACGCCGGAGGACATCGAACGCGCGCTCCGAGACGCCGGCGCGTGGGAGTTCGTGTCGGAGCTCCCGGGCGGCATGGAGTGCTCGGTGGGCGAGCGCGGCATGCGGCTCTCGGGCGGCCAGCGCCAGCGAATCGCGATCGCGCGCGCGCTCGTTCACGGCGCCAGGCTGCTGATCCTCGACGAAGCGACGACCGCGCTCGACCCGAAGAGCGAGGCGTCCGTGCTGGCCGCCGTCGAGGCGCTGCGCGGCCGCGCGACGGTCTTCGCGATCTCCCACCAGCCGGCGCTGCGCGGGGTGGCGGACCGGATGTACCGGATCATCGACGGCAAGTGCACGGAGATCGAAGCCTTTGAGCGCTCCGATCGCGCCGCATCCTGACGCCCTCGGAATCGCGCAGAGGCCGGCTCCGTTGAACGGGTTCCATGCACTCGTGCTCGCGGGGCGTCGAGACGCGGCGGACCCGCTGGCGGAGATCCGGGGTCGAACCCACCGGGCACTGCTCGACGTCGTCGGTGTGCCCATGCTGGTCCGGGTGGTTCGCGCGCTGCGCGCTGCGAAATGCGTCGGCCGCATCGCGGTGAGCATCGACGATCCCAGCGCCTTCGATGCCGCGCCCGAGCTCCGCGAGCTCGCGGCGCGCGGGGAGATCACCCATCACGCGAGCCTGGCCTCGCCGAGCCGCAGCGTGCGCGACGCGCTGAGCCGTGGCGCGCTCGGCGAGCGCGTCTTCGTCACCACCGCCGACCACGCGCTCTTGACGCCGGCGATCATCGAGCACTTCGCGTCGTGCGCGGAAGACTCGCACGCCGACGTGGCCGTGGGTGTCGTGGGTGAATCGGTGCTCAAGGCCAGCTACCCGGCGACCACCCGCACCTACCTGAGACTGCGCGACGGCGGTTACTCGGGCGCCAATCTCTTCGCGTTCCGGTCGCGGCAGGCGCTGCGCGCGGCCGAGTTCTGGGTGCGCGCGGAGGCTTTTCGCAAGCAACCGTGGCGACTCGCGAGCGCCTTTGGCTCGAAGAACCTGCTGCTGTTCGCGCTGCGCAGGCTCACGCTGGAAGGCGCCCTCGAACGCGCCTCCGAAGTGATCGGTTGCCGCATCCGCGCGATCTCCCTGCCCTTCGCGGAGGCGGCCATCGACGTCGACCGCCCCTCGGACCTCGCGCTGGTTTCGAAGATCCTCGCGGCGCGCGGCGAAACCGCGAGCTGAGCGCTCCGCCCCATCCGAAGCGAGCGCCCCGTTCGCCGCGATTCGAGCGGCTCCTCCCGCGCGCGGGCGGATTTCAAGCGACGAGCTCGCGCTCGCCCTCGGCGCGGAAGCGACCCGAGCCCGGGTCGTAGCCGCGGATGCGCAACGCGATCCGAAATCGCGCGCCCTCGCCTTCGCGGTTCCGCTCGATCTCGTAGATGTGGTACTGGGCGCGCCGCTCCGCCCGCTGCCCGACGTCCGAGGCCGAGCGCACGCCGACGACCGGGATCGCGCCTCCGGGCCCGTCGATCGCCTCGATCAGCGTGCGGTGGTTGTGGCCGTGTAGGACGAGCTCGGCGCCCGCGCGCCCGATGACACTTCTGAGTGACTCCGCGTCCCGCAGCCAGCGGCGCGAGTGCGTCGCGCCCTGGGTGACCGGGTGGTGGATCGAGATCACCCGACAGAGATCGCCCCGCGAGAGCTGCTCGAGCACGCGCTCGAGCCGCTCGAGCTGCCCCTCGCCGAGGGTCCCGGAGGCGTCGAACAGCCGCGTCGGCAGCGCCGAGCACAACCCGATCACGGCCAGCGGCCCGCGAACCCGCAGCGTCGGAAAGCGGTCTCGCGGATCGGAGCCCGCGCCCGCGGCGTCGCGATCGTCGGACTCGAAGTAGTCGGACCAGAGATCCCACGAGACGGACTGCGCGATCCGCACGTAGGCGTCGTGATTGCCGGGAACGATCGAGACGTCCCGCGCGTCGCCGAGTCGCGTCAGGTGTTCGCGCGCGGCGCCAAACTCGGAGGCGAGCGAGAGGTTCGTCAGGTCGCCGGTCACCACGAGGTGATCGATTCGGATGTGGGTCAAGTCGTTCAGCAATGCTTCGACGACGGAGGGCCGATGATAACGCCGCCGCCGCAGGTTCCAGGAGAGCCAACCGAAGAAGCGCTTGTTGACGAGTTGCAGCGGATTTCCGACGACGACGGGCGTCGCGTGAAGATCCGACAGATGTCCCAAAGCGAACACGGGATTTCCCCTCACCCCAGGTGACCGGCAAGGCTAACCCAGCTGGGAGCCCTGTGATACTCTCCGCGACCGCTCACGGAGCTCTCGTTCGAAAATCGGCGGAATCGGATGCCGCAATCACCAGTTCGCAGCGCGCGTTCGGCGTGGATCATCGGAAACGAGCGCGCTTCCGAGCTGCGCGTGTGGTCGCTCACCACCGCCGAGCGCCACCGCCGCCTGCTGGCCAAAGCCGGCTGCGAGAGCGTCCGCATTCTCGACCCGGGCGAGGATCCCGGCGAGCCCGAGTCGGCGAGCGCGATCATCGTGCGCTCCGACGCGATCCTCGACGAGCGGCTCGTCGACGGACTCGCCGCGGTGCACAACGCAGTGCTCGTCGCGGACCGCGCGCGTCACGCGGGCTGGGGAGGGCCCGTCGCTGCGCACGTGGATGCCGCGCACGCCCTCGAGACCCTGCGCGCGCTGCGCGACGCGGCGGAAGACGAGCGCCCGTCGAACCCCGACGTCGCAGATCCGACGCTACCCACGGGCGTGCGGCCGGTTGCGGCGGGCGACCTCGCGCCCGCCTACTCGGCGCGGCTGCGCAAGTTCGATCCGCCTTACATCTACCCGGCTCGCGCCGAGACGATTCGCGAGGTCGAAGACCGCATCTTCCAGTCTTCCTACAAGGGCGTCACGGATCTGGTCACCAAGTGGGTCTGGCCGCGACCCGCGGCGGCCGTCGTCCGCGCGCTCGCGCGCGCCGGGATTCGACCGAACGCGGTCACGGCGCTGAGCTGGCTGCTCGCCGTCGCCACGGGCCTGCTGTTCTGGAAGGGTTGGTTCGCGTCCGGCCTGCTGTGCGGTTGGCTGATGACCTTCCTCGACACCGTCGACGGGAAGCTCGCGCGCGTCACGCTGACGTCGAGCCGATTCGGGCACGTCTTCGATCACGCGCTCGACCTCGTCCACCCGCCGCTGTGGTACCTGGCCTGGGGCCTCGGGGTGTCGGGGGCGGTCGACGCGGCGACCGCGGTGGTCATCGCGGGCTATCTGATCGGGCGGGGCCTCGAGGGTGTCTTCCTCGCCACGTTCGGGTTCGAGACCCACTGCTGGCGGCCGATCGACTCGCTCTTCCGCACGATCACGGCCCGCCGCAACCCGAACCTGCTGCTGCTCAGCGTGGCAACGCTCGGCGGGCGACCCGATCTCGGGCTCGTGATGGTCGCGATCTGGACCGTCGCGTGCCTGGGCTTCCACCTCGAGCGAATCGCGCAGGCGCTCTTCGAGCGATCTCGAGGCATTCGAATCGAATGCTGGGACGAGGCGTCCAACCCCGAGCCGGAGCGACCGCGCGACGCGCGGCCGCCGGACGCCGGAGGGAGCGAATGAGATCGGGAGAAAGCGCGCCGGACCGGCCGCGAAGCCGCGTGCGAGCTCGGCGACGCGCGCGGTTGCGGGATCGTGGGAGCGCAGCGCAGCGCAGCTGCTGCGCTGCGCGCGCGCGCGCGGTGACCGGCGCGCTCGCGGTCCTCGCCGCGCTGGCGATCGAGCGGGGAGCCGGAGCATCGCGCATTTCGGACGCGGACTCCGCGTCCGAGTACTGGGACATCGTCGCCCACTTCGATACCAACCATCAGCTGTTCGCGCGCTTTCTGATCACCAACGAAGGCCCGGGCGAGCGAACCGCGATCGCGACCTGGCTGCTGATCGACCCGGAGGGAAGGCGAAGGGAATTTCGCAACGGGCGGCGCGAGGAGCGCTGGACGCTCAGTCCGGGCGGCGACCGCATGGAGATCGGTTCGAGCATCTTCGATCGGAGCGGCCCCGTGCATCGGCTTGAATACGACAGCACCAAGCGCGGAATCCGCGTCGCGTTCCAGTACGCGCCGCGCGGACCGGTGGCTTGGCCGCGCATTTGGGACGATCGCTACGCGTTCGACCTGCTCGAGCTCGCGACCCCGGTGACCGGAACGATCTGGCTCGAGGGCATGCCCGAGACCGCCCGTGTGAGCGGGACGATCTCGATCACCCACACCTCGATGGAGCAGAGCGAGGCGGAGCTCACGCTGCGCAGGATCGACTTCACGTCCACCGCGAGCGGTACGGCCGTCTTCCTCTCGGACCGGATGACGCCCTCGGGCGCACGCGAGCGCTGGCTGGTCGCCGCGCGCGACGGCCAGGTGCTCGCGGAGCGCATCGACTTCGAGCTCGCCGTCGTGGGCACCGCGGCCAACGGTAGCGGGGAATACCCCACACCCGAGCGCCTCGAAATCCGCGGATCCGGGGTCGAGGGCGCGATCCAGAGCCGCTCGACGCTCGCCGCCGTCGACCCCCTGGAGGCGATTCCCCAACCCTTCCGATTCCTGTTATCCTTCAAAATGCGCCCGCAACGCGCGTGGACGCGAGCGTCCTACGAAGTCAGGCTGCGATCCGGGCCGGACGGCTCGGAAACTGTGCTAAAGGGTTCTGGCGTCGGGACGATCACGTTCACCAATCCCCTCCCCCGAAAGCTGCGCGAAACCGAAACTGAGACCCCAGGAGCTTAGTTCGTGCGTATCGGCTTATTGAACAACCTCCGCGCCGGCCGGAACGTCCCCGAGGTGAGGAAGATCCTGCAGCTGCTGCGCGACTACCCGGAAGTCGAACACGTCGAGACGACGAGCGTCCGCTCGGTCCCCGAGGCCCTCGGCAGCCTCGCGCGCCAGAACGTCGAGCTGCTCGTGGTCAACGGCGGCGACGGCACGCTGCAGCACACGCTGACCCAGATTTTGACCACCGACGATTTCCCGAGCATCCCGATGGTCGCGCCGCTGGCGGGCGGGCGCACCAACATGAGCGCGCTCGACATCGGGGCAAAACGCAACCCCGTCAAGGGATTGCGAGGTCTGCTCGACGACGTCCGGGCGGGGCGCATCGAGCAGCGCGCGGTGGACCGTCCGATGCTGCGCGTCGAGACGCTGATCGACCGCAGGCTCCACTACGGGTTCTTCTTCGGCGCCGGAATGATCCACCGGGCGATCGATCTCACCCACCAGATCTTTCCGCCGGGGCGCAGCCAGGGCTCGTTTGGCGCGGGCGTGGTGACCGCGGGTTTGATCCTGCGCGCGGTCGCCAGACGCCACGGCGGCGTGCTGACGCCCGACAAGGCCCAGATCGTGCTCGACGGTGAATACGTCGTGGGCGGCGAGTTCTCGCTGATCATCGCGTCGAGCCTGCAGCGGCTGTTCCTCGGGATCAATCCCTTCTGGGGCTCCGAGAAGGCTCCGGTCCGGTTCACCTCGATCGCGAGCGGCTGCAGCCGCACCGCGGCGGCCGCGACCGGCATCCTCCGCGGCAGGCCCAGGCCCTTCGTGCGGCCGGAGGCGGGCTACACGAGCCGCAACGTGAAGGTCGCCGAGCTCCGGCTCGACGCCGGATTTACCGTCGATGGAGAGACCATCCCGCCGCGAAGCGGCGAAATCGTCCGCATCTCTGGCGACCGGCGCATCCGCTTCGTCCGCGCCTGAGGATCCGGTGGGCGCCCGGGCCCCCGATCTCGAGGAGTTCGTCCGAGCCGAGCTCCTCCAGCCCGCGCCGACCGCCGCCGCACAGCTCGCCGACGAGATCCTGCGGCGCCACGGCGGCGCGGTCGCGGCCATCCTC
The DNA here is from genome assembly GCA_041579295.1 of Myxococcota bacterium. GTDB lineage: Bacteria > Myxococcota_A > UBA9160 > UBA9160 > SMWR01 > JACZVU01. Next base: position 5,496 of record JBFGGA010000104.1, on the reverse strand, counting down.
TTCTACGGCTCCTGTCTGCGCAAGCGCACCAGCGAAGGGGTGCTCGACTTCTACGTGCTCGTCGACGCGTACCGCGACGCCTACCGCTCGCGCCTGCTCGCGCTCGCAAATGCGGCGCTGCCTCCGAACGTCTTCTACCTCGAGATCCAATCGGATCTCGGCCCGCTGCGCTGCAAGTACGCGGTCGTCTCGCTGCGGGATTTCGCGCGCGGCGCGCGCCCCGGCGGCCTGCGCTCGGGGATCTGGGCGCGCTTCTGTCAGCCCGCGCTGGCGGTCTTCGCGCGCGACGCCGCCGCGCGCGAAGCGGTGGTCACCGCCATCGCAGAGGCCAGCATCACCGCCGTCGCCCGCGCCCTCTACGCGCTGCCGGTCGACGCGGGATCGACGCGCTTTGCCCCGGCCGCGCTCTGGCAGCGCGTGCTGCGCGAAACCTACTCGGCGGAGCTTCGGCCCGAGGCGCCCAGCACCATCCAGAGCATCTACGAGGCGGATCCCGAGCGCTACGAGCGGGTGACCCGGGCCGTGCTCGCGAGGCTCGGCGCGACGCCGCGCGGCGCGGGTGCGGGGATCGAGGTGATCCTGCCCCCCGGCGGCAAGGCGTGGGCTCGGCGGGGATGGAGCCGACTGCGCGCGCTCGCCAAGCTGGCCTACCTGCTCCAGCTGCTCAAGAGCGCCGCGACCTTCGGCGACTGGCTGCCCTACGTGCTCTGGAAGCTCGAGCGCCACACGGGAAAGAAGATCGTCCCGAGCGAGCGGCAGCGACGCCACCCCTATCTATTTGGCTGGCCCCTGCTGCTCAGAGCCCTCTGGCAACGCGACCTACGCTGAAGCGCGCGCGCGGCGGGGCCGCGGCGCTGCGCCAGAGCCCGCGCAGCGTCCCGACGCCATCCCGGAGCGTGGCCCGGTAGGGGGCGTTCTGCGGCAGCTCCGCGAGCAAGCGGCGATGGACGATCCCGAGACTGTGGTAGGGGATGAACGGGAGCAGGTGGTGCAGCGCGTGGAATCGAAGCCCCACCGGTGCGATCAGCGCGCTCGCGACGGGCCAGCCGCGTAGATTGATCGAGTCCAGCAGCTGAGCCTCGGCGTCCATCGGCTCGCCGTCGTTCTCGTAGCTGTGCGCGACGAGCGTTCGCAGCTGATTCACCGCGAGAATCCCAGCGCCGACGATGCACCACTGGACGATCCAGCCGATCGGGATCCAGCCCGCGAGCCAGGCGCCGAACACCGCCCAGACGAAGAGCGCGGCGCCGGCCTCCTGGGCGTCCCAGCGCTTGGCGTGCGCGCCCTTGGGCAGCGCGCGCACGTAGTGGCCGTTGATTGCGAGCGTCGAGAGCTTGCCGACGACCAGCCGCCGCAGCGGTGGGATCAGACGCGAGAGCGGACCCAGCACGCCCCAGCGCAGCGGCAGCAGCAGCGGGAGCAGGATCACCCCGAAGACGAACGCGAAGATCCTCGGCCGGCTCCAGCGCGCGATCGGCGCGTACTCGGGATCGGTGCGGGTCCCGAAGCCCGTCTTCTTGTGGTGGTCCATGTGGGAGCCGACGTACATCAGGCTCGGGATCATCAGCGGGATGCCCACGATGAGATTCCAGACCAGCTCGAAGCCCGGAATCTGACCGCGCTTGAGGTGGGTGAGCTCGTGGATGAACAGCGCGGCGCGCAGCAGCGCGAACACGGCGACCGAGGTCGCGATCAGGTGCGGCAGCGAGCCGAAGGGCGACGTCGCGGCGACGCAGAAGGCCGACCACCCGATCGACGCGGAAGCCAGCAGATCGCTCCAGTAGATGGTCCGGCTCGGCTCGAAGTTGGGCCCGACCTCCCGGACGATCTCCCCCACGCTCGACGCCGGGCGCACGCGTCCTGGCGACGCAAGCGAAACGTCACTCATAGAGTCTCGATGCTCCTGGTCAATTGCGCTGGATGGCTCCACCACTCGGTGGCCCCCTCTCCCGTCCCCCGGCCCAGCGGCGAGCAACGATACCTCAATCGCATGGGGCTCGACAGCGCAGCCTCGCAAATCCGTTGGGTTTACACCCCACCCCCAGGTCGGCGACTGCCGCGCTGGCGCGGCACTCTTCGGCCGACGCGCGGCGGACCTCGAGCGCTTCGACGCGAGTGGGAGCCCGGGCGCTTCGACGCGCGCGCCGAACCGCGCGCGGCTCAGCGCTCGCGCTCCGCGGCGCGCCGCGCGAGCTCCAGCGCGCCCGCGATGTCGAACGCGACGCGATCGCCCACCCGCAGGCCGACCTCGCCCAGCCGGCCACCCGCGGTCTCGATCGCGAACCCCGCGGGGGCGCCACTCTCGTAGACGCGCAACCTCGATTCGTACGCGCGCGGGCTCTCGCCGGGCCGACGCGGCAGCTCGGGCCGCATCTCGTGGATCGCCACCACCTCGCCCGAGAAATCGAGGAACGCGACATCGATCGGGACGAAGCAGTCGCGCATCACCATCGCCCTGGGGACCTCCTCGGTGTTCACGAAGAGCATGCCGCCGTTGGGATCGATCGCGCGGCGACCCGAGAGCCCCTGATAGCGAGCGGCGGCGTCGACGGCGAGCTCCAGCTCGAAGGGCTCGCCCGCGATCTCGACCCAGAGCGATGCGGGGGTCTCGCGCACCTCGGGCGCCGTCGGCGGCGCCCCGGGCTCGGGACAGGCGAGCGCGGTCGCGGTCAGGCAGACGAGCAGCGCGCTGCGGAAAACGCTCATCGCGGTCCTCTCGCGGGTGGAACCCAGGGGTTCGATGTTAGGATCGATTCGCGATCTGCGAGAGTGAGCCGGCCCTTGAAAAGCTCCGTCCTGATCACTGGCGCGTCATCGGGCATCGGCGCCGCGACCGCCGAGCGCCTGCTCGCGAGGGGCTTCGAGGTCTTCGGCACCAGCCGCGATCCCGGCTCGCTCCGCCCGGGCGCCCCGGCGATCCACTGGATCGCGATGGACGTGCGCAGCGAGGCGTCCGTGAGCGCGGGCTTCGCGCAGCTCGGCAACCGCGTGAAGCAGCTGGACGCGCTCGTCTGCAACGCGGGCTACGGGGTGTTCGGCAGCATCGAGGAGCTCGCGCTCCGCGACGCCGAGGCGCAGTTCGACACCAACTTCTTCGGCGTGCTTCGCACCCTGCGCGCGGCGATCCCGGGCATGCGCGAGGCCCGTCGCGGCCGCATCGCGATCGTGAGCTCGCTGGCCGCCCACGCGCCGATCCCGTTCCAGGCGCATTACTCCGCCACCAAGGGCGCGCTCGACGCGCTCGGTCTCGCGCTGCGCAACGAGCTGCACCCATTCGGCGTCCGGGTCTCGCTCATCGAGCCGGGCGACATCCGGACGCACTTCAACGACGCGATGGAATTCGGCGATCACCGGGGTTCGCCGTACGGCGAGCGGATCCGGCGCTGCGAAGCGGTGATCCGCGAGCTGATGCCGAAGGCGCCCGGCCCCGAGCTCGTCGCGCGCGCCATCGAGCGCGCGCTGACCGCGCGTTGGCCGAGGGTGCGCTACGCGGTGGGCCCCGACTCCTGGGGCACCTCTTTCGCGAGGCGCCTGCTGCCCGACGCGCTGTTCCTGCGCTTCATCCGATCCCACTTCGACGTCTGATTCCGGCTGCGTCGCTCGCGCCTCGCGGGCGGCGCGCAAAGCCGCCCGCAGGGCGGCGCAGAAAGCCGCCCGCCGGGCGGCGCGATCAGCCGCGCACCGGGCGGCCGATCCGGTACGCGCAGCGGCGGCCGCCGGCCAGGATGTACTCGACGCGCTCGACGGGGATCTTCCTGCCGATCGCGGCCTGGAAGACCGCGAGCTCTTCGCGGCAGAGGGACGGACAGGCCGCGGCCGCGCTGCAGATCGGACAGTGGTTCTCGACGAGCAGCAGCGTCCCGTCGCGCTCCTTCGACCACTCCGCCATGAAGCCCTCGTCGCGCCGCAGCCGCGCGAGCGCTGCGACGCGTTTCGCGACGGAGGCGTTGCGGGGAGGCAGGGCCTCCCGGTAGCGCTTGAGCTGCGCGCGCGTGCGCGCGGCCACGAGCCGCTCGAGGCCATCGCCGCCGTACGCGCTCTCGATCGCGTCGATCAGCTCGACCGCGAGCTCCGAGTGCGCGTCCGGAAACGCGGCCTGGGCACGCGGCGCGAGTCGCCAGATGCGCCGCGGCCGACCGACGCGGGATCGCTCTTCCTCGAACGCCACCAGGCCCTGCTCGGAGAGCTTGTCGAGGTGCTGGCGCACGGCCACGGGCGTGACGCGAATCCGGCTGGCGAGCTGCGAGGCGGTCTGCGGGCCCTTGCGCTTGAGGTGCAACAGCAGCTCGTCCCGGGTGCGCGGCTTTGCGCTCGCCATGGAGCGAAGATACCCGCGCGATGCTCGTTCGGCACGAGCAGCTCTCGTAACATCCGATCGGCTCGCGTGGCTCAGCGATCCGGCGCCGACGCAGTCGGACGTGCGTCGAGCGATCGCATCGCGCCGACACGAGGAGGCGCTCGATTGCAGCCCCATCCAGCCGCGAGGCGACTGTCGAAGGCGAACAAGGCGATCTACGCGCTCGGCGACCACACCGTGAACCTCGTGCTGTCGGCGATCGCGCTGCTCTACTTCAAGTTCCTGATGGATCACGGCGGCCTGAGCCCCTTCCTGGCGGGTCTCGTGGTCTGGGTCGCGCGCGTCGTCGACGCGTTCTCGGACCCCGGAATGGGGCGGCTGTCGGACCTGACGCGTTGGCGCGCCGGCCGCAGGCGCCCCTACTTCTTGATCGGAGCCCTGCCCTTCGGGCTGTTCTTCGCGCTGATGTGGTGGAGCGTTCCGTTCGAGTCGGAGCTGGCGCGTTTCGCCTACTACGCGTCGATCTACATCTGTGTGAGCCTCGCGATGACGTGCATCTCCGTCCCCTACCTCGCGCTGATCCCCGAGATGGCGACGGAATACGACGAGCGGACTTCGCTGAACACGTTCCGCTCGGTGGCCGCGGTGCTCGGCACGCTCGCGGCGGTGGGAATGAAGCCCGCCGCCGACGCGCTCGGAGGCGACGCGACGGCCTGGGCGTACACCGCCGCCGTCACGGCGCTGTGGCTGGTCGTTCCGTGGTTTGCGGTCTACGCGGTCAGCTTCGAACGGCCCGGCGATGCGCGCAAGGCGCCCGTGGGATTTGCCGACGGAGTCCGAGCGCTCGCCGCACATCGCGCCTACCGCAACCTCTCGACGCTCTACATCCTCGCGCGTATCGCGGTCGATCTGATCGGCGCGATGCTCCTGCTCTACTTCGCGTACACGATCGGGCGAGAAGGTGACTTTGCGCCCGCCCTCGGGCTGTTCTTCGCGATGGTGGTGCTGGCGCTCCCGGTGTGGCTCGCGGTCTCGCGAAAACGCGACAAGCGAGCGCTCTTCGTCGCGGGCGCGGCGTGGTGGGCCGCGATCCAGATCGCGCTCTTCTTCGGCAGCCCGGAGTGGCCGCGCTGGGTGCTGTTCGCGGTGCCGACGCTCGCGGCCGTCGGCTACGCGGTCGCGGAGATGATGCCCTGGGC
>JBFGGA010000103.1:0-12580 GCA_041579295.1 Myxococcota bacterium | reverse complement strand
CCGGGTTGATGAAGCCCATGCAGTTGCCACCGCAGATCGCGACACCGGCCTCTCGCGCCATCGCTGCGATGCGCTGCGCGAGCGCGGGCTCGCGATCGTTCTCGAGATGGCAGCTCGCGAAGATCGTCGCCGCGCGCGCCCCGTGCGAAATGGCCTGTTCGAGCGCGCCCTCGATCTTCTCGCTCGCGACGCCGAGCACCACGTGATCGACGGTCTCGGGCAGCGCGTCGAGCGAGGGCAGGCAACGCAGGCCCTCGACTGCTTCGTAGCGCGGATTGATCGGGTAGAGGGCGCCCGCGAAGCCGCCCGCGAGCGCGGCCTTGACCATGTCGTTGCCGGGGGTGTTGGGGCGCTCGGAGGCGCCGACGAAGGCGACCGAGCGGGGCGCGAGCAGCGGGTCCAGGGGATGGCCGCCGGGTCTTGGGTGCTTTGCGGATGCGGGCTCGCTCATGCTGCGCCTTTTCGGCTCGCGCTGGGCGCCTTCCGCGACGGCGTACGCTCGATCGCGGCGCCGGCGTGGGGAAGCGACGAGCGCGCAGGGTACCAATCCCACCTGCTGCCGCTAGGAGCCCGACCCAGGACTGGCGTGGGAAGGCCGGGCGTCGAGACGCGCCGCTGACAAGGCGCGCGACCGAGCCATAGTGGCGCTACGGCGCAGGGAGCGCAACGCAGCCAGCGGCGATGGATCGGCGTCCGGCCGTCGCGCCAGTCTTGGGTCAGGCTCCTGGTGGACCCGGGCGGCGAAATCGCCCATTGCGGCGCCGCTGCGATGAGCTGGCCCCTGTGCGGGCCGCCCGGGCTCGCTATAAACAAGCGGTTCGAACCGGTGCGGCCCGTCCCCCGTCGCCGCGCCCGCCAAGCGCGAAGTCAATGGAGGTGAGCGAGTTGAACGCAGGTGACGCGAAGAAACGGGATCTGGCCGCGCTGCTTCACCCGGTGACGAACCTCGCGACCCACGAAGAGCGCGGCCCGCTGACCATCGAGCGCGGCAAGGGGATCTACGTCTACGACTGCGAGGGCAAGGAGTACATCGAGGGACTCGCCGGGCTCTGGTGCACCGCGCTGGGCTACGGGGTCGAGGAGCTCGCGGAGACCGCCGCGGAGCAGATGCGCAAGCTCGCCTTCGGCCACCTGTTTGGCAGCAAGACCCACGAGCCGGCGATCGAGCTCGCCGAACGGCTCGTCGGAATGGTGCCGATCGACAGAGCGAGGGTGTTCTTCGCGAACTCGGGGTCCGAGGCCAACGACAGCCAGATCAAGCTGGTCTGGTACTACAACAACGCGATCGGTCGACCCCAGAAGAAGAAGATCATCAGTCGAAAGCGCGCCTACCACGGGGTGACGGTTGCGGCCGCGAGCCTGACGCGCCTGCCCGTCAACCAGCGAGACTTCGACGTTCCGATCCCGAACATCATCTACACGGACTGCCCGCACCACTTTTGGGAAGCCGAGCCCGGCGAGACCGAAGAGGATTTCGCATCGCGACTCGCCGCCAATCTCGAGCAGCTGATCGTCGACGAAGGACCGGATACGGTGGCCGCCTTCATCGCCGAGCCCGTGATGGGTGCGGGCGGCGTCGTCGTTCCGCCGCGCACCTATTTCGACAAGATCCAACCCGTGCTCGAGCGGTACGACGTGCTGTTCATCGACGACGAGGTGATCTGCGGCTTTGGACGCACGGGAAACGCCTTCGGGGCACAGACCTTCGGAATGCGCCCGCATACGATGTCACTCGCGAAGGCGCTCTCCTCGGCCTACCTGCCGATCAGCGCGGTGGTGATCCCAGAATTCATCTACGAACCGATGGTCGAGTCGAGTCGGAAGATCGGCATGTTCGGGCACGGCTTCACCTACAGCGGCCATCCGGTGAGCGCCGCCGTCGCCATCCGCACGCTCCAGCTCTACGAGGAGCGCCGCGTGTTCGAGCACGCCGCCAAGGTGGCCGAGCCCTTCCAGGCCCGGCTCCGGGCGCTCGCCGATCACCCGCTGGTGGGCGAGGCGCGCGGGATCGGGTTGATCGGAGGCTGCGAGCTCATCGCCGACCGGGATCGGCGAAAGGCCTTCGCGAATCCCGGGGTGGTGGGGGCCCACTGCCTGGATCGCTGCCACGACCACGGGCTCATCGTGCGCAACATCGGAGACACGATCGCGATCTGCCCGCCGCTCGTGATCAACGAGTCCGAGATCGGCGAGCTCTTCGATCGCCTCCAGAGGGCGCTCGACGAGACCCTCGCCTGGGTGGAGCGCGAAGGCCTGCGCGCCTGACCGTCGCCCGGGCTTGAAATCCGCCACAGCTGCGGCCGCGGTCTGCCGATGCGTGAGGGGATCACCACCGCGAGATCATCGATGCGAATTCTGTTGGTCGACGACGAGCCGCTCCTGCTGAAATCGTTCGCGCGTTATCTGGGCGGCGTGCACGGGCACGAGATCCTCTACGCGTGCAACGGCGCCGAGGCGCTGGCTCAGCTCGAAGCCGGCGAGGCCGTGGATCTGATCCTCTGCGATCTGCGCATGCCCGACATCAGCGGTGTGGAGGTCCACCAGGCCGTATGCGAACGCCACGCCGCGCTGCGCGCTCGCTTCGTCTTCCTCACCGGGGGCGCGACCGACGATTTTACCGAGCAGTACATCCGTCGCTCCGGGGCGCTGGTGCTCAGCAAGCCGGTCCGTCAGGCTGCGTTCGACGAGATCCTGGCCGACGTGGGCGGCGTCTGAGGCGACCGCACCCCTCGCGCCGGCACGGCCCTCGACCTCACGGCAGCGGGCGTCGGGGGGGCGTCAGCCGCTGCCCAGGCGGCGGAAGATCTCGTCGGCGCCGGCCGATGCGGGCGCCTGCTCCGCCGCGGACACGCCCGGGAGAGCATTCGAAAGCTCGGCGCAGATCTTTCTAGCGCCTTCCACGCCGCGCTTCTCGAGCTCGCGGGCCAACACCTTGTCGACCGCGACCCGCAGCTGTTCGACGCGCAGCGATTTCGGCGACAGCCCCGCGGCCTTGAGCGCGATGCGCAGGGTTCCGCGAGCCGTCAAGCGGTCGAGCGAGGTGTGCTGCTCGAGGTGATCGGCGGCGAAATCGAAGAGCGCGGCGGGCATCGCTCGGTTTCCCCTCATCGGTGCTGGCGGGCGCGAGGCGCCGCGCGGGCCAGCTGCGCCGGGGCGCCGCTGCGCGGAGCGCGAGCCGCGATCGGCCGGACCGTCTGTGCTGCGCCCGGGCGCCGGGACTCTCTTGGGGATCGGCCGTCCGCCGCGTGGCTTGAGGGTCGCGTTTGGCGCGGCGGGCGCCCTCGATGCTCCGCTCGAACAAGAAGCGAAATTCCGGTCATTTGAGCGAGCGATCTGCCCCGATCGACGGACCGCCATCCCGCGCCTGTCTTCTCGTCTTTGGAGGAGTCGCGACACGCCGAGTCGATTCGGCTTACAATTGCGGCACGGCGCGGGTCGCGGGGGATCTTGCGCGACGGGGAGATCGAGATGAGCGAGCGGGCAACCGGCACGGAAGCGCCGCGCGCGCGACGCCGATCGGGTGGCGGTCGCGCGGGCCGCGTCGCGCAGCGAGCCGAGAAGCGCAAGGATGCGCCCGTGCGCGCGGGGCTGATCGGCGGCGCCTATCGGCCCCTCTCCGACCGGGACATCCAGCGGATCCACGAGCGCGCACTCGACGTGCTCGAGAAGATCGGGATGGGAGACGCGTTTCCGGCGTTTCGCGAGCTCGCGCTCGCGAAGGGTTGCTGGATCAACGAGCACGGCCGGCTCTGCTTTCCGCGCTCGTTGATCGAGGACATCGTTGCGGGGGCAGGGCGCAACTTCACGCTGCACGGGCGAGATCCGAATCACGACCTGCTGATCTCGGACTCCCGCACGCATTTCGGCACGGCCGGAATGGCGGTGCGCGTGCTCGACGTGGAGACGCGAAGCTATCGGTCCTCGACCCTCGTCGACCTCTACGACTTCGCGCGTCTCGTCGACCAGCTCGACAACATCCACTGGTTCTCGCGCACCGTCGTCGCGACCGACATCGAGGACCTCTTCGAATTCGACATGAGCGTGGCGTTTGCGTGTGCGGCCGGGACCCAGAAGCACATCTACTCGGGCTTCAATCTGCCCGGCCACGTGAAGCACGGTGTCGAGATGTTCGACGCGATCCTCGGCGGCGAGGGGCGCTTCCGCGAGCGGCCGTTCTGCACCGCGAACACCTGCTCGATCGTTCCACCGCTGCGCTACGGCGAGGACAACGGCTCGGTGTCGATGGAATGCGCGCGCTATGGCATGCCGGTCAACATGGTGATCGCCGCGCAGGCCGGCGCGACCTCACCCGCGGCGCTGGCGGGAACGCTGGTGCAGACCGTCGCCGAGACGCTCGCGGGCCTGGCGCTCGTGAACCTCACGGTGCCCGGCCATCCGATGATCTTCAGCAACTGGCCCTTCGTCTCGGATCTGCGCACCGGCGCGTTCTCGGGGGGCGGCGGCGAGGAAGCCGTGCTCAACGCGGCCTCGGCCCAGCTCACGAACTTCTACGATCTTCCGAGCGGCGTCGCGGCGGGAATGTCGGATTCCAAGTTTCCCGACAACCAGGCCGGTTACGAGAAGGGCATCACCACGGTGCTCGCGGGGTTGGCCGGAGCAAACCTGGTCTTCGAGTCGGCGGGCATGCTCGCGAGCCTGATCGGCTGCTCGTTCGAGGCGCTCGTGATCGACAACGACATGCTGGGCTCGGTGCAGCGCGCCGTGCGCGGGATCGAGGTCAACGACGAGACGCTCTCCTACGAGGTGCTCGAGGAGGTCTGCTGCGGCGGGCCCGGTCACTTCCTGGGCCAGCCCCAGACGCTCAGCATCATGGAGACCGAGTACCTCTACCCCGAGCTCGGAGACCGCTCGACGACCGAGGAGTGGGAGGAGAAGGGGTCGCGCCTGATCCACGAGCGCGCGACCGAGAAGCTGCGCGCGCTGATGTCCTCCCACTACCCGGAGTACGTCGATCGAAAGGTCGCGGACGAGCTCCGGCGCCGCTTTCCGATCCGACTGCGGGCCGAGGACATGACGTCCGGCTCGGGGCGCTGGTAGGCGCCGCGCCCGACCCGAGCCGCCCGCGCGCGATCGCGCACGAGCGGCTAGAAGAGCGCGATCTCCCCTGCGTCGACGCGCTCGACGAGCCTTCGGATGCGTTGCCAGACCGCGTCGATCTCGCTGCGCGTGAGCCCGAGCTGCAGCGTCTTGCCGTCGAAGTTCGCGCCGCCGTCGGGCTCGATCGGCGGACCCGGCGCGACGTTGTGGAGCACCCCCGCGGCGTCGACCTCCATCTGCGCGACGACCATCAGGAAATCCAGGTCTTCGCGCCCCACTGCGCGCAGGCGATCGACGGATCGGCGCGGCAGCGCGGGCACGCGGATCGTGCGCCACGCGTAGGTGGGCGGGTAGATCCAGTTGTACCAGATCGTTCCGAACGAGACGCCGTTGTCGACCGCGAACACGCGGCGGTTCGCGGGGTCCTTCGAGACCAACACGTTTCCCGTTCGATTGTCCCGCAGGTTGATCAGGTAGGCGAGGATGTTGAAGTTCGCGAGGTGGTACGCGTAGGCGACGTCGTTTGCGAAGCGCTCTTGCTCGTAGAGCGCGTCTGGGAGGGTGACGTCCTCCATCCAGACGGTGACCTCGCGGAGCCGGCAATCGGTGCCGGCGATGTTCGCGGTGGTTTGGCCGGTGTAGTTGGCCTCGCGGTCCAGGGGAACACAGCGCAGCGCCGTCGCGGGCACCGTGTAGTCCACCGGATCGAGGAAGAGCATCTGGAGCTTCCAGGCCGCGAGCTCCTTGCGCGGCGAGTTGTTGATCCCGTCCAGATCCTCGGGGACCGGCTTCCCCTTGACGTTGAACTCGTCGCCGGTTTCGAGGAAGCGGATGTGAGCCTTCGTGGGCCGCGTCGTGCCCGATCCCGCGGACTCCACGCTCAACACCTCGTACTCGCCGTACGCGAGCAGCCGCTCCGCCTCGAGCGGCTCCACGGGCCAGTTCGCGAAGTCCTGTTTGCTCTCGTCCGGAGCCGACTGCGCAAAGCGCAGCGCCACGGGTCTCGGGGCCGCGCAGGCCGCGAGGCCCGCGGATACCAGCACCACTGCGAGCAGTCGCCGCGTCTTCACCATGGGCTCTCCCCAGCTGCGCTCCGCCTCGCCCGGTCGCTCGGCGCTTCCCGATCCCACCGCGCGCTCGGCCGAACTCCGCGTCGCGCGCCCCGCGCGCGGGACCCGGGCCGATCGGCGCGCTGCGCGCAAGACCGGACAGACCGCAGAATCGCTAATCGCCCGCGCCCTTCGCCAGGCCCCTGGCGGCCTTCAGGATCGCCTCGTTGTCGGGGCGGATCTCGTAGTCCGGGTTGGAGTACACCCAGCGGATCGCACCCCCGGCCTCCACGAGGAAGACGCTCGGAACCGGGAGCTGGTGGTGTTTTTCGCCCGATGCCGCCTCGAGGTCGATCCCGTAGTCCCGGTAGCTGCGCACCTCCGCATCGCTCAGCTGGAACGCGATGCCGAACGCGCGCGCGGCCTCGAGCGTGCTGTCCGAGTAGAGCGCGTAGCCGAGCGCTCCCGCCTTCCGGCTCTCTCGGAGCTTCGCGGGGCGGTCGGCGCTGATCGCGATCACCGGAAACCCCAGCTGCGCGAGCTCGGCCTCGATCTTGCGCAGCTCGCCGAGCTGCGTGTCGCAATAGGGTCACCAACCGCCGCGGTAGAAGACGAGGAGCGCGCCGGATCGGCTCACGAGCTTCGCGAGGTCGATGCTCGCTCCGTCTACCGAGCGCACGCTCACCGAGGGAACGGCCGCGCCCGGTTGCAGCGGCTGGGTGGCCTCGGCACTCGGATGGACCGGGCACGCCGCGGCCGCGGGGCCAGCGATCAGCAGCAGGCAGGCCGCCCAGATCAGGCGCGCGGCGTCGCGGCAGGCGCTGTCGAAGCTCCGCTTCACGGGCCGCACTCTAGCACCCTCGATGGCGCGGCGAGTTCGGCCCGCTGCGCGGGGTGGTCGCTCGCCGAGCGGGCTACCACCGCCCCGCCTCGGTTGACCCGACCGCGCGGACCGGTCCAAAATGCTGGCTCGTCGTTCGCGCGTCGCCGGGCTTGCGTCCCGCCAATCTCGGCGGCGCGAATCGCGCGCGCGATTTCGAGCGTTCAGCGCTGGGCGCGGGGAGCCGCAAGGTTCCCGGGTGGCCGAGAAGAGGGGCGGATGGTGCGGAGGCGGTCGGATGGTGCGGAGGCGGTCATGAGGAGCGCGCATCGGACCCTGCTGGCGCTGCTGCTGCTCGCGGGCGCGCCGTCGCCGGCGCGCGCGGGGACGACCGTCATCACCCACGGCTTTCAGGCGAACGCCACCGCGCCTCCGGCCTGGGCGTTTTCGATGGCCGAGGCGATCCTGGCCGCCGCCGGCGACCCTTCGGGCTGCGGCGCGATCGGCGGCCAGTCTCCCGTGGGCACCGTCTTCCGCTACTCGCCGGAGTTTGGAACCTGGGATTTCCACTGCGGGAGCGCCGTCGCCAACGGCGAGATCGCGCTGGTCTTCGACTGGGCGGAGGAGTCCGACAGCGCGGATGCGGGCGGCACGCAGGGCTTCGCGGAGGCCGCTGCGGACGCGCTCTACGCGGCGCTGCGCGATCCCTGGTTGCCGGCCGGCTTCGAGGGTGTCGACCTGCTCGCGCCCGACGTCCACTTCATCGGCCACAGCCGCGGCGCGGTGCTCAACAGCGACTGCGTGGAGCGTCTCGGCGCGGCGGGGATCGCGGTCGACCACGTCACGACCCTCGATCCCCACCCCGTGGACGGAACGCTCGACAATCCGCTCGGTCCGCTCGATTGGGGCGATCGCGCGCCGGTCGCCTGGACGAACGTCGGCTTCGCGGACAACTACTGGCGCGCCGATGGCGGCGGCTTTCCGAACTATTTCGACTTCGACGGGATGCCGCTTCCGGTGGAGCTCGACCTCGATCTCGGCGGCGCGATCGAGGCGCCCGGCGACCTGAATGACCACGTCGAGGTGCACGCCTGGTACCACGGCACGATCGATCTGCTCGCGAGCGACGACGGAGATGGGACCCAGATCGACAACGAGACGACGTCTTGGTACGACTTCGCGGGCGTGCCCGCGCGGGACATGACGGGCTTCTACCACTCGTCGATCATCGGCGGGGCGCGACCCGGCCCCGTCAACGGCCTCGATCCCGCTTGGTCTCCGCTTTCGATCTACAACGGCGACTTCGAGATCGTCGACGACGCGCCGAATCTCGGCATCGGTCACGCGGGCTGGCGCTTCCACGGCGGGGACAAGGCGGGCACCGGCGCGCCGTGGTCGTCGCTCGATCCACCGCCCGGCTCGAGCTACTACCTCTCGCTGTCGGCGGGCGCGGACAGCGAATCCCTGACCCACAACCGGCTGCACGTCGACGCGTCGGTCGAAGCCATCGAGCTCGAGCGGCGCGTCGCCATCGCATCCGCGAACGATCGGCTTCGGATCGCCCTCTGGGACGGGATCTCGGAAGCGGTGCTGGCCGACGTGGGTCTGTCGGCGACGACCCCCTGGGAGACCGTGTCGTTCGACGTTCCAGCGGCGAGCACCGGCCGCACCCAGGCGATCCGCCTCTCGCTCGAAGGGGGAGGAGACGGGGTGGAAGCCGTCGTCGATCTCGACGACCTCCGCTTCGTCCCGGAGCCGGGCGGCGCGCTGCCGCTGGCTGTGGTAGGAGTGGGCCTTTACGCGTTGGCGCGGCGGCGCGCAAGCGGCGAAGAGCGGATCCAAGACTAGATCTCCCGTGCCCCAACCTCGAACCGACAACTCCACGCTCGGCGTGTTGCTGATGAGCCTCGCGGCATTCCTCTGGGTGCTGCACGACGCGATCAGCAAGTGGCTGATGCAGGACTACTCGATCTACCAGGTCCTGCTGGTCCGCACGCTGTTCTCGCTGCTGCCGATCCTGATCGTCGTGCGCCGCGAGGGGGGGTACGTGCGCCTTCGCGAGGCGAAGGTCTGGATCTGCCTGGGGCGCGGCTGCCTGGCGGTCTGCTCCTTCGTGCTCTTTCTCGCCGCGCTCCCGCTGATGCCGCTGACGGACGTGTTCGCGATCGTGATGTCCGCCCCGCTCCTGATCTCCGCGCTCTCTTCGCTCGTGCTCGCGGAGCCGGTCGGGCTGCGGCGCTGGGTGGCCATTCTCGTCGGATTCTCGGCGGTGCTGGTGATGATTCGCCCCGAGGGCGACGTCGCGTCACCGGGATCGCTGCTCGTGCTCGCCTCCGTCGTCGTCTACTCGTTCGCGATGATCCTGACGCGTCGGCTCGGAAGCACCGAGAGTGCGGGAGCGATGACCTTCTACTCCGCCCTCGTCTTTCTGGGGGTGGGGCTGATTGCCTCACCCTTCACGTGGATCTGGCCGACACCGACCGGTTTGCTGCTGATGGCCGCGACCGGGGTGCTCGCGGGATCCGCCCAGTATTGCCTGACCGAGGCCTTCCGCATCGCCCCACCGTCCGTGGTGGCTCCGTTCGAGTACACGTCTCTGATCTGGGCGATGTTATTCGGATTTCTCGTCTGGGGGGACGTTCCCACGGCGCTCGTCCTGGCGAGCGCCGTCGTGGTCATCGCAAGCGGAATCTACGTGCTTCAGCACGAGAAGGCGTTGCGCAGGCGCAGTCGCGAGATGTCGGCCCCCGTCGTCTTCCCTCCGGGATCCTGAGTCAAGTCCTCTGCGGAGGTTTCCGATGATTACGGCGAGAGACGCTGCGTGGGTTTCGTCCGCCAAGGCCAAATGCGCTGGATTTCTCGGGGGACTCACGTTTATTTTTGCATGACTGCGCTGACGGAGCAGCGATCTCGGAGGGATGACGCAATGACCGATCTGCGGAACGACTCCAGGAGCTTCGGAGGTGTGTCGGGTGCGCTCGCCGCCGCTCTGTTCTGTTTCGTCGCGATGGCCGCAGCCGCCGACGAGATCGAACCGGCCGAAGACCCACTGATCGCGGCCATCGACGCATTCATCGACGAGCTCGAGCTGGACAAGACCGACAAGGGCTGGAAGTCGAAGGTGCCCGTGCCAGCCGCCGAGGGAGAGTTCAATCCCCGGAACACCTACTATTGGAACCTGCACACCAACAAGGGCGACATCAAGATCAAGCTCCTTCCCCAATCCGCGCCGCTGCATTTTCTGAGCACGATCTACCTCACGCGGCTGGGGTTCTACGACGGCGTGAAATTCCACCGCATCGTGAAGGATTTCATGGCGCAGGGCGGCGATCCGACGGGCCGGGGCAACGGGGGGCCGGCTTATCGATTCGACGGCGAGTTCGATCCCAGCCTGTCGCACGACAAGAAGGGCGTCGTGAGCGCGGCGAACGCCGGCCCGGGCACGGACGGCAGCCAGTTCTTCATCACCTTCGGTCCCGCGAAGCGTCTCGACGGAAAGCACACGATCTTCGGCGAGATGATCGACGGAGAGGCGGTGCTCAAGAAGATCGAGAGGGCGGGCTCGCGGGAGGGCAAGCCGAGGCGCAAGGTGATCATCAAGAAGGCCACGATCGTCGTCGAGCCGCCGAGCGAGCTGGCGAACGGCGCTTGACGCCGTTTCCGGTTGACTGAATGCGAGACGTGCGGATGCGTGGCTGAATTTCGCGCGGGAAAATGTCGCGCGCGAAGCCGAATCGTGACAGCCGTCACGGAATGCCACCGCGGTCGATGCTCCAATTCCCGTGCCGGGCGACTGCATGGGTCTTCGAATAATGGTCCAGCGGGGAACGCCGTCGCGGGCGACCCGGCGCGGATGGCACGGGTGTCGCGGCCATGGCGCCCGTCGCGTCGAATCGAACGGCCGCCCGCGACGGCGTGCGCCCGGCTGCGGATCGACCGCGCAGCCCCGCTGCCGCCGCCGTTCCGATCAAGTGTGAAGCGCCTCGGGTGAAGACCCGATTGCGCGTCGGCGGAGATTCCACCTCTCGATCGTCAAGTAAACCCGAGCGCGGGCCGATTGTTCTCGCGACCGATGCGATCGTCGTGGGAGCCGTCGATGTCGTTCCAAGCGCTGGCCATCTCGTTCGAAGCGCTGACCATCTTTGCGACGGTCGCCGTGAATCTGGCGATCGGCATCCGGCTGGTCGGGATGGGGCGTCGGAGCGGCGCGAGGCCCGAGTGGTTGCTCGGCTGGGCGCTCACCTTCGACGGGATCGAGTGGGCTCTGTGGTACCTGGCCGCCTACACGCCGGCCGAGGGCACGCCGCTCGGAGCCGCGCTGGGCGTCGCGTGTCGCGTGGGGATCGCCGCCGTCATCGGCTGCCTGGCGGCGTTCACGCGCGAGGTCTTTCGCCGCGAGAGCCGAGCGGCCCGCTTCTTCGTGCACGCGGTCTGGATCGGGATGTTCGGCGCCCTGGCGGGCTCGGTCTGGGCGCGCGACTGGCACGGATGGGGCCTGGCGGGGCCCTGGGTCTGGATCGAGCATATCACGCAAGATTGCGTCTACATCTGGATGATGATCGAGTCGGGCCGCTACTACCTCAAGCTCAAGCGCCGGGCAGCGCACGGCTTGGCGGACCCCGTCGTCACCAACCGGATCCTGCTCTGGACCGCCTACGCGGGCTGGATCCTGTGCGTCCAGGTCCTCTTCGCGACGTCGGTCGCGATCGGGAGCGAGCAGGGCGACTACCCGGCGATCCTCGACACGGGGATGGCGGCATTCACGCTCTTCGCCTGCTCGGCGCTGTGGCTCGCGTTCATGCCGCCGCCGGCCTACAAGCGCTGGATCGCGGGGAGCAGGCCCGCCTAGCCGGCGAATCCTGCGGAATCACCCGCGGCCGCGGAATCGCTCGATTCCGCTTCTCGCTCGACCCGCGCCACGGATCAGTGGAGGCGCTTGCGCCAGCTCGCGGCGAGGTCGCGCAGCGCGCCAGCGAGCGAGCCGTGCACTCTCTTTCGGGCCGCGCCGCCGTCGCGGGTGTCTTCGACCCGGTAGCGGCGCGGGTCCCTCCGATCCTGGAGCACGCGCACCGTGCGGCCCCTTCCGCTGTCGCGCAGTCGAACGCCGAAAGCGAGCGGGCGGCTGGCCATCTGGGATCTCCTCCTCGCGGGCCGGATTCCGCTGCCCGCTGCCGTCCGCGCATCGGCGCAGCGCTCGCATTCCTTGAGTAAAATCGGCCGGCTGGGCGAACATTTGCGCGCGAATGAAAGGGTCGCGGGTGGTCGCGACCCCCGCGCGGGCGGTAGCATCCCGGCCGGCACCTCGGGATTTCGCCATGGATATCGAATACTTCGATCGCGGAGCCCCCAGCAGCGAGGTGGTCGCGGCGCTGCGCCGCGACGGCGCGGCGGTGGTTCGCGATCAGGTGAGCGCGGACGTCACCGACGCCGTGCTCGCGGAGCTGCGCCCGCACCTGGACAGCGAGGGGCGGCTCACCGAGAGCGACTTCAACGGCTACCGCACGCTGCGGACCAGCGGCATCCTCGCGCGCTCGCGGACTTCCGCGGAGCTGATCGGCCACCCGCGCGCGATGGAGGTCGCCGACGCCGTGCTGCTGCCCCACTGCATCAACTACCAGCTCGGCAGCGCGACCGCGATCGAGATCCTGCCGGG
>JBFGGA010000102.1:0-12592 GCA_041579295.1 Myxococcota bacterium | reverse complement strand
TCCGCGGCGGCCGATACGTGAGATCGACAGGGAGTGCAGGAGCGGAAAGTCGCGGGGCCCGCCCCGCGACGTCCATTGACTTGGAGTCGCTGCATGCATTCGCGATTTGTCTCGGTCTCCGCGATCGCGGTGATCACCCTCTTTCCCGCACTCTGGACCGATGAAGCCGACGCGGCGGATTCCGCCGGCTGCCAGGAGATCCTGGTCGAGTGTCCCATCTGGGAGTGGGATCCGTCGCCGATTCCCGGCGTCGAATACGAGCTCTGCTTCGACGACATCGACCACTGCGTGACGGCGCAGATCGGAAGCTCGGTCTGCATCCCGTCGCTGGGGGCCCACGACGTGTGGGTTACCGCGATCGACCGTCAGGGCATAGAGCCCGTCTACTACGATGGCGACATCGTTCCGATCGTCCGGAAGGTGAGTGCGGACTTCGACGGAAACGGTGCCATCGGATTCCCGGACCTCGGCATGTTCGTCGAATTCGTGGGCGAGGGGGGTTCGAGCCCTGGGGATCTCGACGGAGACGGCATCGTCGGGTTCCTCGATTTCACGAGCTTCGCCAACGCCTTCGGGAAGTGCACCGATCCGACCGGCACCGTCTACGAGGCGTGCCCGTAACGGCGCTCGCCTGCGCGCCGGCTCGCGCCGTCCGCCCCGCGCGCCCAGCGGTGCGGTCCGCTGCGCGCTGCGACGCGAACGCAACCGCCCACCGCGCGCGCTCGCGGGCGCACTCGCCCGCGCGCCGCGCATCAACGGATCGAGCGCGCGCGTGCGGATTGCCGCACGCCGTCGATGCACGCGGGTGTGGTACGCTCTCGCGGACGGCGTGTTCCGGGAGAGAACGCCCATGCAGACCCTCGAGCCCTGTCGAGCGGCTGGCGAGGTCGCAGATCTCATGACGCCCGATCCGGTGACGGTTCCGCCCGAGACTCCGGTCGGCCAAGTCTGGAAGACCATGGTGGAGCGTCGGTTCCGTCACATGTTGGTGTCGAGCGAGGCGGACGGCCTGCTCGGCCTCGTGAGTCAGCGCGACATCGCCGCCGAGGCGCACGCGACGAGCCGCGAGATCGACCGCGACGAAGATCGGCCGATCTCGGAGCTGATGCACACCTCCGTGGTGACGGTTCGGCCCGAATGCTGCGCAGCAGAGGCGGCCCGACACATGCTCAAGAGCAAGCACAGCTGCCTGCCGGTGGTGGACGACGACGGGGCGCTGGTGGGCATACTCACCGAGGCCGACTTTCTGCGGCTCGCGACGCGCGACGTACCGCCTTGCACCTGTGGCGGGCTGCGCGACGGGGACTGATCGACCGCGCGGCGATCGCCGGCGCCCGCGCCGCGCCGTCCCGGAGCGCCACCCGCGCCGCCCCGGAGCGCCACCCGCGCCGTCTCGGAGCGCCACCCGCGGCGCCTCGGAGCGCCACCCGCGGCGCCTCGAAGCGCACCTCGTCCCCCGACTCAGCGCCCCGACGAAGCCGGACTCGGTTCGCGGTCGATCTCGAAGATCTCGACGACGCGCGGGCTCGTCGCGCGGAAGTGCACCCGCAGCCGCTCGCCGGGGCCGAGCTCGACGCGAAAGCGGCTCGTGACGGCGTCGAAGTCCGGCATCGCGATCTCGTAGCTGCCCGGCGCGAGTGAAATCGGGCGCGTGCGGCCGAGCGAGTCGAACGCGATGCGCGCGCCGTAGCGCCCCCCCACCGCGATCGGTCCGAGCCGCATCGCGATGCCCTGCGGCGCGCCCGCGACGCCGTTCGCCTCGATCGTCGCCTCGAGCGTGCCCTTCTGGGCCGTGGGCGCCTCCAATAAAGTCACGTCGCCGAGGACCCACAGCCCGTCCGCATCGGGTACGGCAACCCGGATCTCCGCGCGGCCGTGCGAGAGGCTGGCCAACGTCAGCCGATCCTTGCCTCGCTCGCGCGTGCTCGCGTGGATGTGCTCGATCAGCACGAAGTCACCGTGCGAGGCCTCCCGATGGCTGCCCCCGCCGCTCGACTCGCCGAGCCCCTTGAGCTTGGCCGCCTGCAGCTGCACGGTCGCGCTCCGATCGCCCTCGAGCAGCACGCGGAGCAGCGTCATGCTTCCGCCCCGAGAGCGGAGCGAGGGCTGTCGGCTGGCCTGCGCGATCGCCTCCAGCCAGGCCGCGGACTGCACCTCGCGGGTGTCGATCCGGAAGTTCTCGCCGCGCTGCGCCGCGCCGCGCTCGGGCACCTGGAGCTCGACGTCGTCCTCGGCCGCCGCCCCGCGCGCGCTCGGCGCCGCGCTCTCGATCTCCGTCGAGCGCTCGCCCGCGGCGCAAGGGCGGTCCTGGAAGCGCAGCTTGCCGTCCGCGCCGGTGCACTTGTAGAGCGCGGCCGCCGCCGGCGGCCCGCCGAGCAGGCCGAGGCCCGAGAGGGCCGCGATCAGCGCGCGGCCACAGCGTTCGAACGGCGTCGCCGGCATGTCCCGTCCCATCGGCAGGACACCATCCGCTTCGGAGCCCCTCGGCGCGGCGCGTGAGGTCTCAGCGCCGCGCAACTTCGATTTCGACACCCCGGGGCCGATTCGCCCGTTCTCGATCTCAACCGCGGCGTCCGTCAGGACGATGAACGCCCCCAGGGCTGCGACGCCGCGAGGCGTCGGGCTCGCGGGGAGGTCTCATTGTCGGGTAAGAAATTGGCCGTCCTGGTGGTCGACGACAGCCGGACGGTTCTCGCTCAGATCGAACGCACCGTGGCCGCCAACGACGGCGTCGAGGTGATCGGCACGGCGCGCAACGGAGCCGAAGCGGTTCGACAGGTCGGTCAGCTGCGTCCCGGCCTCGTCCTGATGGACATCGTCATGCCCGACGTGGACGGGATGGCGGCGTTGCGCCTCATCCAGTCGAAGTACCCCGAGACGCGCGTCGCGATGCTCTCGTCGGTCGGCGCGATGGCGTCGAAGGCCGAGGAGGCGTTTCGCCTGGGGGCCATCCAGGTGTTGAGCAAGCCGATCGACGAAGACGTTCTAGCAACCCTGCTCGCCCAGGAGTGCGAGCGGGCCCAGGCGTAGGCGGGAGCCGATCATGGGAGTCAAGTTCTTCGGACAATATCTGATCGAGCGCGGCGAGGTGACCGCGGAGCAGGTGCGGGTCGCGCTGGATCTGATGGACCAGGAGAATCGCAGCATCGGCGAGCTGGCCGTCGAGGGCCGACTGATCTCCAAGGCCGATGCCGACAAGGTGAACGCCGAGCAGCGCCACCGCGACATGCCGTTTGGGGAGCTCGCCGTCGAGATGGGTCTGCTGAGCGAAGAGCAGATCGACAATCTCGTCCAGCTGCAGTGGCGGACCCGCCTGCGCATCGGACAGGCGCTGGTCCGACTGGGGCTCCTCGGGACGGAGAAGCTCGAAGAGCTGTTGGTCCGCTACGAGGAGGACCAGGCGCCGTATCGGATCGAGAACCTCGCGCTGCCCGAGAGCATCGAGGGCAACGCGCTGGCGCCGTACGTCCTGAGGCTGTTTCCGAATTTGCTGATGCGCGTGGCGCGGATCGCGACGCGCGTGGGCGGCGGCGAGCGGATCTCGGAGCCGCCCGACCTTCCCGTGCGGGTCGCGGTCTCGGTGAGCGGAGACTCCGGCCTGCTGATCTGCCTGCTGGGCGACGACGCGTTCTCGCGCCAGGTCGCCGCGAAGGCGAGCGGACTCGACGCCGAGAGCCTCGACCGGGAGATGCTGCTCGACGGCGTCGGCGAGTTCCTGAACGTGCTGGCCGGCAACGCGATGGCGCTCGCGGAGCGAAACGGCATCTCGTTGGAGCTCGAGCCGCCCCGGAGCGACGTCGCCTTCGAATCGGGCTACCTGTTCGAGCTCGCGGTCAACGTCGGAAGCGCGGGGCTCTTCCTGAAGCCGCTCTGATCGGGCGCGCGCGGGTCCCTTCGACCGCGCCCGGCTGCGCCGCGGTCGCGCGGCGATCCGCGCTGACTGCGCGCGGCGGCGACGGCGTTCAGATCGCGCAGCCGGGGCGCGCCGGCCTCCAGCGCGGGTGGGAGAGCTCGCGCAGCAGCGATCGGTAGTTTCCGCTGGACGCCATCAGGCGCACCCCGAAGCCGTGCAGGCCCGGGCCGCGGCCCGCGAGGTTGTGCTTCGTCCACCAGACCTCGCCGATGACTTCCACCGTCTCGCCGTCCGGCCCCTCGAAGCTCAGGCGCACCTCGTCGCCGACCCTGCCGATCGTGGAGCTCCGGACGAACAGGCCGCCCGGCCCGAGGTTCAGGATGCTGCCCTCGCCCGCGGCGTGCTCGAAGGCGATGTCGGCCCAGATGAAGGTCTCGAGGCGGGTTTCCGGCATGCCCGGCTGGATCGTCCGCCCGCGGGCGCAAAACCGTGACCAGCGCCACCGAAATGGGGTGAAACAGACCCGCCTCGGGGCCGCGCGTCGCGGGATCGCCTACCAGCGGCCGTTGCCGGGGCGCATGTCCTCGGGCGCGAGCCGGATCGGGAAGCGCTCGCGGATCTTCGCGTCCGCCGCGGGGTCGATGTACACCGGATAGTGCTCGGCGAGGATCGCCACGGCCTTCGCGCGGGCCAGCTCGTAGGCATCGCGCTTGCCGGCCTCCCTCCAGTCGTCGTAGGTGCCGCGGTCGGCGAGCTGGGGGTACAGGAATTCGCTCTGCATCAGCGCGAGGGTCTGCGGGTGGTCGAGGAAGTGGCCCGATCCCTCGACGGTATCCCGGATCACGTCGAACGAGAGCGTCTCGTCCGTGACCTCGATGCCGCGCACCGCGCGCATCACGTTTCCGATCATGTCGTCGTCGATGACCATCGCCTCGAACGAGCACGCCATCAGGCTGCCGAGCATGCCCGCCGTCTCGCCGATGTAGTTGCAGCCCGCCATCGCGGTCAGCGTCGCGCTGATGCCCTTCTCGTAACCGGCCTGTGCGTCGGGCAGCTTCGAGTCCGACATGCATGCGCTCCCGCTGCTCGGCAGCCCGTAGAAGTTCGTCAGCTGGGCGATCGCCGACGAGACGAGCGCCTGCTCGCCGCTGCCCCCGGTGAACGAGCCGGTGCGCAGGTCCGAGATGAACGGCCACGCGCCCATCAGGAACGGCGTGCCCGGACTGATCAGGTTCATGACGCCGAGCGCCGCGAGGGTCTCCGCGAAGGTCTGCACGAGCGATCCCGCGAGCGCCGCCGGCGCGGTCGCCCCGGCCTGGGAGGCGACCGCGATGTCGTAGGGGATTCCGAGTCGGGCGCACTTCACGAGCACCTCGGCGTTGTCTGCGCCGAAGCGCAGCGGCGAGACGATCGGGCAGCCGCCGAAGTTGAAGCACGGGCGCTCGAGGAACGCGCCCTCCCGGCCCAGGTGGATGTCGAGGAGCGCGATGAAGTGGTCGATGTGCTCGGCGGTCGCGGTCGACATCGCGAGCGCCTTCTGGGTTCCCGCGAGCTGGGCGTACAGCGCGTTGACGTCGTGCACGAACGCGTCGTCGCTGTGTTCGGTCGCCACCACCGTCTGACAGAAGGCGTGGACGTTCGGGAGGCGGTCGGCGAGGCGCGCGGTGTCGTAGAGGTCGACGAGCGTCGAAGGCCGCGGCTCCCGGGCCTCGTAGTCGAAGATGTTCACCGCCTCGCCGCAGGTGCGGAAGTGCACGCGGTTGCCGCCGATCTCGATGTCGTGGTCCGGGTTGGGCGCGTAGTGGGTGAACTCCTTCGCGCAGACGGCGATCAGATCCTCCATCAGGCCGCGGGGGAAGCACAGGCGCCCCTTCTCGGAGAGGACCGCTCCCTTCGAGCTCGCGGCCTCGACGATGCTCGGGGTGGGATCTCCGATGCCGATCTGCTCGAGCACGTCGAGCGCCGTCGAGTGGATGCGCTGCATGTCGCGTTCGGAGAGCGGCCGGAAGCTTCCGCCCGCCAGGCCCGCGCGCACGGCGTCGCTTTGGATCCCGCCTCCGCGCTGCTCGCGGAGCCTTTCGCGGGTGCTGCGCTTGCGCCTTCGTCGGCTCGGGTCGATCTGCTCTTCTCGGATCACTTCGCCTCCGCGGGCCGCGCGAGCGTAGGTCAACGCCAACCGTCGCGCACCCGTCGCATCGGACGCGTGTATCATCCGTTGGCCCGGCCGGGAGCGCGCCGGCGGGGCGTCGAGAAGTGCGGGAGCGGGCGACGTGGATCCCATCTGCCATACGCTGGTCGGCGCGGCGCTCGCTGCGACGGGGTTGGAAAGGAAGACCCGCTTCGGCCGCGCGACGTCGATCGTCGGCGCGAATCTGCCCGACGTGGACGCGCTCTCCTACGCGTGCAGCGAGACCGCCGCGCTCGCCGCCCGCCGCGGCATCACCCACGGCGTGCCGGCGCTGTTCGTCCTTCCCTTCCTGCTGGCCGGCGCGATGCTGCTGCTGAGTCGGCTGCCGAGCCGCAAGCGCGCGTCGCCCGCGGACTTCAGGTGGTTGCTGACACTCTCGGCGCTCTCCGTGGCCTCCCACCCGGTGCTCGACTTCCTGAATGTCTACGGCGTGCGTTGGCTGATGCCGTTCGACGGCACCTGGTTCTACGGCGACATCCTCTACATCACAGATCCGTGGATGTGGGCGATCCTCGTGCTCGCGCTCGTCGCGGCGCGCTCGACGCGCGCCGGCACCCGCGCTCGCGCGCTCGCACGTCCCGCGTGTGTGGGCCTGCTCGCGGCATTCGCCTACGTGGTCGCGATGGCAGCCGGCGAGTCGATCGCGCGCCGCACCGTCGAGGCCAGCCTGGACGGCACCGTGACGCCGCGGTTGATGGTCGCACCCGTCCCCGTCGACCCCTTCCGCCGGACGGTCGTGATCGACGGCGCTGCGGAGTACCGGCTGGGTGTGGTGAAGCTGCTGCCGAGCCCGCGCTTCATCCTCGGCGAACGGCGCATCCCCAAGGGCGCGGGCGCGCTGGCGCGGCGCGCGGCGACCACCGAGGAAGGGCGGAGATTTCTGCAGTGGGCGCGCTTTCCGTTCTTCGAGGTCGACGAATCCAGCGCCGAGCCCGTGGTCTACATCATCGACGCGCGCTACACGCTCGACCGCAACGCCGTGTTCGGCGCGGTCCGCATTCCGCTGCCGCCCGCTGAGCTCGAGTCCGATCCGTAGCGGGGCGCTCGCGCCCGGAACGCGGCCGCGAAGCGCGCGGCCGACCGCGGGCTTCGGCTGCGCGCGCGATCGCTCAGGAGTGCGCCAGCCAGAAGCTGCGCGCGATCACGTAGCAGCTCCAGATCGCGAGCAGCGCGAGGCCCTCGTAGCGGATGATCCGTTGGTTGTGGGTGCGCGCGACGAAGAACAGCGAAAGCGAGAGGATCGCGGTGGCCGCGAGGTCGACGTGCCCGCCGAGCGGGATCGGCATCGGGTTGATGGTCGATGTGACGCCCGTGATGAGCAGGGTGTTGAAGATGTTCGAGCCCACGACGCCGCCGACCGCGAGGCCGATGTCGCGGCGTCGCACGGCGACGAGCGTGGCCGCGAGCTCGGGCAGGCTGGTTCCGACCGCGACCAGCGAGAGCCCGACGACCACCTCGGGCACGCCCAGCTCCCGCGCGGCACCCACGCCGCCGCGGACCACCAGGTCCGCGCCGTAGATCAGGCCCACGAGGCCGATTGCGATCAGGAGGACGTTCGTGACGACTCGCCCGGACGGCTGCGGTTGGGGAACGCCCGACGCCCAGATCGATTCAGCGCTGGACGCCGCGTCTCCGTCGCACTTCGCTCGATGGTTCCCGCGTTGCCTCCCGAAATCTCCGAGCGTGTAGTAGATGAACACGAAGAAGAAGAGCAGCAACACGAGTCCATCCGTGCGCGCGTAGGCGTTGCGCTGCGCGCCGAGGTCGACGTCGAACGCCATCACCATCGCCGCGGCGAGCGCGAGCAGCATCATGGGCAGCTCTCGCCGGATGACGACGTGGTCGATCGGCAGCGGGTTGAGCGCCGCCGACAGGCCGATGATCAGGCCGATGTTGGCCATGTTGGAGCCGAAGATGTTGCCGAAGGCCAGGGTGCCCGAATCCGTGAGCGCCGCCTGGATGCTCACGGCGAGCTCCGGAGCGCTGGTTCCGAAGGCCACCACCGTGAGGCCGACGATGATCGGCGAGATCCCGATGCATCGCGCGAACGCCGCCGCCCCCTTGACGAAGAGCTCGCCACCCGCGACGAGAACGACGATGCCCGCTCCACCGATCGCCAGGTGAATCAGCATGGGATCTTCACGCCGCGCTCCGGTTGCGAGTGCACCTGGCGATATCCCTCGAGCGAGCCGCTTGCGAAGCTGGCCATTCTCTTCGTCGGGTTGGCCCCGAACGGGGTCTAGTAGGATAGAGCAATTCACGCGAGGCGACGACGCGAACGCGGACCCGCGGGCTGCTATGGTCTCGGCGGATTTGCTCGCGCCGTGCTACAGGGTTTTCCCTGAGCGCGCGATGCGGCTGCCTCCGCGTTCCGCGAGGTGGAACGATTGAAAGAGGCGTCGAAGAGACAGCGCGACTCGGTGCGCGGCATCGCCGAACGCATCGCGGGCCTCGGCTACGCGCTGTGGGACGAACGCGCGGAATCCTACGTGTTCGTATCGGAGCAGTTCGCGAGACCCTACGGACTCACGCCCCACGAATACGTCACCCGTTACGACATCTCCCACGAGGAAGTGCCCTGGATCCACCCCGACGACTACGAGCGTTACGAGGCCTACTACCGAGCGTACCTGGACAATCCGAAGGAGTGCAGCATCGAGGTGCGCTACCGCGCGCTCCAGGGCGATTACTTCCACGCCCGGGAGTTCTGGGTGCCGATCTACGACGATTCGAATCGGCTGATCCAATCCGTCGTCGTCTTGCTGCACATCACCGAACTGAAGCATGCCGAGGAAGCGCTTCGTCGGGCGCAGAAGATGGAGGCCGTGGGGCAATTGGCGGGCGGTATTGCCCACGACTTCAACAACATGCTCGCCGTGATCATGGGAAACCTGGAGCTGCTCTCCGATCGGGACACCGACGCGAGCCGAGCCCCCGACCTCATCGACATGACGATGTACGCGGCGGAGCGCGGCGCAGAGCTGACCTCCCGGCTGTTGGCATTCACGCGCGAGCAGACCACGCAGGAGGGATCGTTCGACCTGCGCGAGCTGGCCGACGGCATGTTGGGCTTGCTGCAGCGCACGTTGGGTCCCCAGATCGACATCGCGATCGAAAGCCCGCCAAACCTGTGGCCCTGCCGGGTCGATCGCAGCCAGTTCGAGAATTCGCTGCTCAACCTCGCGCTCAACGCCCGCGATGCGATGCTCAGCAGGGGCATGCTGAAGCTCGAGTTCTCGAACGTCGAGATCGCGAAGGATCGCGATCAGGGAAAGGGCGCGATCATTCCCGGCGAGTACGTGCGCGTCACAGTCACCGACACCGGAATCGGCATGGCTCCCGACGTCGTCGAGCACGCGGTGGAGCCCTATTTCACCACCAAGGGCGAAGGGTCCGGAAGTGGGCTGGGACTCAGCATGGTCTACGGCTTTGCGCAGCAGTTCGGTGGACACCTCGACATCTCGAGCCGGTTGCAGCACGGAACGACGGTGGAGATGCTGATTCCCCGGGATCCCGGCGCGACGCTTTCCGACGTCGTGGATCTGCCGTCTCGCGGTCTGCCGCGTTCGCACGGTGAGTGCGTCTTGCTGGTCGACGACGACGCCGCGGTGCTCGAGATGACCGCCCGGATCCTCGAATCGCTCGATTACGAGGTGAAGTCGGCGCGGTCGGCGCACGAAGCGCTCGGCGTGCTCGATGCCTCAGCTCGGATCGATCTGCTGATGACGGACGTCATGCTGGGCGGCGGTTACAGCGGGCCCGAGCTCACGCGCGAGATCGAACACAGGCGGCCCGACCTCCCCGTGCTGTTCGTCTCGGGTTTTCCGCAGCGCAAGCTCGAGGCGAGCGGCTACGTGGGCTCGGAGGTCGCGTTCCTCGCCAAGCCGTTTCGCAAGGCGCAGATCGCGCAGGCCGTCCGCAGCGCGCTGGATCGCGAGTGAGCGCACCCGGACCTCGTCGGGTCGGGCGGCGGGCGTGTGCTCTCGCGATACCTCGCGCCGCACGCGGGGTGCGCGCGCTCGGCCTGCCCCGAGCCGGGCGGGCGGCGAAGGCGCGCGGCTTCCCGCCGCTCGCGCGGCTCGGCTTCGCGGCGATCCTTGCGTGCGCGGGTGCAGCGCCCGGGGAGCTGGCCGGGCGAATCGTCGACCTGACCCACGCCTTCGATTCCGAGACGATCTTCTGGCCGACGGAGGAGGGCTTCGTGCTCGAGAGGGGCGACGAAGGGGTGGTCGAGCAGGGCTACTACTACGCCGCCCATCGATTTCGCACCGCGGAACACGGCGGCACCCACATCGATGCGCCGATCCACTTCTACGCCGATCGCTGGACGGTCGACGAGATCCCGCTCGAACGCCTGGTCGGCCCGGGTGTACTCGTCGACGTGTCGGACCGCTGCGCGGGGGACCCCGATCACCGGGTCTCGATCGCCGACTTCGAGGCCTGGGAGAAGCGGCACGGCCGGATCCCCGACGCATCGATCGTGCTGATCCGCACCGGCTACGGCCGCTTCTGGCCGGACCGCGAGGCGTATCTGGGGACGGGCGAGCGCGGCCCGCGAGCCGTCGAGAAGCTGCACTTCCCCGGCCTGCACCCGGAGGCCGCGCGCTGGCTGGTCGCCGAGCGGCGGATCCGCGCGGTGGGGCTCGACACCGCGAGCGTCGACCACGGGCCGTCGAAGACCTTCGATTCCCACCGGGCGCTCTTCGAGGCGAACGTGCCCGCGTTCGAGAACCTCGCCGGGCTCGAAGATCTCCCGGCCAGCGGATTCTCGGTCGTCGCGCTGCCGATCAAGATTCGCGGCGGATCCGGCGGGCCGCTGCGCGCAATCGCGATCGTCCCCGATGCCGCTCCGCGTTCCGGTGCGGGTGCAGCGGCGCCCGACTGAGCGGCTCGCGCGCCGCTCGGTGAGATCGTACCTGCGGCGGGCGGGCGAGCATCCTCACTCGGCTAGACTCTCGGTTGCGATGTGCGCGAGGTCGAAGATCGTCGCCCTGCTGCTCACCGCGACTGCGGTCGCGGCGCCGGCTCGGGCACAGCCAGTGGCGGGGGAGGTTCCGCTCGCGGATGTGCTCGAGATCCTCGCCGTCGATCGGGAGCTGCTCGCGATCGATGCGACGGGCGGCGGCCAGACGGTCGCGCGCTTGCGGCTGAACGAAACCGTCGTCTGGAAGGGCGCTCGCGGCCGGGTCGGCGTCGTCATCACCGACCAGCGCATCCTCGCGGTGGCCGCCCAATCCGCGTCCTGGCAGGAGATCGACTACAGGCGCGCCGAGCAGCGCCCGGAGAGCGCGCTGCTCGGCGAGCGCGTGGCGCTCGCAGTCACGTCCGAGCGCGTGCTGGGCTTCGACGGCGGCAGCGGAAACCTCGTCGAGTATCGCCTGAAGCCCCGCGAGCGCATGGTGGTCGCGCGCGCGGGTGCAAACGTCGGCGTGGTGGTCACCGATCGGCAAGCGCTCGGACTGTCGCCGTTTGTCGGCGGCTTCTTCCCGGTACCGCTCGCGCTCACGGATCGGGTCGAAGCGCTCAGCGCGGAGTCGAATCTCGCCACGCTGACCGCCAATCGCCGCGTGCTGATCTTTCGCGCGACCACCGGCACCTGGGAAGAGCGGTCGCGCGATCTGCGCTGACCTCGGCGTTTCGGCGGCGGCCCAGGGCTGGTGGCGGGATTCGATCAGCGCGCGACGAGCACGAGCCTGGAGTTCACGCCGCGCACGCCCTTGACGCTGCGCGCGATCTGGATGGCGCGGTCTTCCAGACGCTTGCTGGGAACCGATCCGTGCAGGGTGACGACGCCCTCGTAGGTGTCGACGTTGATGTCCAGCGCGTCGATCTGCGCATCGCTGATGAAACGGGTCTTGACGCCGCTCGTAATGGACGCGTCGTCGAGCTTGGTGCCCACCGAGCGATCGTCCTTTCCGATCTGATAGCCCGCGGCCCCGGCCCCGCCGAGCGCGATCCAGAAGCAACCCGTGGAGGACGTCAGCGCAAAAACCATGGCAGCGACTGCGATCCACCGTCGATTCACCACTCTCGATACCTCCTGCCAGCCGCGGCTTTGCGGTGGCTTCATTCCACTCTCTCGTCGCTCGCGAGCGCCCTGCGCAGCTCACGCGCGAAGTCTGCCGTGTGGAAGGGCTTCTGGAGGAATCCACTCCCTTCGGGTCGCTGTCCTCGCTGGAGCGTCTCGTCCCCCGTATACCCGGACATGAAGAGCACCCGAAGATCCGGCCGCGCCCGGACCGCCGCTCGAGCAATATCGCCTCCGCTCATCTTCTCCGGGAGTACGACGTCGGTGAGCAGGAGGTCGATCTCCACCGACGAGCGGATCAACCCGAGCGCGCGCGCGCTCGAATCGGCCTCGAGCACGCGGTAATTCAGCGAGCGCAGGATTCGGACCAGCAGCGAGCGGAGCTCGGGATCGTCTTCGACCAGCAGCACGACTTCGCCTTTCGCTTTCTCGATTTCGGACTCTCCGAACCCGACCCGCCTCGGTTTCTCCTCCTTCAGAGATCGCGGTAGCAGGATTTGAACGGTCGTTCCGACGCCGAGCT
>JBFGGA010000101.1:0-12637 GCA_041579295.1 Myxococcota bacterium | reverse complement strand
GGATGTCGCAGGAGATGCGGGATCGCCCGGCCGGCGCGTCGCCGTGATCGGCGGCGGGCTCGCGGGTTGCGAAGCCGCCTGGCAGGCGGCTTTGCGCGGCTTGCAGGTCACCCTCTACGAGATGAAGCCGGTGCGGTTCTCCCCCGCCCACGAGTCGGAGGGACTCGCCGAGCTGGTCTGCAGCAACTCGCTGCGCTCCAACGTCCCGTCCAACGCCGTGGGCTTGCTCAAGGAGGAGATGCGCCGGCTGGGGTCGCTGGTGATGCAGGCCGCCGACGAGTCCGCAATTCCCGCCGGGAGGGCGCTCGCGGTCGATCGAGAGGCCTTCTCGCGGCGGATCACGGAGACCGTCGAATCCCATCCGCGCATCGAGATCCGCCGCGAAGTCGTCGAGCGCATTCCCGCCGACGGACGCGCAATCCTCGCGACCGGTCCGCTGACGGCCTGCGAGCTCGCGCGCGAGCTCCAGGGGATTCTCGGCGACGAGCACCTGTACTTCTACGACGCGCAGGCGCCGATTCTCTACGCCGATTCGATCGACCGCGAGATCGTCTTCCGGGCTTCCCGTTACGACGAGGGCGACGGCGACTATCTCAACGTTCCGCTCGGCGAGGACGAGTACTTCGCGTTCGTCGCTGCGCTGCTCGGCGCCGAGACCGTTCCACTCCACCCCTTCGAGGCGAAGCTCTATTTCGAAGGTTGTCTGCCGATCGAGGAGATGGCGCGCCGCGGCGAGAAGACGCTCGCGTTCGGTCCGCTGAAGCCCGTCGGGCTGATCGATCCGCGAACCGGGCGGCGGCCCTACGCGGTCGTGCAGCTGCGCCAGGAGGACAAGCGGGGGATGCTCTACAACCTCGTCGGATGTCAGACGAAGCTTCGCATCGGCGAGCAGCAGCGCATCTTCCGCAGCCTGCCCGGGTTGTCCGAGGCGGTGTTCGCCCGCTACGGCTCGGTCCACCGCAACACCTACGTCAACGCGCCGAAGCAGCTGCGGCGCAACCTGGAGATTCGACGTCGTCCGGGCCTCTACCTGGCCGGGCAGATCGCGGGCGTGGAGGGCTACGTCGAGTCCGCGGCGCTCGGCTACCTGGCCGCGCTGAACGTCGTCTTCGCGTCGCGCGGCCGGGCGCCGCTGCTGCCGGATCCCGCGACCGCCCACGGCGCGTTGCTCCATCACCTCCGCGATGCGGATCCGAAGCACTTCCAGCCGATGAACGTCAATTTCGGCCTGTTCCCTCCGCTCGAAGGCGAGGCCCGACGCATTCGCAGGCGCGAGCGGGCGGAGCGGCTCGCGGCCCGCGCGCTCGAACGCCTGACCCCCTACCGCCGCGCCGCCGCGGAACTGCTCGAATGAGGTTTGCCGACGCCGTCCGAGAATTCGGCGCCCACCTCGACGTGGAGCGCAACGTATCGCCGCATACGAGGCGCGCCTACCTCTCCGACGTCCGACAGTTCGTCGACAGCCTCGAGGGAAGTCGCACGCCCTCGACGGTGGCCGCGGCCGACGTGCGCGCATTCCTCGCGGGCCTCCACGGCTCCCGGCACCCCGCCACGCTCGGTCGGAAGCTCGCTTCGCTGCGCGCGTTCTTCCGCTTCCTCGTGCGCGAAGGCCGCTGCCGACTCGATCCGACGGCCGGCATCCCGACGCCGCGCCAGCCCAAGCGGCTGCCGAACCCGCTCGCGGTCGACGACTGCGCGACGCTCATCGAGTCGCCCGATTCCGGCCCCGGGCTCGAGCGCGCGGATCCGGGGCGACTGCGCGACCGCGCGCTCGTGGAACTGCTCTACGGCGCGGGGCTGCGGGTCGGCGAAGCCGCGTCGCTCGACGTGCGGGACGTGGATCTACACCGCGGCGAGGTCCGGGTCATGGGCAAGGGCGGCAAGGAGCGGGTGGTGCCGCTCCCCGCCGCCGCGCGAGAATCGATCGGCGCGTACCTCGACGCCCGGCGCGCTCCGGGCGTGCTCGCCGAGCCGCTCTTTCCATCGCTGCGCCCGCGGGGTGGGCGCGCGCGCCGGCTCGGCGAGCGCGACATCCGGCGGATCCTCAGGGCGCGGGCGCGCGAGGCCGGCATCGCGGACCGCGTCCACCCCCACCGGCTGCGGCACAGCTACGCGACCCATCTGCTCGACATGGGCGCGGATCTTCGGGAGATTCAGGAGCTGCTCGGCCACGCGAGCCTGTCGACCACCGAGAAGTACACGGCGGTTTCCGCGGAGCGCCTGATCGAGGTCTACGACGACGCGCACCCGAGGTCCGGGTCGAAATCGACCGGATCGGTCGGAAAGCGAGGGGGTCGATGAACGGGGCGATTCGCTCCACCACGGTGCTGGCGATCGTGCGCGACGGCGTGATCGCGATGGCTTCCGACGGGCAGGTGACGGTCGGCGAAGCGGTGATGAAGCAGAAGGCGCAGAAGACGAGAAAGGCCGCCAAGCACGACGTGCTGATCGGCTTTGCGGGCGGCGCCGCCGACGCGCTCGCGCTGACCGAGCGCCTGGAGTCCAAGCTCGACGAGTACACGGGAAACGTCCGTCGCGCGGCGGTGGAGCTCGCCAAGAGCTGGCGCACGGATCGGGCGTTGCGGCGCCTGGAGGCGCTGCTCCTGATCGGCAACACCGAGAGCGTGCTGGTCGTTTCGGGAAACGGGGACGTCCTCGAGCCCGACGACGGAATCGTCGCCGGGGGCTCCGGGGGAAACTACGCGCTCGCCGCGGCTCGAGCGCTCGCGGACCACACCGAGCTCGGCGCCGCGGAGATCGCCGAGTCGGCGCTCCGATACGCGGCTCGGATCTGCATCTACACCAACGAGAACATCAACGTGGTGACGCTCCCATGAAGCTCCAGCCCTTCACGCCCCGCGAGGTGGTCTCGGAGCTCGATCGCTACATCGTCGGGCAGGACGAGGCCAAGCGCGCGGTGGCGATCGCGTTGCGAAACCGCTGGCGGCGCCAGCAGGTCCCCGAAGAGCTGCGCGACGAGATCGCCCCGAAGAACATCGTGATGATCGGGCCCACGGGGGTCGGCAAGACCGAAGTCGCGCGCCGCCTCGCGAGGCTCGCGCAGGCGCCGTTCATCAAGGTGGAGGCGTCGAAGTTCACCGAGGTGGGCTACGTGGGGCGCGACGTCGAGTCGATCATCCGGGATCTCGTCGACACCGCGATGGGTATGGTCGTCGAGGAGCAGAAGCAGGCGGTGCGCGCGCGCGCCGAGCAGGCCGCGGAGGAGCGCCTGCTCGATGCGCTGCTTCCCCCGCCCCCGCTGCCCACCGCCGAGGAGGGGCCGGGGATCGAATCCGCCGGGAAGCCGCCGCCGGCCGAGACGCACGCCTCCGCCACGCGCGAAAAGCTCCGGGCGATGTTGCGCGAAGGGAGTCTCGACGAGCGCGAAATCGAGATCGAGCTCGAGGACACGACGGGTGGGAGTCCGATGATGTCGATCTTCACGCCCCAGGGCGTCGAAGAGATGGGAATGCAGTTCAAGGACATGCTCGGGGGATTGCTGCCCCAACGCTCGCGCCGCCGGCGCTTGAGCGTCGCAGCTGCGCGCGACTCGCTCGTCGCCGAAGAGGCGACGCGCCTGGTCGACATGGAGCAGGTCCGCGAGGTGGCCATCGAGCGCGTCGAGCAGACCGCGATCGTCTTCATCGACGAGATCGACAAGGTGGCGGGCGGCACGGCCGAGCGCGTCGGCGTGGACGTGTCCCGCGAAGGCGTCCAGCGCGATCTCCTCCCGATCGTCGAGGGCTCGACGGTACAGACCAAACACGGTCCGGTGAGCACCGACCACATCCTCTTCATCGCCGCGGGGGCCTTCCACGTCGCCAAGCCGTCGGACCTGATTCCCGAGCTCCAGGGGCGGTTCCCGATCCGGGTCGAGCTGTCGAGCCTCGATCGCGACGATTTCGTTCGCATCCTGACGGAGCCCCAGAACTCGCTCGTCCTCCAATACAGCGAGCTGCTGAAGACCGAGAACGTCGAATTGAACTTCGAGGCGGACGGGATCCGCGCGATCGCGAGCTTCGCGGCGCTCGTCAACGAGCGCACGGAGAACATCGGCGCGCGGCGGCTGCACACCGTGATGGAGCGGCTTCTCGAGGAGATCAGTTTCAAGGCCCCCGATCTGGGCGCCGTTCGGATCGCAATCGACGAGAAGTTCGTGCGCGCCCGGCTCGAAGATCTCGTTGAGGACGAAGACCTTTCGCGGTACATCTTGTGACGCTTGCTGGTTGAGCCGGTCCGGGGGTAGAGGGAATCGAAATGGCCGAAGAGTCGACCCGAGTTCTGATCGTCGACGACGAGCGATTCTTTCGCGAGGCGATCTGCGATGCGCTCAGAGACGAGTCGATCGATTGCATCACCGCGGAGCGCGGCGCGGAGGCCTTCGAGCTCGCCACGCGGCCCGAGGTGGGCGTGGTGCTTCTCGATATCGGCGCGCGCGAGAGCGGTGGTCTGGATCTGCTGCGCAGGCTGGTCGCGGAACGGCCGGGGCTGCGCGTCATCGTGCTCTCCAGCCAGGTGCATCACGACTGGGTGCTCGAGGCGCTGCGCCTCGGGGCCTGTGACTACCTCGCGAAGCCGCTGCACGACGAAGAGCTCGTGCTCGCGGTGCGCCGCGCGCTGCTGAGCTCGGGAATGCACGCGAGCTGGGAGTCGCTCTGCGCGCGACTCGCCGCGCTCGAGACCCAGCTGGCGGAGCTGTCGGGCGAATCCGAGGCGGATGAGTCGGAGACTTCGCTCGCGGACCGGGCGGCGCTCGCAGCGGCGGACGTCCTCGGGGTGTCCAGGGCGTCGCTGATGCTGCTCGAGGGCGATTCGGGCCCGCTCCGCGTGATCGGCGCGACGGGCTGCGACGTCGAGCCGTCGCAGATGGACCCCGTCGAGAGGGGGACGGGTGTCGCGGGCTGGGTGCTCGACGAGGGCAGGGCGCTCGCCGTCGAAGACGTCGTGCATCACGAGCGCTTTTCCGAGCGGATCGTCGACGGCCGCTACCGATCGAGCGCTTTCGCGGTGGCGCCGATCAAGGGAGGCGGAAAGCCGCTCGGCGTCATCTGCGCGACCGAGCGCGGAGACGGCGGGGCATTCGGCGCCCAGGACCTCAGCCTGCTGCAGATCCTCGCGCTGCAGATCGGCCCGCTGATCGCGCGGCTGCGCGACCGCCGCGCAACGGGTGCGGCGCCGGACGCGGAGCTCGCGGCGCCGCAACCGCGGGCCGTCGCCGAGGCGGCGCGCGAAGACGCCCCCACGGCCGGCGCTTGCGATGACGCGGAGCTGGCGCGCGCCATCTGCGACGTGCTCAGCGCCGAGGTCGAGCCCGAGCGGGTGATCGGCGCGGCGCTCGCGGCGGTCGCGACGCGGGTGCCGGCCGCCCCGGTCTCGCTCTACCTGCTCGATTCGAGCGGGCGGGAGCTGGTGCTCGAAAGCCAGTGCGAGCGCGCCGGGCATGCGGATCGGGAGCGGTTGCCGGTCGACTCCGGGCTCACCGGACTCGTGCTGCAGACCGGCAGGCTCGTGGCGACGGATGCGCCGGATCGCGATGCGCGCTTCGATCCGGATGTCGATACGCCCGAATCCGGGGCGGCGAGCCCGCTGCTGTGCGTCCCCGTTCGCTTCCGCCAAAAGACGCTGGGTGTGATGCGCGCATTCCTGGAATCCGGCATTCCCGCTTCGGCGCGCACCGGCGAAATCCTGTCGGCGGCGATCTCGGCGGCGGTGCGCAACGCGATCCTGTACCGGGGCTGGCGCGAAGGCGTGGACGAAGTCGCTCGCGTCCGGCGCCAGATCCGCGCCGCCGTGCGCGAATCCGCGGGCTTCGCCGCCGAGTAGCGCGGTCGGGCGGGCCCATTCGGAATTTCCCGCCAAAGCACCTATGATCGCGGGCTTCCGATGAAGGCGCTGATCGACAAGGCCGAGGTGTTGATCGAGGCGTTGCCCTACATGCGGCGCTTCTACGACCGGACCATCGTGATCAAGTACGGTGGGAGCGCGATGAGCGAGCCCGACCTGCGGGCATCGTTTGCGGTCGACGTGGTTCTGCTGAAGTACATCGGGCTCCGCCCGGTGATCGTGCACGGCGGCGGGCCGCAGATCGGCGAAACCCTGGTCCGGCTGGGCATCGAATCCAGCTTCGTCGACGGCCTGCGCATCACCGACGACGCGACGATGGAGGTCGTCGAGATGGTGCTCGGTGGGAAGGTCAACCCGGAGATCGTCGCGCTGGTCGAGCAGGGTGGAGGTCGCGCGATCGGGCTCACCGGCGGCGATGGCGGGATGATCCAGGTGACGCGGCGCCTCCACGAGGACCGCGATCTCGGGCGCGTGGGAGAGGTCGTCTCGGTCGATCCCGCAGCCATCGCGTCGGTCGCCGAGGCCGGCTTCGTGCCGGTGATCGCGCCGATCGGGGTCGATGCGGACGGCCTCACCCACAACGTGAACGCCGACGAGGCCGCGGGCGCGATCGCGTGCGCGCTCGCCGCCGAGAAGCTGATCCTGTTGACGGACGTCGAGGGGGTGAAGGACGACGAGGGCCGCGTGCAGAACCGGCTCGCCGTGGGAGACGCGCGCAAGCTGATCGAGGTCGGGACGATCCGCGAGGGCATGATTCCCAAGCTCCGCTGCTGCATCGAGGCCCTCGAGGGGGGGGTCTCCAGCGCCACGATTCTCGATGGGCGGGTGCTCCACGCGGTGCTCCTCGAGATCTTCACCGACGGCGGGGTCGGCACCCTGATCACGAGCTGAGATGCCGAAGGACTTCGTCACACTCGCCGATTGGAGCGCCGAAGAGCTGCTCGGGCTGCTCGACCGCGCGCGAGAGCTCAAGGAGCTTCGCCAGCAGTCGAAGGAGCACCAGACCCTGCCGGGCCGCGTGCTCGCGATGTTCTTCGAGAAGCCCTCGCTGCGCACACACGTCACCTTCGAGGCGGGCATGACCCAGCTCGGAGGGCACGCGATCCTGCTCCGGCCCGAGCAGATCGGCATCGGCACGCGGGAAACCCCGCGAGACGTCGCGAACAATCTCTCGTGTTGGGTCGACGGCATCGTCGCGCGCACCTTCAGCCACGCGCTGGTCGAGGAGCTCGCGCGGGTCGCGCGCATCCCGGTGATCAACGGACTGACGGATCTGCTCCACCCCTGTCAGGTCCTGGCGGACTTCCAGACGATCGCCGAGAAGTGCGAGCTGAAGGACGCGGTCATCGCCTACCTGGGCGACGGCAACAACATGGCGAACTCGCTGATCCTCGGCGCGTCGGTGCTCGGCCTCGAGCTGCGCCTCGCCACGCCCGCGAGCCACCGCCCCGCGCTGCGCGTGCGCCAGCGCGGGGAGGCGCTCGCCGCGGCGAGCGGGGCGCGGATCCACTGGTCCGAGGATCCCGCCGGGGCCGTTCGCGGGGCGAACTTCGTCTACACCGACACCTGGACGAGTATGGGGCAGGAAGAGGAGCGAGAGCTGCGCAAGAAGATCTTCCGGCGCTACCAGCTCAACGAGGAGCTCCTCGCCCAGAGCGCGGACGCCTACGCGATGCACTGTCTGCCCGCCCACCGGGGCGAGGAGATCACCGACGCGGTTCTCGATGGCGAGCGGAGCCTCGTGCTCGTGCAGGCCGAAAACCGCCTCCACGCCCAGAAGGCGGTCTTGGAGCGGCTGCTCGGCGCGTCGCGCTGAGCACCCATTCCGGTGTCGGGGGGCCGCGCGCGGTCGCCGGCGCCCCGCGGATCCCACGCGTTTCGGGTCCGTTGGCGCGGTGCGCGGGCGGATTTTCCCCGCGGGAACGGAGCCGTCGGCGACCTCCGGCAGCCGCAGCGCGCAGGTCGGCGTCTCGTCAGAGGGTTTTCGCCGCGGCGCTCAGCTTTTCCGGCTTGCAGACCGATGGAAGCGTGTGCGGGGCTGCCTCTTGGGCCCTGGAGGGGCCATGCATTCGGTGGACGAATCCGAGCGGGAGCGGCGCATCCCGCGGCTCACTTCGAGCTGGGATCCGTCCCGCCTGCGCTTGAGCCCCGAGGAGGGTTTCTTGATTTCCCGGATCGATGGCCACACGTCGTGGACATTGCTGCGTCAGATCGGCGGGATCGATCCCGAAGAGGTGGATCGCTGCATCGAGCGATGGGTATCCGAAGGCGTCGTGGTGATCGAGCAGGGCGAGGCGAGCGGCGCGGAAATCTCCGCGCAGATCGCGGAGGCCGAGCCCGAGGCGAAGGAGATCGATGGCGCCACGGACTCTCGCATCGATGCGTCGCTCGACATCGCGCCCGAGCTGCAGGTCCAGATCCTCGAATTCGAGGCCTCGCTCGACAGGCCCTACTTCGATCTGCTCGGGGTGCCGCGCGACGCCGACAAGAAGCAGATCAAGCGGGCGTACTTCGCGCTCTCGAAGGTGTACCACCCGGACCGCTACTTCCGCGCCAAGCTCGGCGATTTCGCGGCGCGACTCGAGCGGATCTTCCGCAAGCTCGTCGAGGCCTACGAGCTGCTGTCGGATCCCGCGACGCGGGCGGAGATCGAGCGCACGCTCGGGGCGATGCCTGAGCCCGAGCCCGAGCCCGCGCCGGTCGCCGACACGGGCGCCCCGGAGGCTGCGCCGGGGCGCAAGCTACCGCCCCGCAAGCTCACCAAGCGGCAGACCCTCGAGCGCCTGCGACGGCATTTTCGGATCCCCCCGCAGATCCTCGCCGAGCGCCGGCTCAAGGCGAGTCACTTCTTCGACGCGGCGATGGTGGCCGCCAAACGCGAGCGCTGGCACGAGGCGGCGCCGAGCCTGCGCCTCGCGATCGCGTTCGATCCCTGGAACGACGATTACCGCGCGCGCTTCTCGGACATCCTCTCGCGCCACTACGAGCATCAAGCGAGCAAGCTTTTCGATCCGAAAGGCGGGCTCGTCGATCCGGCGACCGCGAACGAGGCGCTTCGCCTGCTCGAGGAGGTGTTGATCCACCGCCCCGCGGATCCCGAGGTCAATCATCGGGCCGCATTGCTCGCGCTGGAGCTCCAGGAGCTGGAGCGCGCCACGGAGTACGCGGAGACCGCCTGCGAGCTGTGCCCCGATTCGGTCGAGAAGCGGCTCACCCTGGGGCGCGCGCTTCGCGCCAACGGAATGCGCGAGAAGGCGAAATCGGTCTTGGCAGAGGCTGCGCGTATCGACCCGAAGAACGAGGAAGTGCAAGCAGCGCTTGAAAAGCTGCGGCGCCCGCGCCGTTCAGCGAGAGGCGGAGGCATGTGATGGGACGCGTGATTGGAATTGATCTCGGCACGACGAATTCCTGTGTCGCAATGGTCGACCAGGGGAAGCCCACCGTCATACCCAACACGGGTGGCTACAAGACGACGCCCTCGATGTTTGCGATCTCGCCGGACGGGAAGCGACTCGTCGGGCATCTGAGCAAGCGCCAGGCGATCACGAATCCCGCCAATACGCTGTACGCCGCCAAGCGCCTGATCGGGCGCCGATTCGACTCCCCCGAGGTGCAGAAGGCGATGGCCCTCTGCCCCTTCAAGATCGTTCGCGGCGAGAACGACGACGCGCGCGTGGAGATCTCCGGCAAGGTATTCACGTGCCCCGAGGTCATGGGCGTGATCGTTCGGGAGATGAAGCGGGTCGCCGAGGAGTATCTCGGCGAGCCCGTCACCCAGGCGGTGATCACGGTTCCCGCCTACTTCAACGACTCCCAACGACAATCGACGAAGGACGCGGGCAAGATCGCGGGCGTAGAAGTGCTGCGCATCATCAACGAGCCCACCGCCGCAGCGCTCGCCTACGGGATCGGCGGAGAGCAGGAGGAGAAGATCGCCGTGTACGACCTGGGCGGCGGGACCTTCGACATCTCGATCCTCGAGCTCGGGAGCGGAGTCGTCGAGGTGCTGGCCACCGCCGGCGACACCTTCCTCGGAGGCGAGGATTTCGACCGCCGGCTCGTCGCCCACGTGCTGAAGGAATTCCAGGAGTCCGACGGCATCGACCTGAGCAACGACCTGATGGCCCTGCAGCGCCTGAAGGACGCCTGCGAGAAGGCGAAGTGCGACCTCTCGTCACTGAACGTCACCGAGATCAATCTGCCGTTCATCGCGAACGACGAGGGTGGCGCGCGCCACCTCAACATGGAGGTGACGCGCGAGACGCTCGAGGATCTGGTCGGCGACATCGTGCGCAAGACGATGGATGCGGTTCAGCAGTGCGTGACCGATGCGGGGCTGACGCCCGCCGACATCGATCAGGTGGTGCTGGTGGGCGGGCAGACCCGCATGCCGCTCGTGCAGAAGTGCGTGACCAATTTCTTCAAGAGGCCGCCCCACAAGGGCGTGAACGCCGACGAGGTCGTGGCGATGGGCGCCGCAATCCAGGCCGACATCCTCGCGTCGCAGGACGACAGCCTGCTGCTCCTGGACGTGACCCCGCTCTCCCTGGGAATCGGGACCTTCGACGGAACGTTCGCTCCGTTGATTTCCCGGAATTCGACGGTTCCCACCCGAAAATCGCACATGTTCACCACCACGCGAGACGACCAGACCGCGGTGAAGATCCGCGTGCTGCAGGGGGAGAGCACCCAAAGCGACGAAAACCACCTGCTCGGCGAGTTCGTGCTCACCGAGATTCCGAGGGCGGCCGCCGGAGAGCCGGAGATCGAAGTTTCGTTCGAGATCGATTCCGACGGCATCGTCAATGTCTCCGCGCGCGATGTGGCGACGGAGCGCGAGCAGAGCATCACGGTCAATGCGGCAGGCACGTTGTCGGAAGAGGAAATCGCGCGGATCATCAAAGAGAACGAACAGTATGAGCTTCCCCAGTAGGCCTTCGAGCGCAAACGGCGTCGAAAACTCGCGCCGGGAATGGTTCGACGCCTCGCATTTCGGGTGTTTCGATGAGTAGCCGTTCACTTCTCGACTATATGGATACACCGATTCTGGTCGGCGACCCCGACGGTCGAGTGGTCCACCTGAATCCATGCTTCGAATCCCGTTTTCGGGTCTCGTTGGAGGAGGCTCGCGGCAGGGAGCTGGCCACGCTCTTCGAGGGAGGTGCCCGCGAGGCCGTCTTGCGGGCGGTCGCGGATGTCTGCGGCGGCGCGGGCTCCATTCGCTTCCCCTTGCGCGAAGGGGGTTGCGGCTACCGGGCGATGGCCTCGCCGATCTCGGCGGAGGACGATCGCGTGGGCGTGGTGATCTTGATCACGCTCGAGCTCGGCAGCGACCGCCGGATGATCGAGTGCGCGAAGGAGATCCGCGAGCCGCTCGAAGAGCTCACCCGATGTCTCGGCGAGTTCGCGGACCAGGTCGGGGGGCGCCGCGCCGAGCGCTACCGCCTGATGCTGGAGGACATCGTCGGCTCGATCGAGCTGCTGCGGAAGCGGGCGGACGAACTCCAGAGCCTGCTATCAGGCAGTTCCGCCGTCGACCGCTGAGAGGGTCGATCCAGATCCCGTGTGGCGCCGGCAGACTTCGGTAGACTGCCCGGCCGGAGGCGCCACTTATGTCGGCAAGACGTCGGGTCGAGCGGGTCTGCCTGTCCTACAGCGGTGGACTGGATACCTCCGTCATCCTGCACTGGCTGATCGAGAACTACGGCTGCGAGGTCGTCGCCTACACGGCGGATGTGGGCCAGGAAGAGGAGCTCGCCGGGCTCCCGGAGAAGGCGCGGAAGACGGGTGCGGTCGACTGCGTGATCCGCGATCTGCGCGAGGAGTTCGCGCGCGACTTCGTCTTTCCAGCGATTCGCGGAGGCGCGATCTACGAGGGCACCTACCTGCTCGGAACCGCGCTCGCGCGGCCGCTCATCGCGAAGCACCAGGTCGAGGTCGCGCTCGAGACGGGATGTGACGCGGTGGCGCACGGAGCGACCGGCAAGGGCAACGACCAGGTGCGCTTCGAGCTCGCGTTTCGCGCACTGGCGCCCGAGCTCCAGATCATCGCGCCGTGGCGCGAGTGGGACATCCGCTCGCGATCCGACTGCCTGGCGTACTGCGAGAAGTACCGCATTCCGGTGACGGCGACGCTCGAGAAGCCGTATTCGATCGATCGCAACCTGATGCACATCTCGTACGAGGGCGGTGTTCTCGAAGACCCCTGGCGCGCCCCCGACGAATCGATGTTCATCATGACCAAGTCTCCCGAGAAGGCGCCGGACTTGCCGTCCGAGATCGAGATCGGATTCGAGCGCGGAACGCCCGTGTCGATCGACGGAGAATCGCTCTCGCCCGCGGCGTTGTTGCACCGACTCAACCTGCTCGCCGGCGAACACGGCGTCGGTCGGGTGGACATGGTCGAGAATCGCTTCGTCGGCCTCAAATCTCGCGGCGTCTACGAGACGCCCGGCGGAACGGTCCTGCACCGTGCGCATCGGGCAATCGAGTCGATCACCCTCGACCGCGAAGTCATGCACGAGCGCGATCGGCTCTCGCCCCGCTACGCGGAGCTGATCTACAACGGGTTCTGGTATTCGCCGGAGATGAACGCGCTTCGGGCGCTGATGGAAGCGTCCCAGGAGAACGTGACCGGAGACGTCCGGCTGTCGCTCTACAAGGGCGACGTTCGGATCAGCGGTAGACGCTCTCCGGTGTCTCTCTACGATGCCGCGCAGGCCTCGTTCGAGGACGCCGGCCCCGAAGACACCTATGACCAGCGCGATGCGACCGGCTTCATCCGACTCCAGGG
>JBFGGA010000100.1:0-12763 GCA_041579295.1 Myxococcota bacterium | reverse complement strand
GGGAGGTTCTTCAACAGCCC
This sequence comes from Myxococcota bacterium, assembly GCA_041579295.1. Classification (GTDB taxonomy): domain Bacteria; phylum Myxococcota_A; class UBA9160; order UBA9160; family SMWR01; genus JACZVU01. The sequence goes on along the minus strand of JBFGGA010000100.1, from coordinate 12,743 downwards.
CGACCTCGGCGGCTACCTGATCTGGCAGCTCTATCCGAAGCAACAGGTCGCGCTGGACGGGCGCTGGGAGGTCTACGGGGATCTGCTGCCGGAGCTCGAGCGCGCCTACGCGGAGCCCGCCGTCTTCGCCCGACTCGTCGCCGAATACGACATCGTCGCGGTCGTGGTGAGCACGCGGACGCCCGTCGCGAGGAAGATGGCGAGGTGGTTGCGACGAAGCCGCGAGTGGCACCTCACCGCGCGTTCGCAGAACGTCGAGCTCTTCGAGCGGATCGATCGGCTCGAACGCTAGCGCCGTCGCCCAGGCCACTGGGCCCCCGCCCGTGCCCGGCAGCGCATCACCCGGAACGAACTGCGCGGGCTGGGGCGCCGATCGGGCGCGCCGCCCGGCGGCCGTCAGAAGCTGAGGCCGAAGCCGCCGGTCACCTCGACGCCCTCGCCGGAGAAGCCGACGTCCACGCGAAACGGCGCGTCGCGCTCCAGGGTGATGCGCAGCCCCACGCCCGCGTTCGCCCAGACGCGCGATTCGAACAGGTCCGGCCAGTCGTCCGCGACGGAGCCGGCGTCCGCAAACAGCGCCAGCCCGACGCGCTCGACCCGCAGCGACTTCGTGAAGGGGATGGGAAATCCTCGGGTCAATACCCAGAAGCGATACTCGGCGCTCGCGTGCCACAGCGAGCGATCGCGAAAGCGACCCTCGATGAAACCGCGGAGGGTGCGAGAGCCTCCGAGCGTCGGAAGCGAGTAGAAGGGAAGATCGCCGGCGGTCGTGCTGGTTTGAAGCTGGAACGCGAGGGTGTCGGTGGGCGGATTCTCCTCTTCCGGATCACCGCCGTCGTGAAGCAGCGGCGGAACTGGGAAGATCTGGATCCCTTCGATCTCGAAGATCGATCCGACATTCCAGCCGCTCTGCAGCAGCGCCGAATCGATGCTCGCACCCAGCGAAAAACCCCGGTAGGGTAGGCGCTGGCTGTCGCGCGTGTCGTAGCGAACCTCGAGCTCCAACCAGCCCAGCTCGTAATCGTCCGCCCTCGCGAACAGACCGGAAAAATCCGGCCTGTTCTCGGAGTCGGCCGGCTGATCTCCGGTGTTCGGCTTGTTCTTCACTTCTCCGTCGCCGAGCGAGTGCCACTCGCCCTTGATCGCCGCGCCGACGACGAGGTCGTCGCCGGGGTTTGGAAGCGCGAGCTCGAAGCCGAAGCGACCGAACGCGGTCTCGTCCGTATAGCTCGTCTCGTCACGCTCTTTCGCCCGCGCACCGAATCCGAAGAAGCGTCGCGTGAGGGACTTCTCGTAGCCCCCCCACGCCTTGAGGAAGCTGCGCTCCTCCTGGAACACGCCGCCGCCCGCCGCCTCGCGGTGGTGGAGCCTCCGGCGCCACGCCAGGCGATACGCCTGTTGTCCTTCTACGGTGTAGGATGCGAACAGGCCGGCGAACTCGCGGCGGCGTTGCTCGCGGAAATCGAGGTCGGTGATCGCGATCCCCCCACCGAAGCCGACGTCGCTGTCGCGGAAGAAGAAGGGGGCGATGAAGCTCGAGACGAGGAAGCGCTGGAAGACGTTGCCCGGCTTGAGCCGCCCCTCCGGGATGTAGCGCCAGCGCTCGGGATTCGTGAGGTCGGCGGGCTTGTCGACCTTCGGGATTCGCCCGCTCTTGTCGATTCCCCACCAGGGGTCGAACTCGCGATCCGTCGATTGCGCGAACGCGGGCGTGCCGAGTGCCGCGATCGCGATGAACGGGAGGAAGGATCGCAGTCGATGCGCGGCACGCCCCACTCCGAGCGGCGCCTGCTTCGAGAAAACCCGGCTTCGCGTCTTCGAGCTCATCTTCTCCGCATCGCGCCGCCGGCCGCGCGCGAAGTGCGCGGCTCGGCACTCTCACAAACTCGTCGAACGATCGCGCTCGGCGATCAATCGGGTGGATCCGGCAGCCGCGAGACCACGACCTCGCGCGTGCTCTTCAAAATGGTGTAGAGCACGCGCGGCGCGCTCGGATCCCAAGCGATTCCCTGCCCCTCCGCGATTACCGAAAGCACCGCGACGAGCTCGAGCGTCGCGCCGGCCTTGGGAACGCGCAGCACGTAGAGCTCCGCCTCGTCGTGCCCGGTGGCGTAGAGCAGGCCGCCCGGACCGAACGCGGATCCAGAGTTGCTCCGCGTGCCGAAACGCTCGAGGACCTCTGGGGGAAATCCGTATCCGCCCACGCGCCGCCACCGATCGTCGTAGAGCGCGACCTCCGTCCACGCCGTTCCGCGGCCGGGGATGCCGCCGCTGCCCTCGTAGTTGCCGAAGCCGACCCACCAGACTCCGTTCCGCCGATCGATCCAGGTGACCGATCCCGGTAGCATTCCGAAGCTGTGGGATTCGACGTGCTCGAGGGTCTCGGTGTCGAAGATCTCGATCGAGCTCAGCATCGGCACACCTGGATAGTTCGAGTGCGCGCAGTAGAGGCGGCCGTCGAGTGCGACGCCGCTGTTGAGGTGGCGGATTTCGCCGCCTTCCGAATCCTCGTATCGAGCGACGCGCTCGCCGGTGCGCTTGTCGTACTTGCCGATTGCGCGGTTGTCGATTGCGTAGAAGTGGTTCGCGTCGACGGCCACGGCCTGCCGGGCTTCGGCGGCTTGGAAGCGCCGGATCTCCAGCGGGCCGGTGCGCGGCGCTTCGGCGCGCGAGAGCGTGCAGGCGACGAGCGCGAGCGCGGCGAGCTGGGGCAACCGGCGAACGGCGTTCGACACCGCGCCACCGTAGCGCCATCCGGAGCGCTCCGCTGGGTGGCTCCCGCCGCGCCGGCCCTCGCATCGGGGGCAGAAACGCCCCGTGGACGACATCCGCGCTTGCCCCGAGCGCGCGCGCCGCGTCTATAATCGGCCTGGATCCAGCCTCGCGCCGTTGACGAGACGGAGGGAAGCGGTGTTCACGAAACCCTGGCTCGCATTTCTGGCTTCGATCGCACTCGCACTGGCCGTCGGCTGGTGGGTCGCGGGCGACATCCTCTACACGACCGCGATCGGCCTCAACGAGACGGCCTTCCCGGCCGGCCGGCAACTGCAGGCGCTCTTCGCCCGGTTGGCGCCCGGTTACGATTGGGCGGGCGCCGGGTTCGCGCTGCTCGCACTCGCGACGCTCGCCGTCGCCGCCGTCGCATTCGCGCTGACTCGCGCGGCGCGGCGCGCACGGGTGGCTTCGATCGATCCGACGCGGCGGCGCTTTCTGACCGGGCTCGGGTTCGGGGCCGCCGCGGCGGCCATTTCTGGCGCGCTGGTGGCCGGCGTCGCTCTCGCGCGCGGCTGGTTCGGCTTGGGCCGCGGGGGGCGGGGCTGGAAGCCCGTCTTCGCCGAGATCTTCAGCGACAATGTCGTGGAAACGCATCCCGAGTGGAAGGAGACCTGGAAGGGCAGCCGGGTACGCGCCCACCGCCGCCTCGGGCGCACCGAATGGCAGGTGTCGGACATCGTGCTCGGGACCTCCTCCATCAGCGGCGACAAGGGCGAGCAGATCGGTCGGCTCGCGATCGAGCGAGGCGTGAACTACTTCGACACGGCCCCCGACTATTCGGGCGCGGGCAGCGAAGCCGCGATGGGTCGGGCGCTGCGCGGTCATCGCGACGAGCTGTTCATCGCCACCAAGTTCTGCACGCCGACGGGACACCTCCCCGCGGGCTCCTCGGTCGAGCAGTACAAGCGCGCGGTCGAGGGGAGCCTGAAGCGCCTCGGCACCGATTACGTCGATCTCTGCCACGTTCATTCGTGTGACACCGTAGAGCGCCTCATGGACGAGAACGCGCACGAGGCGTTCGATCGCCTCCAGCAAGAGGGGAAGGTGCGGTTTCTCGGATTCTCGACCCACACCCCGAATCTCGTCGAAGTCGTCGAGACGGCCATCGAGTCGGGGCGCTTCGACGTGATGATGGTCGCCTATCACCACGGCCTCTGGTCGGCGCTACCCGCCCTCATCGAACGCGCGCGCCGCGAGCAGGACATGGGCGTGGTGGCGATGAAGACTCTGAAGGGCGCGAGGCACCACGGCCTGGCTGGCTTCCGCGAGCACGCCGATGCGTATTCACAGGCCGCTCTGCGCTGGGTTCTCTCCAACCCCGATGTCTCGTGCGCGGTGATCTCCTTCTACGAGCTGCAGCACGTGGACGAATACCTGGCTGCATCGGGCGGGCAGCTCGGGGCGGATGATCGCGTGGTGCTCGAGCGCTATGACCAGCAGATCTTCGGCAGCTATTGCGCGCCGCACTGCGGCGCCTGCCTCGATCGCTGTCCCGAGCAGCTCGCGATCCACGACGTGCTCCGCTATCGCATGTACGCGGAAGACTACGGCTGGCGTAGCGAGGGGGCGCGACTGTACGCGCAGCTTGCGAAGAACGCCTCCGTGTGCATCGCCTGTGACGCGCCCTGTCTGGGAAGCTGCCCGGTGGGCGTTCCGATTGCCGAGCGCACGCGCGGCGCGCACCGGCTGCTGACCGCTTGACGCTCCACCCACACGGCGCGCTAGGGGGTGATTGCCGAATCCGCCTGCTTTGGCGCATGCGCGATCAGCCAGACCAGGACGAGGACGATCGCCACGCCGACCACCGAAATGCCCGTGAGAAACGCGAAGTAGTCGAGATGACCGGGGACGCCCGGAGCGTGATCGAGGATTCGGCCGGAGATCGGCCCGAAGAAGATCTCGGGCGTGAATCCCACGACCGAGATCAGACCCACGGCCGTGCCCGTGCGGTCGCGTGGAATCCGCGTCTCCTCGAGCAGCGCGAAGTAGACGCCGCGCAGACCGAACACGCCGCAGTAGCTGACGACGATGTTCGCGTAGAGCACGTTCAGAAGGTCGGGCGAAGGTGCGATCTGCGACAGCACACCGTAGCTGAGCGTCATCGCGACGAATAGGAATCCGATCACGCCGCGCGCATTGACCCGGTCCGCGATCAAACCCGCTGCAACCGTCGCGATCGGCCGGATGTACGCGGTTGCGGCGGTGAAGCGAGCGGCGTCCAGTTCGCTCATGCCGAGTGCCTGAACGGCGTACAACGAGTAGTTGTCGAGACCCTTGTAACCGCAGTACGCGCAGACCACGATCATCGCCTGGGCCCACACGCGGGGCGAGCGCACGACTCTTCCGATCTGACTGCACGCCGCAGATGGCCGGCCGCGCCATCGACCACTGCCGCCCGGTAACGAAAGCCAGCAGAGCAGGCCCGCGACGAGCGTCGCCGTGCTGTAGAAGTAAATCACCGCGATCAACGCCGAGCGGCGATCCGCTTCGCTCATCTGGTTCAGCTGCTCGGGAAGGAACCAATCGAAGGCGATCACCGCGAGGCTCGCGAGTCCGGCCGCAACCAGGCCGCGGCCTCCGTCGAGCAGACCGAAGGCCCGCCCCTGCTCGGAGGCCGCCCCCCACTCGCGGGTCGCCTTGATCAGCGCGGCCCAGAACAGCAGGATCGTGGTTCCGCCCCAGTAGCCGTACAGCATCGCCAATCCGGTCGGCCCGGGGATCGTCGCGAGGTAGAACCCGCCAATTCCCGTGGCGAGAAGGGAGATCGCCATCAGGTTTCGCGCGGAGAAGCGGTCGGCCAGCGGTCCACCCGCGAAATAGGCAACCGTGGCGGTCAGCCCGTAGACCGCAAAGAGATCGCCCAGCTCGGCGTTCGTGAGCCCGAAGACCTCGAGGGTGGTCGCGCGGAAGTACCTCGGAACGTGGAAGGGCAGGCCGAACATCGCCTCTCCCACGAAGACCAGGGCGCCGAGCACGAGAAGCCGGCGGGGGCTCGAGCGCGATGCATGTCGTGCGTCCTTCAGCAATGCGCAGCCAGCTCGCAGGTCTCGCTCACGCGGTCGCAGCGCAGCGTGGCTTCCTGCGCGCGCGTGAAAAGTCTCGTCGCATCGGACGAATTTCGCGTCACCAAAAAGTTCTTGCTCCTACTCACAGGTTGGGTTTGCCCTCGAGGTGCGTCCATGTGCAAATCGAATGCAGATGCTCCTGCCGACGCTGGTGAGTACGCAATAGCCGCCCACTCGGACTCCGCTTCGAACTTCCTGTCAGGCAATACCGCAGTGCCGCATCGGGCATCTGCGGCATCGAAGGAGTGACAAAGAATGGGTTTCTGGCGAACATTCGGGCTCACACTGTTGGTCCTGGGCTTTGCGACCAGCGCAGACGCTGGAATTCAGTTGTACTCTGGCGAGCTCATCATACACACCAGAGGTTCAGATGCCGCTGGCAACTTCATCGGTATCCCGATGGGTCGGCATTGTAACACCCGCACCTATCACGCGGCGCATACGACCATGTTCTCCTATTCGGCGATGGTCTATACGCTGACCATCCCGAAATTCGGCGGGCAGGTGCCGGTGATTCACACCAACTCGACGGGTGGTCCCGACGTGGCTTCCGGCTGTGGCCCCACCTCGCTGCAGGCCGGGATGCCGCTCACGGGGACGGGGAACCTGTCGACCACCGGCAACACTTCGACATCGCGTACTCCCTCCAATCCCCGGGGCTTCACGCTACCGATGTCGGGGCTCGCGCAGCTGACGTCGGGCGGTTCGTTTCTCGAGACGACCTGGTTGCCCCTTCCCATCGCAAACGCCTTCTTCAACTTCGAAATCGAATACGCGGACCTGAGGAACGATCTGGGCGTATTTGGAAACAATGGAGGGCTCGGCAACTTCACGGTTGCACACGGCGCGAAGGTCAAGGTGACGGCCGGCAAGAACCAGTTCGGTGGGACGATGCGCCTGTTGGGCGAGTATTACACGAATCGGGGCCTCGAGAGCGTGACGACGTCGGTCGGTGCGACGCCCTGGAACCTGCAGCACATCGGCGCTGGTGCGGCGACCACGATGGGGAAGGTGACCGGCCTCAAATACACCACGATGATCAGCCGGCCTTACCGCTACCAGGGCAAGTTCGGCTACTCGCCGAGAACCGCGATCATCTCCGTATTTCCCTGGACGACCGGGATGGCCGAGGTCACGGCCAGCGGCGGGCCGCAGGCGACGGTCCTGACGCGGACCGGCTATGACAATCGAACGCCCGGTGGTGCGGGAAACGTCCAGCTGGTGAGCCCGTCGCTCACGCGCTGGAAGAACCCCTACAGCGACTACTACACCGGGAGCATCGCGACCCTTCGCTTGAGCTTCGTTCCGGAGCCCGGGAGCGGGTTGATGCTGACCGCGGGGATCGTCGCGCTCTCGGCGCTCTATCGCGTGAATCGACGGCGCGGCTGCGCGTAGCCGCGCTTCCAGACACGCGGCACGGAGCGCGCGTGCGCACTCCGGCGCCAGCGTGCGGCGGCAGCGGGCTGCGGAGCTCCGGGCGCCGGTCCCGCGTTCGACCCACCGCCGCCCCGCGGATCGCCCGCGCTGCTCGTTCAAACCACCGCCGCCCCGCGGATCGCCCGCGCTGCTCGTTCGACCCACCGCCGCACCCGATCGGCTCTCGCCGCGCGCCGGCGCGGGCTGAAGGGCCCGCGATTTGCGCGCGCCGCGCGCGCTGCTGCGAAGCGGGCGCGGCCGACTCGAAGGAAGCGGTGGGTGACTCGCTCGCCCCGCGCACCCGATCGGCTCTCGCCGCGCGCCGGCGCGAGCTGGAGGGCTCGCGATTCGCGCGCGCCGCGCGCGCCGCTGCGAAGCGCGCGCATTCACCCGAAGGCGAAACGCTAGGAAAAGTACGGGCCGGCCTCCTCAGTCGGAGATCGGCCCTCGACGGTCGAGCATTCGAGGAGGGGCGGCGGTCGAACGGGTCAGGCGCGCTTGAGGCGTCGGCTCACCAGGAGCGCACCCAGGCCGAAGAGCACCGCGGCGGTGGGCTCCGGTACGGGCGGCGCGCCGCCTTCCGCGGAGATGATGTGTCCCCGGGAGCGGTATCGGCTGTTCGCGTACTGCGCGCCGAGGTGCCACTCGGAGGTGTCCGTGATCAGCGTTCCGTCGTCGATGCGGAAGGTCCACGTGTAGTCGCCGCCCGCCGTGATGTCCACGAACCCGTGGATGCACACCTTGTCGGTGTCCCCATTCGACGTGTCGCAGAGCGAGTTCGACGCGATCGGATCGTCGTAGATCGGGTTCCAGTCGGTGATCGACCCGACGGGCGAGCTGAGCACCGTGCCGGTCGTCCAGTCCGAGATCGCCTTGAAGCCGATCTGGTTGAATCCGATCAGGCCGCCCGTGTAGTCGTCGGTGTTGATCGTGTAGGTCACGAGCCAGCTGCCGCCAGCCTCCTCCTGGACCGAGAGGTAGAGGGTGGAGCCCTCACACCCCATCGCGTCACAGTCGTCGAGCGTGAGCTCGGCGAACTGCAGTGCCTGTGCGGAGCCCGCAAAGCCGATCAGCGCCAATGCGGTGAATGCGAATCGAGTCAGCTGCGAAATCATCTGGCTTCTCCAAGTGCGTGCCAGCTGCAGGAACACCCCCTAGCGGCTGGGGCCATATTACCACGCATGAGGTGATTTAGACCCGATAATTTCGCACCGGTATCGAAAAAAATCCAGCGATTCCAGGCACTTAACGAAGAGGCAAGACGAGGAGCCATCTGGGCGCGCGATCAGGATTTTCGGGACGAGGGGGCTTTCGGAGTGGCCGCTCGGCCCGCGCAGGGTCCGGCGTGCGGGGCGCTCTGCGGCCTCGGGGCACGCCCTCCGGGCGGGGGGATTCGGGCCGCGACGGACTCGGGGGCGCGACCGGCTAGAGGGCGCGGACCCCGGTGATGTGCTCCCCGAGGATCAGGGTGTGGATGTCGTGGGTGCCCTCGTAGGTGCGGACGGTTTCGAGGTTCACCATGTGGCGCATCGACTGATAGTCGTCGACGATGCCGTTTGCGCCGAGCAGGTCGCGCGCCATCCGCGCCACCTCGAGCGCGATGTCGACGTTGTTGCGCTTGGCCATCGAGACCATCGTGTGGTGGAGCTTCCCCGCGTCCTTGAGGTGCGCGATGCGCAGGGCCAGCAGCTGGGCCTTGGTGATCTCCGTGAGCATGTACACGAGCTTTTCCTGCGTGAGCTGCTTGCCCGCGAGTACTCCGCCCTGCACGGCGCGCTCCTGCGCGTAGCGCAGCGTTTCGTCGTAACACGCCATCGCAGCGCCGATGGCTCCCCAGGCGATTCCGTAGCGCGCCTGGTTGAGGCAACTCAGCGGGCCCGTGAGCCCCTTCGCGCCGGGGAGCCGATTTTCCTCGGGAACCTCGACGTCCGTGAGAAAGAGCTCCGAGGTCACGGACGCGCGCAGCGAGAACTTCCCCTTGATGTCGCGGGCCTCGAACCCCGGCCGGTCCGTCTCGACCAGAAAGCCGCGGACCCCGTCTTCGGTCCTGGCCCAGATGATCGCGACCGACGCGACCGATCCGTTCGTGATCCAGCGCTTGGTGCCGTTGAGCACCCAGCTCGCGCCGCGCTTTTCGGCCTTGGAGAGCATGCCGCTCACGTTGCTGCCCGCGTCTGGCTCCGTCAGGCCGAAACAACCGATCTCGCGACCCTCGGCCATCGCGGGCAGCCAGCGCTGCTTCTGGGCCTCGGTGCCGTAGCTGTGGATCGGGTACATGCAGAGCGACCCCTGCACGGAGGCGAAGGAGCGCAGGCCGGAATCACCGCGCTCGAGCTCCTGCATCGCCAGTCCGTAGGCGACGTTGTTCATGCCCGCGCAGCCGTAGCCCTCGAGGTTGGTACCGAAGAGCCCGAGCTCGCCCATCATCGGCACCAGCTGCATCGGAAACGAGCCGTCCTGGCGCACGTGCTCCTGCAGCAGCGGCAAAAATTCCTTGGATACGAACTCGCGAACGGTGTTGCGGGCGACGAGTTCCTCGTCGGAGAGCAGCTCGTCGATGCGAAGGAAGTCGACGCTGGTGTAGTCGGCCATGGGGGAATCCTCGGGCGAACGGCGAGCGACAGCCTAGCCAAAAGAATCCGGTCGAGCCTTTCGTTGATCCGGCCACGGCGATCGAGCCGCCGCCCACTCCGTCGGGCGGCGGCTCGTGGGAAGGGCGGAGGAGCCCTTCGGATTCGCGTTCAGCGTCCCGCGAGCCATTCGGGCTCGCGCGCCTTAGCGGTCGAATCCTTCGGATTCGCTCGCAGCGTCCCGCGGCCTTTCGGCCGCTTTGCTGGATCGAACGCGAGCTGCGCCGTTGGTCTTGCGGCTCTCTTCGATCGCCTTCAGGCGTCGGTTCAGCGTGTTCAGCTTCCGGTTGAGCCGCGCTACGTCCGATCTCGAGGCGATCTGCATCCTCTCGAGCAGGGAGTCCACGCGGGTCTCCACCTGCTTGGCGACGTCCTTGCGGGTGCTGTCCGCTCGCTTGTAGAGCGGGCTCTTCTTGAGCTCGCTCTGGATCCGCTTCAGCTCCTTGCGGGTGCGCTTTTCCACGGTCTTCCGCCGGCTCGCGAACTCCTTCTCGAGCGATTTGCGGCGCGCGCTCAGCTGCTTCTGAATCCGCTGCCACTCGTCGTCGAAGAATTGGACGGCTTCGTCGATGCGGCTCTCGCGCGCTTCACTGAGGGTTTGGTGATTGGCCATCTGGGTGTCGTCTCCGTCTGTCCCGGCCCGCGCGGCATGCGCGCCCTGGGGGTCGCGACGAAAATAACACGCTGCGTTATCTCGTCAAGCGATCCCAGATCGCCAGAAAATTTAATAAAAATCAGGTACTTGCGGGATCGCCAGCGGTGCCCGATCAGGCGTTCGAGACGCAGCGCGGCATACCGCCTACCAGCGCGCCACCGCGCTCGCCCAGGAGAAGCCGGATCCGAAGCTCGTCATCGAGACGACCTGGCCGGCCTTCAGGCGGCCTTCGCGCACGGCTTCGTCGAGCAGCATCGGGATCGAGGCCGAAGAGCAGTTGCCGTAGCGCTGGATGTTGTTGCTGCAGCGCTCGGGCGGGATGCCCAGCTGCTCGATCACGAACTCGTTGATGCGCAGATTGGCCTGGTGGAACAGGAAGAGGTCGACGTCATCGAGTTTCAGGCTCGCGGCGTTGAGGACTTCCAGCAGGACCTCGGGCATTCGCGTCACCGCGTGCTTGAAGACGAAGCGCCCCTCCATGTGGGGGAAGTGGCGCCGCTCGTCGATCAGCTTGTGGTCGATTCGCGTCGGCGTGAAGCCCGAGCCCGGCGCTTCGATCCAGAGCTTCTTCGCATACTTTCCCTGTGCGTGAAGCCGGATTTCGAGCAGGCCCGCGCGATCGCGATCGCGCTCGGTGGCTTCGAGCAGCACCGCGCCCGCTCCGTCGCCGAAGATGACCGCCACGTCGCGCCCGGCGTCGCTGATGTCGATGCCCGTCGAATGGACCTCGCAGCCGACGACGAGGACGCGTCGATGCATCCCCGAGCGTATGAAGCCGTTGGCGACGGCCAGTCCGTAGAGGAAACCGCTGCACTGCGCTCGGACGTCGAAGCACGGCGTCTCCGAGAGGCCCATCTGGTCCTGCAGGAAGAACGAAGTTCCGGGGAAGTCCGCCTGCGCGGAGAGCGTGGCCAGCACGATGCAGTCGACGTCCTCCGGGCCGAGCTGCGCGCTCTCGAGCGCGCGGTTCACCGCTGCGGTCGCGAGATCGGCGGGTTGCTGACCCGGATCGATGTAGCGCCTCTCTTCGATGCCCGTGCGCTGGCGGATCCACTCGTCGCTGGTATCCATGCGTTTCGCGAGGTCGTCGTTGGTCACGACGCGGTCCGGAACGTACATTCCGGTCCCGATGATCTTCGCCCTGGGCTGCTTCATCAAATCCCCTCAGCGGTGAGCCGTGGAACCCGCTTCCGCTCGCCCTCACCCGAATTCGGGAAATCCACCTCGGCCCATAGTAGCTCTTCTGCGTCCGCGAGAAGTTCTTCGAGTCCAGTTCGATTGAGCGCCGAGATCGCGACGCCGTGGTGGTTCTCGCGCAAGACGGCGGCTTCGGCGGCCGGCAGCCTGTCGATCTGGTTGAAGACCAGCAGCTCGGGGGTGTCGGAAATACCGATCTCGTCGAGGATCTGGCGAACCGCGGCGATGCGCCGCTTCCAGTCAGCGGTCGCGACGTCGACGACGTGGAGCAGGAGATCGGCGTCCTTCAGCTCCTCGAGCGTTGCTCGAAACGCCGTGACCAGCTCGGGCGGAAGATCGCGGATGAAACCCACCGTGTCGGTGATGATCACCTCGCGGTCGCGCGGGAAGCGCAGTCTCCGCGAGGCGGGGTCGAGCGTCGCAAAGAGCGCGTCGGCGACGTGGGCCTCCGTGTTGGTGAGCGCTCTCAAGAGCGTGCTCTTGCCCGCGTTCGTATATCCGACGATGGAGAGCACGGGGATGCCGCGGCGCGCCCGCTGTCGCCTTCGCGCCTGCCGCTGATCGCGCAGCTTCACGAGCTCGCGCTCGAGTCGCGCGACGCGCTCCCGCACCCGACGGCGGTCGACTTCGAGCTTGGTCTCTCCGGGGCCTCGCCCGCCGATGCCGCCCGCGAGGCGAGAGAGCGAAACGTCCGCGCGCTGCGCGAGGCGGGGCATCCGGTAGCGCAGCTGCGCGAGCTCGACCTGGAGCTTGCCGTCGCGGCTGACCGCGTGCTGCGCGAAGATGTCGAGGATCAGCTGCGTGCGATCGATCACGCGCAGGTCGAGGCGCTGCGCGAGGTTGCGCGCCTGCGTCGGGCTCAGACTCTGATCGAAGATCACGAGGTCGACGTCGCCCTGGAGCGCGTGGATCGCGAGCTCCTGCAGCTTGCCCGGCCCGACGACGTAGCGCGGATCCACGCGATTGCGCTGCTGGATGATCGTGTCGACGACCTCCACGCGGGCC
>JBFGGA010000099.1:0-12863 GCA_041579295.1 Myxococcota bacterium | reverse complement strand
CGAGCTCTACGCCATTCCGGAGGGCTCCGAAGCCGTGACGGGCATCGCGATCGGGTACGCGGGGGACCCCGAGGCGTTTTCCGAAGAGATTCGCAGGCGGGATTCGACGCCTAGGACGCGCAAGCAGCAGCGAGAATTCGTCTTCGGCGCGAAGTGGGGAGATCCGTTCTGACGCGCACCCCCCGGATGGGCTCGGGGCGGCGCGCGCGCTTCGGGCTCGAGAGCCGCGCGGGCGTAGCGCCGGGACTCGCCCGCGGCGTGGGGCCATCCCAGGCCCGGATCGCGCCGCTCGAAGTGTTCCAGCCGCTTCGGCGCCCGGCTCACTCGAGAGGCAACAACGCGAGCCCGCAGCCCGGGCACTCGGTGGCGCTGGAGTCGATGGGCTCGCCGCACGCGGGGCATTCGTCGGCGCTGATCTGTGCTTGCCCGGAGTCCTCGGGCATGTCCGGAATCTGCCGACCGGTGTGCGCGCGGTCGATCCGCATCGCCGCTTCCTCGTGTTCGGCGAGCACGAACACCCCATAGGGGAGATTCTGGCCGGGCTTGCGCGCCGCGCCCTCGTCGGCGTCCGAGGTCGCCGCCTGGATCCGATGTGGAATTCCCGCCTGCACGAGCTGTTCCGAGAGGCTCATCGCCCAACCCACCGACGACGCGCGCACACAGACCAACTCGGATACCGGCGGCAAATCATCGGCGACGCTCTCTTCGGGAAGCTCGCCTTCGAGGACCAGAGGAGCGTCACATGCGCTGCAAACGGAAGCGGTGTGCACGTACTCCTCTCGGCACTCGGGGCAGATCTTCGGCGGCATGACCATCGCGACACCTCCGACGGGATTATACGCCGCCCACAGCGCGGTCGAAGGGTTGCGGCGAGGTGGGGCGGTCTGCGACGCTCCGGACACCGATGCGCGCCCTGACCTACGATGGAAAGACCGCGTCCGTACGCGACGTGCCGATGCCGCAGCTCGCACCGGACTCGGCCTTGGTGCGCGTGAGCATCGCGGGCGTCTGCAATACCGACATCGAGCTCGTCAAGGGGTACATGTCGTTTCGCGGAATTCTCGGCCACGAGTTCGTCGGCGTCGTCGAGGAGGGGCCCGAGGAGTGGCGCGGCGAGCGCGTGGTCGGAGAGATCAACTTCGCGTGTCAGAGCTGCCCCATCTGCTACGAGGGCCTCCAGCGCCACTGCCCGTCCCGGCGCGTGATGGGAATCGTCGATGCCGATGGGAGCTTCGCGGAATACGTCAACGTCCCCATCTCGAATCTCCACACCGTTCCCGCGAGCGTATCCGATGAGGTCGCGGTCTTCGCGGAGCCGCTCGCGGCCGCCTACGAGGTGCTCGAACAGGTCCACGTCATGCCCAACCAGGAGTGCGTGGTGCTCGGAGACGGCAAGCTCGGCCTGCTCGTCGCCCAGGTGCTGCGCCAGGCGGGCGCTCAGGTCCTGGTCGTCGGCCACCACCCGGAGAACCTCGAGATCCTCGCGCGGCGCGACATCCGGACCGTGCTGGAGCGCGATTGGAAGCCCTCCCTCTATTCATTGGTCGTCGACGCCACGGGCTCGATCGGCGGACTGCGCACGGCGCTCGCCGCGACCCGCCCGCGCGGCACCGTCGTGCTCAAGAGCACGACGGCCACGAAGGCCAGGCTGGATCTGTCGACCCTGGTGGTCAACGAGATCCGCGTCGTGGGATCTCGCTGCGGCCCGTTTCCGCCGGCCCTGCGCGCCCTCGAGACGGGGAGCATCGACGTCGCATCGCTCATCTCGCATCGCGCCGCGCTCGACGAGTGCGACGAAGCGCTGCGGCGCGCGGGCGAACCCGGCCAGCTCAAGGTCCTCGTCGACGCCGCCTAGCGGGGAGGCCCCTACTCGTCGATCCGCGACGCGAGGATGCGCTCGAGCCGCGACTGCGTGCGTCGCAGGTGGATCGTCTTTCCGCCGTGAACCGTGACGAGGCCGGGCTTGGCGCCCTTGGGCTTGCGGACGTTCGCGATCGGAACCGCGTGGACGTCCGCGCGGGTCGCGTTCTTGAACTTCGAAAAGTGTACGGCGAGCTCGCAGGCGTCCAGCACCGCCTCCGAAGGCGGGTCGCTGCGGCCCTCGGTGCGCAGCACGACGTGGCTTCCCGGCGCTCCGTCGAGGTGGAAGAAGAGGTCCCGACCCCGCGCGAGCCGCACGGACAGGTGGTCGTTGCCCGCGGCGCTGCGCCCGACCCAGATCTCGAGGCCCCCGGCGGTCCGGTAGCGGCGCGGCATGAGTCGATCGGGAACGGCCTGCCCGCCGAGCTTTCGCGCGCTCGGCGCGGAGCGCCGCGCGGGCGCGCGGGGCTCGTACTTGTCGAGCAGCTTGCGGATCGCGCCGTGGTCGGCGAATGCCTCGAGCGCCTCCGGGCCCGACTCGGACGAGGCGGCGATCGATCGGAAGCGATCGATCCACTCCTCGAGCGCTTGCCTCGACGCGCGCACCTGCGCGTGTCGCGAGCCGGCCTTGGCCAGGCTCCGCACCGCCTTCTGATAGCGCTTGAAGAGCCGCTGCAGATTCTCCGCGGGCGCGAGCTTTGGATCGAGCGCGATCGCGACGGCCTCGCCGGTCTCGAAGTCCGTGGCGACGACCTCGGAGTCTCCACGCCTCACCTGCGGGAGCACGCTCTTGAGCAGCTCGCCTTCGCGCTCCAGCCGACCCGCAGCCTGCGCTTCCTCGAGCGTCGCTTCGAGCTTCGCGAGCTTGCGGTCGAGCGACTTCGCCTCCTTCTGGAGCGCGCGCTCGATGCGCCGCTGCAGCTCCTCGATCGCTCCGGCGGCCTCGCGCTGCGCGTAGAATGACTCGATCTCGAACAGCAGCCGGTCGTCGGACAGCGCCGCGAAGCGGTCCTCGCCGGGCCCCGCGGGCCGGGACTGCGGCGAACGCCAGGGCTCCCCGATCCGCAGCTCGGGCCGGGTCTCGTCGAGCGGCCGCAGCGACGCGGCGAGCGATCCGTCCGCGCCGAGCAGGTAGAGGTTGCTGCGCGCCCCGAAGATCGCGAGCAGCAGATCGAAGTCGCCGCCTTCGGCGCGCAGGCGCAGCGCGAGCTGGCGATCGTCGGCGAGCAGGCGGGCGCCGCCGATCCTCGCGCCGCTCAGGTGCGCGCGCAGGAATTGAAGGAATGCGGGCGGACGCGCCAGCGACGGCGGCGGCGCCTCGAGCCGCGAGACCCGCGCGCAGCCCGCCCGACACGAGAATCGGAAGTGCCGGCGGCCGGCCCCGCCGCCGCCGTAGGTGGTCAAGACCACGCTCGTCGCGTCCGGCTGCGCGATGGCCTGCGCGCGCTGGCCAGAGGCCTGCGCGTCGAGCGCGGCCGCCGCGCGCCGCAGCTCAGCCAGGTTCAGCATCGCTATTTCTGGCAGGACGGGCAGTAGTGGCTGCTGCGCTGACCCAGCACGATCCGGCGGATCGCCGCGCCGCAGCGCTCGCACGGCTCACCGGCGCGCGCGTAGACCCAGCGTTCGAATTGGTAGCCGCCATCGCTCCCGTCCGGTGTCACGTAGTCGCGAATGCTCGAGCCGCCGGCCTCGATCGAACGCGCCAACACCCGGCGAATCGTCTCGGCCAGGCGCTCGCACTCGCGGCGCGTCACGCGGTGCGCCGCGCGCCGCGGCCGGATCCCGGTCAGGAAGAGTGCCTCGTCGGCGTAGATATTGCCCATTCCCGCGAGCACGCTCTGGTCGAGCAGCAGGTTCTTGATGGCCAGCTTTCGTTTGCGCCCGGCGTCGAACAGCGCCACCCCGGTCACTTCGAGCGCGTCGATCCCGAGCCGGTCGAGCCGGGGGTGCGCTTCGCCCGCGCGCAGCCACATCAGCTTGCCGAACTTTCGAACGTCCCGGAGCAGGACCTCCGGCCCCGCGTCGTCGAAGCCAATGCGCAGGTGCGTGTGGGCGTCGGGCCGAAAGCCGCGCTGCGCTTCGGGAGCGAGCGCCGCGCGCGCGGTGCTCGACATCAGCCGCGGGCTCGCGGCGGACTCGGAGAAGAGCTGCCCGGTCATGCCGAGGTGCACGACCAAGCGGCTGTCGTCATCGAGCTGCGCGACCAGGTACTTGCCGCGGCGCGCGAGCGCCGCGACCGTCCGGCCCAACAGCGAGCGGCGCAGCCGGCCGGGCGGGGTGAGGAAGAGGTAGCTGGGCGCGCCGGTGTGGACCTCGCGGATGCGCCGCCCGACCAGCAGCGGCTCGATTTGCCGCCTCGTCACCTCGACCTCGGGAAGCTCGGGCACGCTCGTCCTCGGCTCATTGGGGGGCGCTACCCCCGCCGATCGTCGCTGCGCGCTCGCCGGGGCGCGCAGCCGCGGGCGCTCGAGGCGCGGCTCGGCGCTCGACATCGGCGGAGACCACTTTAGCGGCCCTGGCGGGCGGACGATGCAGTGCTGTCGGGGGCCGAGCCGCGCCTCGAGCCGATTCTCCGGTAAGCGGGGTCGCGAGACCCTCCGCGATTTGGGGAGCGGGGTCGTGAAGCAGAGCGCGAACAACCGGAAATCGATCTTCTCCCAGAGGCTCGATCGGAGCACCTTTACCGCCTACTTCCTGGGCGCCATCGTGCCGCTGATCGCGCTGGCCTTCGTCGTCGAGCGCTACGTGATCCCGGCGAGCACCGGCAAGAGCTTCTCGATCGCGATGATCGCGCTCGTTGCCTCGATCGCGGTGCTCTCGCTGCTGTCCTTTCTGATCCTGCGCCGGACGGCGCGAACCACGCTCGAGCGCATCGACCGCGACAACCGCCGACTCTCCGCGCTGCTCGGCACCTCCTCGGCCCTGACCAACTCCGCCCACGCGAGCGACATCGCGGGCAACGCGGTTGCCTGCGCGCTGGAGCTGACGAGCGCGAAGGCCGCCTTTCTGCTCGTTCGGAGCAAGACTCCGGAGGCGCCGCTGGAGGTCTTCGAGTCCGCGGGGACGGATCTCGAGGCGCTGCTCCAGAGCGTCGGCGACCGCGTGATGGAGCTCGGGGAGCTCACGCTGAGCAACGGCAGGCCCGCGATCGAGCACGGCACGCGAAGCGGCCCGGGCATCCTGGTGCTGCCGCTCGCGGGCGAGTCGAGCTGGCTCGGTGCGATCGCCGTCGTCCACGGCAGGCCGGCCATTCAGTTCGAGCGCGGCCAGATCGACGCGCTCACCACGCTCGCGGGCTTGACCTCGGTGGCGATGCGCAACGCCGACCTCCGCGACGCCCAGCGCAACTTCTTCTCCCACATGACGGACATCCTCGTCACCGCGCTCGACGCCCACCTCGACTACTACGATGGCCACAGCAACCGCGTGGCCCGCTACGCGAACCCCGTCGGTCGAGCGCTGAACTTCGACGAGAAGCACCTGCAAAAGCTCCACTTTGCGGCGCTGCTCCACGACATCGGGATGCTGAAGATCGACAAGTCCGCCAAGCACAACGAGAAGACCTGCGCGAAGCACGCCGAGATCGGCTACCGGATGCTCGCGCGGATTCGCCTCTGGGAAGACGTCGCCCCGATCGTCCACAGTCATCACGAGTGGTACGACGGAACGGGCTACCCCGAAGGGCGCGCGGGAGACGACATCCCGATCGAATCGCGGATCATCTCGATCTGCGACGCCTTCGACGCGATGACGAGCGAAACGAGCTACAAGATCGCGATGCCCCTGGAGGTGGCGCTCGAGGAGATCCGCAACGGCATGGGCACGCAGTTCGATCCGCAGATCGCCCGGGTGTTCCTCGACCTGGTCGAGCAGGGTGCGATCACCGATCCGTAAGCCGCAGAGCCACCGGGCGCGCCGCGCCGACCGTCCAAAAAGAGCTAATCTCGGGCCCGATTCCACGCGCCGGAGGTTCAGCAATGCCGATCGATCGAGACCAAGCGCTCCACCACGAGTTTCCCGCGGGCGAGGGAGGCTGGGGCCGCGACGACGTGATCCTCTATCACCTGGGGATCGGAGCCGGCGTTCCCCAGACCGATCCCGGCGAGCTCGAGTACACCTACGAGAAGAACCTGAAGGTGCTGCCGAGCTTCTCGACGGTCGCCGACTCGGGAGGCCTCCCGAATCTCTTCGCAGTGCCGGGATTGGAGTTCGACCTCGCGCAGCTGCTGCACGGCGAACAGGAGATCGAGATCCACCAGCCGCTGCCCCCGGAGGCGAAGCTCCAGAGCCAAACCCGCATCGCCGACATCTACGACAAGGGCAAGGCGGCGTTGCTGATCCTCGAAACGAACGCGCTCGACGCCGACGGCGATCCCCTGTTCACCAACCGCATGTCGCTCTTCCTGCGCGGTGAGGGCGGTTTCGGCGGGCCGCCGGGCCCGAAGGCGCAGCACGCGACGCCGGACCGCGAGCCCGACGGCAGCGTCGAGTCGAAGACGCTCCCGCAACAGGCGCTGCTGTATCGGCTGAACGGCGACAAGAACCCCCTCCACTGCGATCCGGACTTCGCGAAGCTCGCGGGGTTCGAAGTGCCGATCATTCACGGGCTCTGCTCCTACGGCATCGTCTGCAAGGCCGTCGTGGACAGCGCGCTCGGCGGCGACGTGACGCGCGTGGCACGCTACGGCGCGCGCTTCGCGGGGGTCGGCTTTCCGGGGGAGACCTTCGTCACCCGATACTGGCGCGAGAACGATACGATCCTCGTCGACTGCCACGCGATGGAGCGCGAGGCGATCATCCTCTCGAACGGCGTCTTCAAGCTGCGGGGCTGAAGCGCGGAGCGGGGTCCCGGCATCGGATCGCGCGACGCCGCGAAGCGAAGCCGAAGGATTCGCCCGTCAGGGAAACAGCAGCGTTCCGATCACGAGGCTGAGATAGCCGATGTGGTAGAGCAGCAGCAGGTAGTAGACGAGAAAGGCCAGGAAGATCCCCACCACCGCGAGCGGCCTGCGCCGGTAGTGCCAGAGCAGGAACGATCCGCCCGCGACGAGGCCGAGCTTGATGCTCGCGAACGCCACCGGATGATCGCGAACGATCTCGGCGAGCAATGGATTGGCCTCGCGCGCGAGCCCCGCGTTGACCCAGACCAGCGTGAAGATCGCGTCGAGAAGGTTGAGACCGAGAATCACCTTGACGATGCCGAACAGCCAGCGGAACTGCTCGGGCGTTCCGATCCAGGAGCTGTCCGCGGGCTTCTGCGACATATTCGCGCCTAGACGAGCTGGAGCCCGATCGTCAGCGGCTCGCCGTCGACGCTGACCTCGCGCCGATGGGCTCCCGGCTCGGGGGCGGAATCGAGCGCGACCTCGACCGCGAGGGCCTCGCTGCAGAGCTCCTCGAGGCGCGGGCGGACGGCGTCGAGCAGGCTCGGCGCGGCCGCCAGCGTCAAACGGATGCGACCCGTGTACTCGAGGTCGAGCTCCTTGCGAAAGGTCTGGATCCGGTTCAGTACCTCGCGGAACAGGCCCTCCGCGATCAGGTCCTCGCTGAGCGTCGTGCTCAGCACGACCACGCCGGCGGGGCCTGCAGCCGCCGCAAAGCCGGGGCGCGCTTTCAGGGATACGCCGATCTCGTCGGGGCCCAGCGTCAGCGCCTCCCCGTCGACCGCGAGTGCCACGCGGCCATCCGCCGCGAGCTGCGCGAGCAGCGCGGCGCCGTCCGCGTCGGCCAGGGCCCGCTTGAGCGCCGGCATGCGCTTTCCCACGCGCGGCCCGAGCGCGCGGAAATTGGGTGTGATGTTGTAGGTGACGTAGTCGTCCGCGTTGGGAACGAAGTGCACCTCGCGGACGTTGAGCTCGTCGCGGATCAGCTCGCGGTGATCGGCCAGCGCAGCCGCGAGCTCGGGCTCCGCGAGCACGAGCTCGGCAGCCGCGAGGGGCTGGCGAACCCGCAGCTTCTGCGCGGTGCGCACCTGCAGACCCAGCGAGACCAGATCGCGGACCGCGCCCATCGAGCGCGACAGCGCGCGATCGACGCTCGCGCCGTCGGGCTCCGGGTAGTCGCAGAGGTGGACGCTCTCGGCTTCGCGCTCCGCAAAGGGTCGGCGCACGAGGTTCTGCCACATCTGCTCGGTCGCATACGGCAGAAACGGAGCGAGCAGCCTGGCGAGCGCGACCAGACACTCGTAGAGCGTCCAGTGCACGTCGAGCTTGTCGGCGTCCAGACCCGAGGCCCAGAACCGGCTGCGGCAGCGACGCACGTACCAGTTCGAGAGCGCATCGACGAAATCCGTGAGCGCGACCGTCGCGTCGTAGACGCGAAACTCGTCCATCTGCTGGATCACGACCGAGTTGGTGAGCGCGAGCTCCGAGAGGATCCAGCGGTCGATCAGCGCGCGCTCGCTCGGCGCCCGCCGGCCGGCCGCGCAGGTCTGGTTCGACGGATCGAAGCCGTCGATGTCCGCGTAGATGGTGAAGAACGCGTAGACGTTGCGCAGCTTGAGCGGGAGCTCGCGCTGCTGCGCGCGCACGCCGCCCAGCGAGTGGCGCGTGGGGTTCCAGGGCGGGTTCGAGGCGTAGAAGAACCAGCGGAACGCGTCGGCGCCGGGCGCGGACGAGCTCGGATCCTCGATCCAGAGCTTGCTCGTGGCGGGCAGCCGAGGAACTTCGCGGGGCAGGATCTCGTGCACGTCGCGCTGCGCGTCGACGCCGAGCGCGGCGCGATCGGCCTCGCCGAGCGCGACGATGCGCCGGGGCATCCGCGCGGGGCGCAGGGTGAGGTCGATGCCGCTTTCTGGCGCGTCGTCGCGATACGCGCGCACCCCGCAAGACTCGCCGTGCAGGTCGAGACCCTCGTAGTCCTCCCGCGCGATCGCCGCGGTCCCGCGCGGCAGCGGCTCGCCGGGCTCGACGACCGCGAACTCGAGCCGGACGCGGTCGAGGATCACCTCGGGCGGCGTGTAGTTGCCCTTGCTCTTCGACTCCTTCTTGCCCTCGCGGTCCGCCACGTGCCCGAGCACCACGCAGGTCCGATAGGGTCGCGGCAGCGGGCGGTCGGGGAAGAGCAGCGTCGAGATCCAGATCAGCGAGTTGAACCAGCCGCGGGTCTGGTCGATCGCCTCGGAGATGAAGTCGGCCGGGAAGTTCGCCTCGAACGCCTCCGCGCCGCGATGCGGGTACCCCCACTGCGCAAACGGCATGGAGCCGGAGTCGAACCAGGCGTCGATGACCTCCGGCACGCGGCGGTAGACGCCCGGCTCGCCGGGCACCGTCCAGGTCACGGCGTCGATCCAGGGCTTGTGCACGCGCAGGTGCGGCGAGAGCTCGGGGTCCGCCGCGCGCGCGGCCTCGAAGGCCGCGAACGCGTCGGGGTTGCGCGCCAGGATCTCGTCGACCGAGGCCGGCGCGTCGAGCGCTCCGGTCTCGTCGTTGATCCAGACGTTCAGCGGCGTGCCCCAGAAGCGCTCGCGCGACAGCGCCCAGTCGACGTTGTTGCGCAGGAAATCCCCGAAGCGCCCGTCGCGGATCGTCTCGGGCAGCCAGTTGACCTTGGCGTTGTTCGCGAGCACCTCTTCGACGTGCTCCGAGGTGCGGATGTACCAGGCCGGCCTCGCGTACTGGATCAGCGGATCCTCCTCGGAGCGCACGCAGAACGGGTACTCGTGGCGGATCTGCTCGGCGTGCCAGAGCAGCTCGCGCCGCTTGAGCTCGCGGGTGAGATCGCCGTCGCATTCCTTCACCCAGCGGTCCGCGTACTTCGCGGGTGCGATCTCCGGATCGAAGCTCCCGTCCGGAACAATTGCACAGAGCAGCGGCAGCTCCGGGTTCTCGCGCTGCTCGGCGCGCAGCAGCTCGAAGTCGACCTCGCCGAACGCGGGCGCGATGTGGACGACGCCGGTTCCCGCGTCGAGCGCGACGAAGTCCGCGGCGACCACGCGCCAGAAGTCGAGCTCGGGCCGCTCGCGCTCGAACCAGTCGAAGGGCGGCACGTAGCGGCGCCCGACCAGCTCTGCGCCGCGCAGCGTCCGCTCGACCGCGAGCTCCCCTTCGCGCTTTTCCCGCAACGCGGGCAGCAGCGCCTCGGCGACGATCAGCCGCCGCTCGCCGTCCCGAACCACCGCGTAGTCGACGTCCGGCTTCACGGCCGCGAGCGCGTTGGAGGGCAGCGTCCAGGGCGTCGTCGTCCAGACCAGCAGCGAGGTCTGGGGGTCGTCGCGCAGCGGAAAGCGGACGTAGACCGAGGGGTCGTCGACGGTCCGGTAGCCCTCGCCGACCTCGGCCGCGGAGAGCACCGTGCCGCCCTGCGCCCACCACCAGACGACCTTGTAGCCGCGGTAGAGCAGGTCCTTCTTGAACAGCTCGGAGAGCGCCCACCAGACGCTCTCCACGTAGCTCTGGTGGTAGGTCACGTAGGCGTTCTCGACGTCCAGCCAGAACGCGAGCTTGTCGGTGATCTGCGTCCACTCTTCGGTGTAGAGGAAGACGCTGTCGAGACAGCGGCGGACGAAGGGCTCCACGCCGTAGGCGACGATCGCCTGCTTGCCGGAGATGCGCAGCTCCTTCTCGACTTCGATCTCCACCGGCAGGCCGTGCGTATCCCAACCGGCCCTGCGCGGCACGTCGAACCCGCGCATGGCCTTGTAGCGCGGGAAGACGTCCTTCATCACGCGCGTGAGCACGTGTCCGTTGTGGGGCAGGCCGTTGGCGGTCGGCGGCCCCTCGTAGAACACGAAGCGCGGCCCGCCGCGGCGGTGCTCGAGCGACCTCGCCGCGATGTTCCGCTCGCGCCAGAACGCGCGCACGCGAGCTTCGGCTTCCGGAAAGTCGGTGACCGGGGTCACTCTCTCGAATCGGGGCGAGGGCATCGGGCGCATAGGCTACCATTCGGGCTTGATTTCGCAGGAGAGCCGCGGTGGCCGAGTACTTCAACGAGGGGATGCAGCTCTACCTCGATCACCTCGTCGATTGGAGGGAGCTGCTCGAGATCCGCAGCGGAGGCGACGCCGACGTGGAGGCCGAGGTCGGCGCCTATCGGACGATCCTCGAGACCGCGGGCACGCTGGCCGCGAGCTTCGAATCCGAAGCCCGGAAGAACTGGGCCGCCGAGGCCGAGGCGACCCCCGACGACGGCGCGCAGTCGCCCCCCCACATCCGCCGGGCCTACGATCGGCTCCGCGAAGCGGGGCTCGTCTCGCTGACGGTCGGCGAGCGCTACGGCGGCTACGGGCTGCCCGCGCTGCTCAACGGGATGTTCCTCGAGATGATCTCGCGCGCGGATCCGAGCCTGATGATGGTGCTCGGGCTCCAGACCGGCGTCGCGAGCGACATCCAGAAATATGGGAACGACGCGGTCAAGGAGGCCTTCCTGCCGCGCTTCGCCTCGGGCGAGATCGAGGGCAGCATGGACCTCACCGAGCCCGAGGCCGGAAGCGACCTCGGAGGCATCGTGACGCGCGTGAGCGACCTGCCGGACGGGCGGGTCCAGGTGGACGGCCAGAAGATCTACATCTCGAACGGCGGCGCCGAGGTCCACCTGGTGCTCGCGCGCGACGCCGACCACTTCGACCAGTCGCGCGGCACGACGCAGGGTCTGTCGCTCGTGCTGGTGCCGCGCCATCTCGAGGACGGCGCTCGCAACGGGGTCCGGGTGACCCGGCTCGAGAAGAAGATGGGGATCCACGGCTCCGCGACCTGCGAGGTCGTCTTCGACAACGCGATCGGCCACCGCCTCGGGGCCGCCGGGGAGGGCTTCCGGGCGATGCTCGACCTGATGAACGCCGCGCGCCTCGGCGTGGCCTCCCAGTCCCTCGGCATCTGCGAGGCCGCCCTCCACGACGCCGTGATCTACGCGCACGAGCGCAAGCAGTTCGGCAAGGCGATCGCCGAGCAGCCGCTCGTGATGACGATGCTCGCGAACATGGCGGTCGACAGCGAAGCCGTGCGCGCCCTGCTCTACCGCACCTATCGGCTGCTCGACCTCAACCTGGCCCGCGAGGCCGCGCTCGCAAACGGCGGGCTGGGCGAGGCCGAGGCCGCCGCGATGCGCGAGGAGCTCGAGCGCGACACCGCCCGGGTGCGCCTGCTCACGCCGCTCTGCAAGTACTTCGCGACGGAGACCTGCGACGACGTCACCCGCGACGCGATGCAGGTCTTCGGCGGGATCGGGTTCACGATGGACGCGGACGTCGCGAAGCTCCACGCGGACAGCCTGATCATGACCGTCTACGAGGGGACGAGCGAGATCCAGGCGTCGTTCGCGCTGCGCGAGATCGGCAAGGGCGCGCTCGGGGTCGTTTTCAAGGAGATCCGCTCCGAGCTCTCCGCGATGAGCGACGACCCGCTGCGAGCGCCGCTCGCCAAGCGCGTCGAGGCGATGGCCCAGCGCGTCGAAGAGTCGATGGGCGTGCTGTTCGCGGACATCGGCTACGCGCTGCTGCGCGCGAAGCTCCTCACCGAGATGGTGACCGACGTGATCGCGAGCTGCGAGCTGCTCGAGCAGGTCGCGGCGGACAGCGACCGTCTCGACATCGCCGAGGCGTTCATCGCGCGCCACGCCATCAAGGCCGACTACCTGAATCGTCGGATCGCGGAGAACCACGAGGGCCGGCTCGAGAGAGATGCGCGCCTGGTCTCATGGGCGGCGGGCGAGGCCTGAGTGACGGCACCCGCCTCGTAGCGAAGCTCCTTGGAAGCCCTCGATCTCGCCATCCTCGGTGTGGCCGGCCTGCTGACCGCCGCGCTCTCGGCGGTCGTCGGAATGGCCGGCGGCATCACGCTGCTCTCCGTGATGCTGCTCTTCTTCGAGCCGCTCGTCGCGATCCCGATCCACGGCGTCGTGCAGCTCGTCTCCAACTCGTCGCGCACCGTCGTGCAACGCAAACACATCGACTGGTCGATCATCTGGCGCTACTCGCTGATGCTCGTGCCGATGGGCTTCGTGGGCATCGAGATCGCCCAGGCGCTGCCCGCGACCGTGACGCGCGCGCTGATCGGCGTCTTCGTGCT
>JBFGGA010000098.1:0-12863 GCA_041579295.1 Myxococcota bacterium | reverse complement strand
CGCGCGCGCCTCCGAGATCTGCGAGGAGGAGGTCGAGCACTGCCGCGCGATCGGCGAGTGCGGTCTGCGCGTGATCGAGCAGCTGCGCGAGCGCTCGCAGGCGCGGCGGCCGCTGAACGTGCTCACGCACTGCAACGCGGGATGGCTGGCGACCGTGGACTGGGGGACGGCGCTCGCGCCCGTCTATCTCGCCCACGATCGCGGAATCCCGGTGCACGTCTGGGTCGACGAGACCCGTCCGCGCAATCAGGGGGCGAGCCTCACGGCCTGGGAGCTCGCCCGGCAGGGCGTGCCCCACACCGTCATCGCCGACAACGCGGGCGGTCACCTGATGCAGCGCGGCGAGGTGGACGTCTGCATCACGGGATCGGATCGGACGACGGCGACCGGAGACGTCTGCAACAAGATCGGCACCTACCTCAAGGCGCTCGCCGCGCGCGACAACGCGGTCCCGTTCTACGTCGCGCTTCCGTCGTCGAGCATCGATTGGACGCTCTCCGACGGCGTCGCCGAGATCCCGATCGAGGAGCGCGACGCCTCCGAGCTGAGCCGGGTGCGCGGGCGCACCGCGGCGGGCGAAAGCGTCGAGGTCGCGATCCTGCCCGCCGAGAGCCCCGTCGCGAATCCGGGCTTCGACGTGACGCCGGCGCGCCTGGTGACGGGCCTGATCACCGAGCGCGGCGTCTGCGAGGCCTCGCGGGCCGGGCTCGCGGGCCTCTTCCCCGAGCGCGCGCGCGGGGCCGCCGCGACGTGAGCGACCTCTACCTCGTCGCGACCCCGATCGGCAATCTCGAGGACGTGAGCCTGCGCGCGTTGCGGGTGCTCGCGGAGGCCGAGCTCGTGCTCGCCGAGGACACGCGCCGAACCCGGGTGCTGCTCGATCGTCACGGCGTGGCGGCGAGACCGGTCTCCCTACACGCGCACAACGAGCTCGCGCGCGCCGCGAAGGTGCTGGCGGTGCTCGACGGCGGCGGCGCGGTCGCGCTGGTCGCCGACGCCGGGACGCCGTTGATCTCGGATCCCGGCGATCGCCTGGTCGACGCGGTGCTGGAGGCGGGTCACCGCGTCGTGCCGATCCCGGGCGCGTCGGCGCTGCTGGCTGCGCTCGCCGCGTCGGGGCTGCCCACCGTGCCGTTCACCTTCGTCGGATTCCTGCCGCGACGCAGCGGCGAGTGCGATCGCTCGCTCGAAGCGCTGCGCGATCGGCGCGAGACGCTGATCTTCTTCGAGTCCCCGCGCCGCGTCGCGCGCACGCTGGCGCGGCTGCGCGACGCCTTCGGAGCGCGCCGCGCCTGCGCGGCGCGCGAGCTGACGAAGCTGCACGAGGAGCTCGTCCGGGGCTCGCTCGACGAGCTCGCGAAGCGCTTCGCCGAGGGCGCGCGCGGCGAGTTCACGCTGATCGTGGAGGGTGCGAGGGGCGCGGCCGCGTCGCCGAGCGAGGCGGAGCTCGACGAGGCGATCCGCGCGCTGATCGAAGACGGCTGCTCGTCGCGCGAAATCTCGGAGCGGCTCGCCGCGGCCTCGGGCCGCTCCAGACGCGCGGTCTACGCGCGGGTCCTGGAGCTGAGATCGCGGGCGCGATGAGGGTCACCGCCGGCTGGGATCGATGGCCATCCGACGACTGAAGGCCGGGGCGCTGCGCTTCGTGGCGTGGAACCGCGCGCTCTGTGCGCGGCTGGTCGCGCGCCACCCGCGCTTCTTCGAAAATCCCTCCTACGAGGACGAGCTCCGGCGGCGCATCGAAGCGGATCTCGCGAAGCCGGTCGCCGAGGTGCTCGAGATCGGGGGCATCGACCGCCCCTTCCTCACCAAGGGCGGCGACTACCGCTACGTGGGCCTGGACGTCGAAGAGAAGCCGCGCTGCCACGAGGTCTACGATCGCTTCATCGTGCAGTCGATCGAAGCGCCCGTCGCCGGACGCTACGGCGCGATCATCTCGATCTACGTTCTGGAGCACGTGCGCGACAACGTCGCGGCCGTTCGAAACATCTTCGAAGCCCTCGAGCCGGGCGGCTCGACGCACCACTACGTACCCGGCAAGGGCCATCCCTACGCGTGGATCCTCCGCCTCGTCGGTCACCGGTGGCAGCGGCGGCTGATCCGTGCCCTCTGGCCGGATTCGGACGTCGGCGGATACAGGACGTACTTCCACCACTGCACGCCGCGGCGCATGCAGACCCTCTTCTGCGAGCTCGGCTTCGAAGACGTTCGGGTGCGCGCGTTCCATCGCGTGAGCGAGTACTTCGCGGTCTTCCTGCCCGCGTTCGTCGCGATCGCGGCGTTCGAAAATCTCGGCAGGCGGTTCGGTTGGAGCTACTTCGCGTCGGGTTTCGTGATCTCGGGCCGCAAACCGGTGCGCGAATCGCCGCGCGAAGCGGGCTCGCGTCCCCGCCATGGCAGCCAAGCCCCCGCCAGCGCCCGGTAGCGCAGCAGAGAGAAGGGGCGGCGCGGGCTAGCCGTTCCGGCCCGAGCCGGCGAGCATCCGCATCAGCGCGTCCTCGTCGAGCAGCTCGATGCCGAGCTCTCGGGCCCGGGTGGCCTTGCTCCCCGGGTCGCTGCCGACGACCACGTAGTCGGTCTTCTTCGAGACGCTGCCGGTGACCTTGCCGCCCTGCGCGCGGATGCGGCGCTTGGCCTCGTCGCGCGTCATGCCGGCGAGGGTTCCCGTCACGACGAACGTCTTTCCCGCCAGCGCGTCGCCGTCGGCGGGCGACCGCTCGGCGGCCGGCCAGCTCACGCCGAGCTCGCGCATTCGGGCGATTTCGGCCGCGTTGCGCTCGTCGGCCGCGAACGCGACCAGGCTCTCGGCGATCGTCGGGCCGATGCCCTCGACGGCTTCGAGCGCTTCGCGGCTCGCGGCGAGGATCGGATCCAGGTCGCCGAAGCGCGCGGCGAGCAATTCGGCCACGCCCTCGCCGACGTGTCGGATGCCGAGCGCGATCAAGAAGCGCGCGAGCGTGGTCGTCTTCGCGCGCTCGATGCTCGCGACGAGATTCGCGGCGCTCTTCTCGCCCATGCGCTCCAGCGCCATCAGCGCCGACGCGTCGAGCGTGAAGACGTCCGAGAGGCGCTCGACGTCACCTCGCTCGACCAGCTGATCGACGAGCTTCTCTCCGAGGCCTTCGATGTCCAGCGCGCCGCGGCTCGCGAGGTGGCGCAGATTGTTCTTGAGCTGCGCGGGGCAGTCGAGGTCGGGGCAGCGCGTGACGACCTCGTCCTCCAGGCGGACGGTGGTCGACTTGCAGACCGGGCAACGCTTCGGCAGCACGTAGCGCCGCGTCCTGGCGGGCCGCTTCGCCTTCACGACCGCGACGATCTGCGGAATGACGTCGCCGGCGCGCTGAACGACGACGGTGTCGCCTACCCGGACATCCTTTCGGTCGATCTCATCCTGGTTGTGGAGCGAAGCGCTCGTCACCGTGACGCCGCCGACGTGAACCGGAGCGAGCTGCGCGACGGGGGTGAGCGCGCCGGTGCGCCCGACCTGGACTTCGATTCCCTCGACCACCGTCGTCTTCCGTTGCGGGGGGAACTTGAACGCGATCGCCCAGCGCGGAGCGCGGGTGAGCGTTCCGAGCTCTCGCTGCAGGTCGAGGCGGTTGACCTTGACGACCGTGCCGTCGATCTCGATCGGCTGGTCGTTGCGCCGCTCGAGCAGCCGCTCGTGGTAGCGGATCACCGCGCGCGCGTTCTTGCAGACCCGGATGTCCGGGCTGACCTCGAAGCCCCACTCGCCGAGCGTTTCGATCACCTCGAGCTGGGTCTTGCGGTCGTCCGGCAGCCCCTCCTCGATCGCGTAGGCGCGGAAGTCGAGGGCGCGCAGGCGATCGCGATCGATGTCGTGGAGCTGGCGCAGCGAGCCCGCCGCCGCGTTGCGCGGATTGGCAAAGGGCTCGAGACCGCGCTCGAGCCGCCGGGCGTTGAGGCGTTCGAAGCCCGCGATCGGCAGGGTCACCTCGCCCCGCACCGAGACGCGCTTGGCGCGCGGCCCGCCGCCGCGCAGCCCGAGCGGAATGGTCTGGCAGAGGCGGAGGTTGGCCGTCACGTCCTCGCCGACGCGCCCGTCGCCGCGGGTGGATCCGACGACCAGCCGCCCCGCCTCGTAGACGAGCTCGACGCCCGCGCCGTCGAGCTTGGGCTCGGCGAGGTATTCGATCTCGGCTTCGAGCTCGAGCGCTCGGCGGACGCGCTGGTCGAAAGCGAGCATCTCGTCGGCATCCATTGCGTTGTCGAGCGAGAGCATCGGCACCCGGTGCTCGACCGGCGCGAAGCCCTTGCCGGGCGGCGCGCCGACGCGCCCGGTCGGCGAATCCGCCCGGCGCAGCTCGGGGTGCTCCGCTTCCAGCGCCAGCAGCTCGTGGTACAGCGCGTCGTACTCGGCGTCCGAGATTTCCGGGCGGTCCTCGAGGTAGTAGAGCCGGCCGTGGCGATCGAGCTCGTCGACCAGCTCGTCGATGCGGCTGGCCGCGGCGCTCTTCTTCCGCGCGTGCGACATCGTGCTCGGATCTTATCAAGGCGCTGGGCGGGCCCGCGCGCCGCGCGCGCCGGAGCCGCAGGCGGCGTTCGCGCGACCCCCGAAGCTCGTGTCGAATCGAGGCCAAGTCCTCGACAATGCATGGAAAAACGCGTTAAAGCGGGAGCCCGGTCGGGGCGATGAGTGCTCTGGGCCCCGCCGCTGCGCGGCCCGGGTGTCGCGCCCGGCGCGCCGCCCGGGCGCGGGTCGGCGAGGCCGGCTCGGCGAAGGGCAGGGGGTGCGGATGAACGGGGCCGCCGCGCGTGAGATCGCAACGCCCGACGCGGGGCGGCTCGGCGCGTTTGCGAAGGCGATCTCCGCTGGCGCGCTGCTCGCTTCGGACGGGCGCGTCCGCTGGGCGAGCGCGCGCCTCGCCGAGATGGCGGGCTTCGAATCCCCGTCGCGCCTCGTCGAGCTGCCGCTCTGCGAGCTCTTCTCCGACGCGGGCGACGGGCCGCCGGGCTCGACGGCGCGCGCGGTCGTCGAGTGCGAGCTCAAGCGCGCCGACGGATCCATTCGCACGGTCATCTGCCGCTTCGCGCAGGGCGTCGCGCCCGACGAGCGCGCGGCCGCGTGGGTGGTCGAGGACGTGACCCATCTCCGCACGCTGGAGCGGGAGCTGCTGCGCTCGGGCCAGGATCTCCACCGCGCGAACCGCGAGCTCGCCGACCTGCGCGAGCGCCTGCGACGCGAGCGCGACGAGCGCGAGGAGCTGCTCACGGTCGTCAGCCACGAGCTGCGCACGCCCGTGACGATCATCAGCGGTTACAACCGCCTGCTGCTCGCGGAGAAGATCGGGCCACTCAACGACGAGCAGCGCGAATTCCTCATCGAGAGCTCCAAGGCCTGCCGGCGGCTGGATCTCTTCATCGGCAATCTCCTGGAGGCGTCACGTCAAAGCGTCGATGGCGAGGTCCTCGAGCTCGGCCGCGGCGCGCTCTCTCCCGTCATCGACGAAGTGGTGGGGTTGCTCCGACCGCTGCTCGACGACGCCAAGCTCACGGTTTGCATCGACATCGCGCGGGATGCGGACCGCGCGCGATTCGATCGGACGCGCCTCGAACAGATCCTGATCAACCTGCTCGGCAACGCGATCAAGTTCTCGCCCCCGGGTGCGGCGATCGAGATCGCGACCCGCGCGGTCTCGCGCCCGGGCGAGGGCGTGGCCGCGCGCCCGTGCGTCGAATTTCTCGTCTCCGACGAGGGGCCCGGCGTGGCGCCGGACCACCGGCAGCGCATCTTCGAGCCCTACGTCCAGATCGGCGAAGAGAGCGGCGCCGGCGGCCTCGGGCTCGGCCTCGCCATCTGCAAGCGACTCGTCGAGGCGCACGGCGGCGCGATCTCGGTGCGCGGTCGCGAGGGGTGCGGAAGCACCTTCGCGTTCACGATCCCCGTTGCGGAAGCCACCGGAACGCTGGGCTGTGGAGGCTCCGACTGATGCCCGCGAAGCGAAAGCCGCGTTCCGCGAAGGGCGCGGGCCTCCCGGGTCGGGGGCTTCGCGTCCTCGTGGTAGATGACGCGGAGGGGATCCGCACCTATCTCGCGAACCTGCTCGAGCTTTCCGGCTACGACGTCGACACCGCCGAGGACGGGCGCAGTGCGCTCGCGCTGCTCGACGGCGGCGCCGCGCCCGACGTGGTCATCCTCGACGTGATGATGCCGGGCATCGACGGCATCGAGACCCTTCGCCGGATCCGCGAGCGACACACCAGCGTCCCCGTCGTCATGCTCTCCGTCGTCGGCAAGGCCAGCACGATCGTGGAGGCCATGCACCTGGGCGCGGCCGACTACATCAACAAACCCTTCGAGGAAGAAGAGCTCCAGCTGACGCTCGACAGGGTGCTCGAACAGAAGAGCCTCGAGCGACAACGGCAGATCCTGAGCGAAGAGCTGCAGCGCTACCGCGACGGCGTCGTATGGGCGAGCCCGCCGATGCAGGAGATCCGGGCCGTGCTCGAGCAGGTGGGCGAGACCGACGTGACGGTGCTGATCCAGGGCGAGAGTGGGGTCGGCAAGGAGATCGTCGCGCGCACCGTCCACGCGGTGTCGAATCGCTCGGAGCACCCCTTCGTCAAGGTCAATTGCGCAGCGCTCCCGGAAGATCTCCTCGAGAGCGAGCTCTTCGGCTACGAGAAGGGTGCGTTCACGGGCGCGGTCGGCCGCAAGACCGGGAAGTTCGAGCACGCCCACAAGGGCACCATCTTCCTCGACGAGATCGGCGAGATGAGCGCGCCGCTCCAGGCGAAGCTCCTCCAGGTGTTGCAGGACCACGAGTTCACGCGCCTCGGCGGGAATTCGGAAGTCAAGGTGGATCTGCGCGTCGTCTGCGCGACCAACCGCAACCTCGAAGAGATGGTCGCGGAGGGCGCGTTTCGAGCGGACCTGTACTTCCGGCTCAACGTGGTCAACGTGACGATCCCGCCGCTGCGCGAGCGGCGCGAGGAGATTCCGATCCTCATCGAGTCCTTCCTGCAGCGGTATTCGGCCCTCTACGGCAAGCCCGTTCCGATGATCAGCGCGGAACTGATGGATGCGTTCCAGCGCTGCGCGTTCCCCGGCAACGTCCGCGAGCTCGAAAACCTGATCAAGCGCGTGATCGTCCTCGAGTCCGACCGCTCCGTCCTCGACGAGATGCTCGAACGCGAGCGAAGCAAGCCGGCCGGCTACAGCGCGCTCGCCGAGTTCATCGCGCACTCCGAGCGGACCGCGGGCGAGATTCCGCTGCGCGAAGTCGGCCGACGCGCGGCGCAGGAGGCCGAGCGCGAGGCGATCGCGCGAATGCTCCAGCTCACCGACTGGAACCGCAAGCAGGCCGCCGGCCGGCTGGGCATCAGCTACAAGACCCTGCTACAGAAGATTCGCGGCTGCGGGCTCGAGCCCGGCACCTAGGCCGCGCAGACTCTCGCGAAACCGCCGGGTTGGCGGGTAGGGTTCGCCCGGGGATCGCCGAGGGGATCGGGGGCTTCTTGGCAAGTGGCGCGGCGCAGCGGAACTCGATCGGCCTCTGTCCGCTCGTCAATCCGATCCGCCATTACGCGTGGGGCTCGCGCAGCGCGATCGCCGAGCTGCTCGGCCGGCCGACGCCCTCGCCGCACCCCGAGGCCGAGATCTGGATGGGCGCCCATCCGAGCGATCCGTCGCGGGCGCAGCGTCGCGGCGCCTGGATGCCGCTCCCCGATCTGCTGCGCGAGGATCCGGCCGCCGCGCTCGGCGCGCAGACCGCCGCGCGCTACGGCGGCGAGCTGCCGTTCCTCTTCAAGGTCCTGGCCGTCGCGCAACCCCTGTCGATCCAGGCCCACCCCGATCGCGAGCAGGCGCGGGCGGGCTTCGAGCGGGAGCGCGCGGCCGGGATCGCGCTCGGCGCCCGCGAGCGCAACTACCCGGATCCACATCCCAAGCCCGAGCTGATCTGCGCGCTCTCCCCGTTCTCGGCGCTCTGCGGCTTTCGGCGGATTCCCGAGATCGCGCGGGCTTTTCGCGAGTTCGAGATCCACGCGTTCGCCCGCGAGGTCGAGGCGCTGGAGCGCGGGGGCGATGCGCAGGCTCTCGAGTGCTTCTTCGCGGCGCTGTGGACGGCGGAGGCCGAGCGGATCGCAAGCGCGATCGAGCAGGCCGTCGCGCGCGCCGAGCAGCGCACGGAAGAGCCCGCCGCCCGCTGGCTGGTGGCGCTCGCATCCCTGTATCCGGGCGAGGCCGGGGTGCTCGCTCCGTTGATCCTCAACCTCGTCGCGCTGGCTCCCGGAGAGGCGATGTATCTGGGGGCGGGAGAGCTGCACAGCTATCTCGAGGGTGTCGGCGTCGAGATCATGGGAAACTCCGACAACGTGCTGCGCGGTGGGTTGACGGAGAAGCACGTCGACGTCCCGGAGCTGCTCCGGGTGTTGCGCTTCGAGCCGCGCCATGCGGAGATCCTCACGCCGCGCGAGTTCCCGACCGGAGAGCGGGTGTTCGAAACCCCGGCCGAGGAGTTCCAGCTGGCCGTGCTCCACGTCGAGGCGGGCAAGCCCTGGCGCAGCGGGGCATCGCGCGGCGTCGAGATCCTGCTGGTCACCGAAGGCCAGCTGACGATCACGGATCGAGCGGCGGGGGAATCGCTTCCGATGCTGCGCGGCGCGTCCGTCTTCGTCCCGAATTCGGTCGAGTGCTACGAGCTCGCGGGCGCGGCGGTCGTGTACCGGGCCGGCGTGCCGCGCGTCTAGGCGCACCGCGACCCGAAGGTCGGATGCGACGCCGCCAAGCGGATCCGGAGGATTCGCCCACCAGCCCGCGCAGTTCCGTCGGGGTGGCGCGTTACCGGGCGCTGGCGGGGGCCCAGTTGGCCCGGGTGGCGGCCAGCGCCGGCCGGGGTGGCTTCAGTGGGCCGCCCGGTAGAGGATGCCGAGCGCCGCGAGCGCGGAGAGTCCCAACACGAAGGGCCTCGCCCCGGCGCGATCGACCGACGCTCGGACCCAACGCGATAGCGCGTAGCCCGCCAGGACCGGCGGGATCAGCCAGATCGAGAGCGCGATCTCGGCGCGCCCATAGCGGCCGACGGCGATCAGCGCCGCGAGCGAGACGGCGGCCCCGATCACGAAGTGGGCCGAGAGCGTGCCCCGAATCCGCGGCCCGCTCGCGCGCTGGTAGAGCAATGCCATCGGGGGGCCGCCGATCGACGAGAGGGTGCCCATGAAGCCCGACAGCGCACCGGCCACGCTCGCGGTCAGCGGGTTGGGATCGACCCGCAGGCGCGACAGGCTGAGCGCGACACCGAGCAGGACCAGTCCCGCGAAGACGAAATCGAAGTTTCCGGACGGGAGCGCGATCCAGACGAGGGCGGCCGCGAGCGTGCCTGCGATGCGCCCCGCGAACGCGAACCCGAGCCCCCGGAAATCGATGGCCTCGCGTTCCCGGAGCGCGATCACGAGGGTCAGCGCGACGCTCGAGGCCATCAGCGGCCCCGGGATGAGCGGTGGGTGGACGAGGAAGAGGAGCGGCGCGGCGATCAAACCGAGGCCGAATCCCAGCGACGCCTGGATGCAGGATCCGATCGCGACCAACGCGATCACCGCGAGAGCCGCCCCTGCTTCGAGCGGTAATGTCACCGAAGCTCCCTTTCGCCGTCGGCTGCGAGTGTCCGGAGGTCACTCGCCGCGGGCGGGGTCATGACCCCATCGGGCGATGGTAACATCCCCGCATGCCGGCAATCGCCTCCACGCTCGATCGGGCTCTTGCGCGATGAGATATCTGCTCGGCGATCAGTGGTCGGATTCGTTTCTCGACTACTACTGCGGACCCGGCGACCATCGGATCCGCATCTTCGCATTCGCCAATCTGGAGCAGCTCACGGGGATCTACTTCGTGCGCCCGAGGAGCGCGCGGCTGCTGTGGAACTACCTCAACGAGGTCGGGATCGTCGGCGTCTGGCGCAAGGTGGTGTCGCGACTGCAGGAGAAGAATCGCAACGAGAAGTTCGTGTCGTTCGGAATCGGCGAGATCTCGCAGTCGCCCGCGGGAGGGCAGTACGCGGCCGGCGACAAGGTGGCATTCTTCGCGGCGGGCTTTCCGGCGTGCGTCGAGCGGATCGTGCTTCCCGGCATCTTCGTCGTGCCGCTGCCACCCGATGTCGAGGTTCCCGGGCGGCCGGGCGTCATCTGCCACCTGGCGCGCTGCGATGCGCTGCGACCGCAGGGCGATTGGTGGGCGCGCGTGATCGGTTGGAATCCGTACTCGGGCTACGAGCCGGATGACGCGGACGAGCGCGCGCTGAAGTCGTATCTCGGCGATCTGCTGCGCAAGGTCGATTGGTCCGCGGCCCGGCAGCTCGGCGTCGATCCGCCGACGGAAACCCGCGAGGTCGCCGCGTCCCCCGCCTCGGGCCGGAGCGCGGCCGCGCCGGCAAAGCGGAAGAAGCGCGGCGTGCTGTTCGGGTACGGCCATTACGCCAAGACGAACATCCTGCCCAACATCCGCCGTCACATCGAGGTCGCCGCGATCCACGAGGTCGACCCGACGCAGACGCCCGAGATCTCGCGGCAGAATCTCCGCTGGGATACGGCCCCGATGCCCCGCGAAGACGCCGACTACGAGGTGTATCTGATCGCCGGCTACCACCACACCCACGCGCCGCTCGCGATCGCCGCGCTCGAGCGCGGCGCCTACGCGGTCTCCGAGAAGCCGATCGCCGTGGATGAGCAGCAACTCGAAGCGCTGCTGGTCGCGATGGAGAACGGAAAAGGCGGCTATTTCGGTTGCTTCCACAAGCGCTACACGCAGATGAACGAGTACGCGATCCAGGATCTCCGGCAGCCCGTCGAGGCGCCGATCGATTACCACTGCATCGTATACGAGGTTCCGCTTCCGGACCTGCACTGGTATCGCTGGCCAAACTCCAAGAGCCGCCTCGTTTCGAATGGCTGCCACTGGATCGATCACTTTCTCTACCTGAACGGATTCGAGGAGGTCGAGTCGATGGAGCTCGGCCAGAGCCCGTCGGGCACGATCAACTGCGCAGTCTGCCTGGAGAACGGCGCCTACTTCACGATGGCGCTCACCGACAAGGGCAGCGAGCGCATCGGTCTGCAGGAGTACGTCGAGCTTCGCGCCGGACAGGTGACCGTCCGGATGATCAACAACGCGAGTTACGTGGCCGAAGACCGCGCGCGGATCATCCGAAAGCAGTGGTTCAACAAGATGGCGACCTACAAGTCGATGTACAAGACGATCGCCGAACGGATCGCGCGCGGCGAAGAGGGCGACACCGCGCAATCCGTTCGGGTCTCGACGCAGCTGATCCTCGACCTCGAGGACCGCTTGCAGCTCTACAACGACATGGAGGGGGCGATCAGCCGCATCGCGGCCGAGGAGGACGGCTACGACCTCCCCTGAGCGGAAGCGGCTCGGGCGGCCGTCGCCTGGAGGCTGCCGACGCTCGACTTGACCGCCCTGAACTTGCCGTTCGGCTCGCGGGTGATCTCCGCCACGGTTTCGATCTCGACTTCGATCTCGTCGCCCAATCGCTCGCGGATGCTCCGCATCAGCCTTCTTTCTGCGGCCCGGTTGTAACGCAGCCGCGGAACCACGAGCACCTGGATCGACTCCTTCCGGTCCTGGAGGATCTGCGCTTCCGCGATGTGCGGCTGCTCCTTGAAGATGTGGTCGAGGCGGCCGATCAGGCGACCGTCCGGGGTCATCACGAAGTCGTCTTCTCTCCCCTCCACGTCCAAGAAAGTCTCGCCGGGGCGTCCGCACGGGCACGGCTGATTGCAGCGCGTGCCGATGTCGCCGATCCGGTAGCGAAAGAACGGGATCGCGTCGGGCGCGAGCCCCGTCACGAGAAGGGGCCCGCGGACGGTCTCGCCGTCGCTCTCGATCGGCTCGACCTCCACGATGCAGAACTCCATGTCGACGTGCAGCCGGTTCTCGCGACAGCTGGTCATCGATACCGCGAACTCGCTCGTTCCGTAGCGGTCGATGAGCGGCGCGTTGAACGCGGCTTCGATGGCTTCGCGGTGGAATGCGAGCAGCCGTTCCGACGATGAGAACACGCCGGCGAGGCGTCCGCGCGGCAGCGGTCGGCCCGAATCGAGGAGCGCTCGCGCCATCAGGTAGAGCGAGGACGGGTAGCCCTGCACCCAGCGGGCCCGGATCTTGTGGGCCGCAGCGACGTAGACACCGAGGTTCTCCGGCTTCATGTGGTAGGCGGAGAACAGCGTCTGCGCGCCGTAGTGGTTGGTGCGCCAAAACGGCGGCGACTTGGCGGAGAAGGGAACGACCACGTTGCCGCCGAAGCTCAGCCTCGGATCGTGCAGCCCGATTCCCTCGCGACGGTACATGCGCCACACGGTGGCGTACTCCTCCGCGAGCGCTTCGCGCGTGTGCCAGAACTCGAGCGCGGTTCCCGTCGTTCCGCTCGTATGGTTCTTGACGAGCCTCGCGCGCGATCGATCGGTGCCGATGAAGCGGGCGGGATCTTCGGCGTATTGGACCTTTTCGAGGGTCGGAGCGGCGTCGAGCGTCTCTCGGATGGCCTTGACGGGATCGGCGTTGTCGGACGGCGCGGGGAGGTCGCGGTAGTGGGGGACGTAGCGGCGCGCCCACTCCACGCGCGCGCGCAGCCGGTCCCGCTGGATCTCGTAGAGGCGCTCGATCGGCGCGGCGGCCGTGCTGTTGAGCTCCTCGAGCCGACGCCGGAAGTAGGGCGTGTAGCGAAAGCGGTGGATCTGATAGCCCCAGATGCTCAGGCCCAGGTTCTGGAGCGGGATTGGCGTGCAGCGCAGGGCGGCTCTCTGGAGGAAATTCACGGCTGCGCTCGACTCGTAGGCATCGACGGCTAGCGATCGCTTCGATCCGGATCGTCCAACCACTGCATGGT
>JBFGGA010000097.1:0-12885 GCA_041579295.1 Myxococcota bacterium | reverse complement strand
CTTCCGGGCATCTGGGTGGGCCGCGAATACAAGAGCGGAATTCCCGTCGGTGACGGCCTGCTCCGCGCGGTGCGCATCGGCCAGAACACCCTGCGCACGGCCCGGGTCGTCATCGACATCGAGAACTACGATCGGCACCGGTTGCTGTTCCTCACCCATCCGGATCGGCTCGTGATCGACGTGTACGGGCAGCGGACGCGCGACGCTCAACGCCGCGGTCCGGTGATGCCCGGGAAGCGCAACGGCGATCGGTTGCCCCCCGATACGAGAGAGGTGCGAACGATCATCATCGATCCCGGCCACGGCGGTTCGGATCCCGGCGCGATTGGAGTCGGCGGCTTGCGGGAAAAGGACGTGACCCTTCGATTGTCGAAGATGCTCGCCGAGAAGCTCCGTGAAATGGGCTTTCGGGTCGTATTGACCCGCGAGAGGGATAGGACCGTGAGCCTCGAAGAGCGCACGGCCATCGCGGAGGCGTCTCAGGGAGACGTCTTCATCTCGTTGCACGCGAATGCCGCGCCACGGCGATCCGTGCAGGGAATCGAGACCTACTATCCCGACGCGAATCACGAGCGCCACAGCCTTCGAATCGCCATGCGCGAAAATGGCGTTTCGAGGGATCAGCTCGACGATTTGCAGCGGACGCTCGCGAAATTGCGGATCGCCGACATCTCGCCGTATTCGCAGCGGCTCGCCTCCCTGGTGCAGCAGCAGCTCGCCCGTGCGCTTCCGTCGCGGTACGGCAAGATCCAGGATCTGGGTGCGAAGAAGGGTCCCTTCTACGTGCTCTTTCTTTCGAACATGCCCGCAATTCTCATCGAAGCGGGATTCGTGACCAACAAGTTCGACGCGAAGCGGCTGCGAAACAGCGACTACCTCGATTCCGTGGCGACCCAGATCTCGCTGGGAGTGAAGCGCTACCGCGATAGCGGGTCGACACTGGCGCAGCGCAAGTCGCGATGACGGCCGAGCCGTCGATCGATGTCTTCTTCGGCGATCGCAGCGCCGGGGCCTACCGCGACCGGGCGGGCGTCGTTTCGGCAGCTCGGGCCTATCTCGCAGCAGCGCGACTCTACCTCCAGGAGCTTCACGGCTCCGGAGCGCTCGGCCATCGCGTCAACGAAACCCATTCGAATCTGATCGATCGGCTCGTGCGCCGTTTGTTCCGCCTCGCAGAGCAGAGCTATTTCAGCGACGGGCGCGAGGACCCCGCCGTTCTCACGATCATCGCCGTCGGCGGTTACGGTCGCCGCGAGTTGAACCTCCACTCCGATGTCGATCTTCTCTTCCTATACCGAGAGCCCATCTCGGAACACGTGAGTGCCGTTGCCGAGCGCCTCCAGTGCTGGTTGTGGGACGCCTCGTTGTCGGTGGGCAGCGCGACGCGCACGATCGAAGAAACGCTCGAGCTCGCGGAAGCGGATACGTCGGTGCGGACGTCCATCATGACCTCCCGCTATCTCGCGGGTAGTGGGGTTCTGTACCACGATTTCGTCGAGCGAGTGCGCTCCGGTTTCATCGCGGACTCAGGAGCGTTCGTTTCGGGCCAGCTCGAAGCGCTGCACAAGCGCCACAAGCAACACGGCGACTCGCTCTACCTGCTTCAGCCGAACATCAAGGAGGCGGCGGGTGGTCTGCGGGATTACCACGCGGCGTACTGGGTGTTGCAGGCCACCCAACCGGGCGGAGGCAGGATCGACGACTTCCTTCACGTGGGATTGCTGACCGAAGAAGAATCTCGCGAATACCTCGAGGCGTTGGATTTTCTGTGGCGGGTTCGCAACGAGGCGCACCTCGCCAGTGGGCGCAAGCACGACCAGCTCGGCTTCGAGCTCCAAGAGAAGATCGCGGACGCTCTGGGCTATCGGGAGGGAGGAGAGGGCGATGCTCAGCTCCCCGTCGAGCGCTTCATGGGCGATTACTACCGGCACGCCCGGGCGATCCGGAACTACTCGCTGCTGGCCATCGAGCAGTGCCAGGCTCGGACGCGTGGAATGCTCGGCGCTCGAAAGGTTCGAGAGCTGAAGGAAGGCTATCGGATCGTGGACGGCCACCTGGAGATTCCGCACACGAGCTTCTTGAGCGAAAGGCCGGTTCGCGTGATGGAGGCATTCGCGGTCGCTCAGGAGCGCGAGGTTCCACTCACGCGCAAGGCGCTGAGGCTGATCCGCGAGAACCTGCACTTCGTGAACGACGCGTATCGCGAAGACCCCGAATGCATCGCGATCTTCCTCCGAATCCTGAATTCGGAGCGGAGGGTGATGCGGTCGCTGATGGCGATGAACGAGGTCGGCCTGTTGGCGCGATTCCTGCCGGAATGGGAGCAGATCGTCTACCGCTGGCAGCACGTGATGTACCACACCTACACGGTGGACGTTCACTCGATCTTTCTCGTCGAAGAGCTCCGACGCCTTTGGATCGGTCGTTACGAGAAGGAGCAGCCGGAGCTCACCGAGTTGATGCGCGCGGTCGACGATCGACCCGTGTTGTTCCTCGGTTGCCTGTTGCACGACATCGGAAAGGGCCTGGGCGGCGACCATTCGAAGCTCGGCGCGCAGCGCGCCAGGCAATCTGTAGAACGACTCGGCCTGGAGCCAGCGCGCGTCGATCGAATCGTCTTCCTGGTCGAGTTCCACCTGCTGATGGCCCACCTCGCGCAGAGTCGCGACCTGTCGGACCCGAAGTTGATCTTCGAATTCGCCCGCCTGGTGGGTGATCGCAACCGACTTCGGGATCTCTATCTGCTGACCTTCTCGGACATACGCGCGTCTTCGAAGAAGGCGTGGACCGACTGGAAGGGGCAATTGCTGGGCGAGCTCTTCGAGCGTACGTCGGAGATCATCGAGTCGGGCTCCGACGATCCCTCCAAGGCCCTGGAGTTGATCGAGAAGCGCGTCGAACAACGCCGCGCGACCGCCGCGGAAGAGCTGGTGGCGTCTGGCGTGAGCAATTTGGAGATCGAGCAGTTCTTCGGGATGATGCCGCACCGCTACTTCATCGCCCACACGCCGCGCCAGATCGCCCGGCACGCGCAGGTCTTGTTGGCGGTCGATCGAGAAAGGGGCTTCGCGACAGCCGTTCGGGAGATGCGCGGAGGCTTCTCGGAATTCATCCTCTGCACGTCCGACCGGCACGCGCTCTACGCCAACGTCGCGGGCACGCTGACGGCACACGACATCAACATTCTGGGATCTCACGTGTATACGACTCGATCGGGTCTCGCGCTGGAGGTGTACCGGGTCGCGACTCCGAGCGGGGGCGAGACGGCGCGCGAGCAGACCTGGTCGGATTTCGAGGATTCCCTGGCGGGGATCCTGCGCGACGAGATCGACGTTCGCACCCTGCTCCGGCGCCGGGGTCGCCCCGTGGGCGTGACGCGCTCACCGACGCGGGCGCCGGGATCGGCGACGATCAGCAATGACGAGTCGGACTTCTACACGATCGCGGATGTCACGGCGAACGATCGGATCGGATTGCTCCACGACCTGACGCGCGTGATCGCCGAGCACGGGCTGGAGATCTACATATCGAAGGCGGCGACGACGCTCGATCAGGTGACGGACACCTTCTATCTGAAGGACCGGAACGGAAAGAAGATCACGGATGCCGTGGAGATCGAAGCCCTGAGGCGGGATCTCTGCGCGGCGATTCAGCGAGGCGCCGATGGCGAAGAAGGGTAGGGGAACTTCCCTCGAGAGCGACGTCGAGGAGTTCTTGACGCACGCATCGATCGAGCGCGGCCTCTCGCCGCGCACCATCGAAGCCTACGGTCGAGACCTCGCGCACTTCGCGAAGTTTCTGGAGGGCGCTCGGGTTCGGAGCCTGCGAAACGTGCGTCGCGGACACCTCTTGGATTTCACTCGTCATCTCGACCGGAAGGGCATCGGAACGCGGAGTCGCGCACGAATGCTGGTGTCCGTGCGGCGCCTGCTCCGACATCACGGGATTTCGGGATCGGCCGGGGACGATCCCCTCGAGGGCATCTCGAGCCCCAGCTTCGTCACGCCGTTGCCGCGGCTGCTCCGCCCCGATGAGACGGCGTCGCTGATCGACGCCGTGGATACCTCGTCACCGATCGGCCTTCGCGATCGCTGCATGCTCGAGGTGCTCTACGGCTCGGGTCTGCGGGTGAGCGAGTTGGTGACTCTGCGACTGGGTTCCATCGATCGCCGCACGGGGATCGTCCGCGTGCTCGGAAAGGGGCGCAAGGAGCGCATCGTGCCGCTGGGCGCCCCCGCCCTGGATTGCCTCGACGACTACCTCGAAGCCGCGCGCCCGGTTCTCGCGAAGCGCGCCGCGTCGGATTGCGACGCGGTCTTTCTGACGCGACGGGGCCGGGCGATGACCCGCCAGAACTTCTTCCTCCGGATCCGGGAGATCGCTCGGGGCGCGGGGATCGCGGCGGATCGCGTCTCACCGCACGTGCTGCGCCATGCGTTTGCGACCGATCTGCTGGAGGGTGGCGCGGACCTGCGCGCGGTGCAGAGCATGCTCGGGCACGCGAACCTCGCGACCACAGAGGTATACACCCACGTGAGTCGATCGCGATTGCGCGAGACCGTGGAGCGCCGCCATCCGCGGGGCAAGCGCCAACCGTCGAGACGCCAGCCGTGAGATTCCCCGGCGCGGCCGAGTTCCGCAAGGCGCTGCAGAACGAGTCGGCGGCCTTGCTCGATTCGGTTCTGGAAGCGGCGGATTCTCGCGGCTTCGCGGTCTACGCGGTCGGCGGACCCGTGCGCGATCTGCTCTCCGGCAAGCCGATTCGCGACGTGGATCTCGTGCTGGAAGGCGGCGATGCGGTGGCGTTGGCGACGCTGGCGGCGGCTCCGGACGCCCGCGTGACGCGTCACGATCGCTTCGGAACCGTTCGACTCCAGCGCGAGGCGACTGCGGTCGACCTCTCGGCAGCTCGGCGCGAGACGTACGCGCATGGCGGGGCGCTGCCGCGTGTCGAGCCGGGCAGCCTGGAGGACGATCTCGCGCGGCGAGACTTCACCGTCAACGCGTTGGCGCTGCCGCTCTCTCGCGAGGCCCAGCGCAAGCATTCGGGGATCGTCGACCCGGCGGAGGGAATTGCCGATCTCGCGAGCGGCCATCTGCGGATTCTGCATCCGAGAAGCTTTCACGACGATCCGACCCGGGCGTTGCGTGCGGCGCGGCTCGGGCCGCGGCTGGGGCTGTCGCTCACGCGCGGATCTCGGACCGCCCTGCGCGACGCGCTGCGCGACGGCGTATTCGGACGCGTCAGCGGGGATCGGTTGCGGCGCGAGCTGGTGAAGACCTTCGAGGACGCCCAGCTCGGCGTCGACCCGTCCGGGGTGTTGCGATTGCTCTCGACCTGGCACGTGCTCGGTGCGCTCGAGCCCGGCCTGGATCTGCCGCGCGCGGCCGTCGTCCCGCTGCGCCGATTGGGCCGGGCGATCGCCTCCCCACCCTGGCGATCCGGCCGCTTTCGAAGCTGGGTCGCGGGTCTGAGCGTCTGGCTGGCGCCGGGCTCGCCCGCGCTGCGGCGTCGGGCGCTGCAGCGCTTCTCGGTTCGCGGTGAGGTCGCGCAGGCGATCGCCCGGTTCCCGAAGGCGAGCGTCGGCTGGACGGCCGCGCTGCTGCGCGCGCGCGGGCGCGGCGCGATCGACGCGGTTCTCGCCCCGCTGAGCGAGGAGGAGCTCTACGCGCTCTACGCGCTCTGCGAGTCGAAGCTGCGGGGGCGCATCACTCGCTATGCGCTCGAGGATCGGATGCGCCGATCGCCGATCGGCGGCGACGACCTGCTCGAGATCGGGCTCGCGGGTCCGGCCCTCGGGCGGGTGCTGGAGCGAATTCGAATCGCCTACCTCGATGGCGCGCTGAAGGACCGCGACGAAGCGATCGCGTTGGCGCGCGAACTCGCGCGGCGTCGGGGTGCTCCGAAGCGCGCGGCGGCGCGCCGG
The DNA here is from genome assembly GCA_041579295.1 of Myxococcota bacterium. GTDB lineage: Bacteria > Myxococcota_A > UBA9160 > UBA9160 > SMWR01 > JACZVU01. Next base: position 6,958 of record JBFGGA010000097.1, on the reverse strand, counting down.
TCGAAGCGGCGTTGACGCTTGCCCGCGACGCGGAGATCGCGCATAATCCGGCTAAATCCCCCCTTTCGCGCCGAAATCCCTCTCGAGGGGGAAGCCGTGACCGCCTCTGTGCCCGAATCCGATCCCGTCGCGCTCGCCACCGAGTCGCTCGTGACCTATTCGGTGCGCCTACCGGTCTTCGAGGGGCCTCTCGACCTGCTCCTGCACCTGATTCGAATCAACGAGGTCGAGATCACCGACATCCCGATCGCGCGGATCGGCGAGCAGTATCTCGAGTACCTGAGGCTGATGGGCGAGCTCGATCTCGAGGTGGTCGGCGAGTACCTCGTCATGGCGTCGACGCTCGCCTGGATCAAGTCGCGAATGCTGCTGCCCGCGGAGCGCGTCGGCGAGGACGGCGAGGAGGTCGACCCGCGCGCGGAGCTCATCGCCCGCCTGCTCGAGTACCAGCGGTTCAAGGAGGTCGCGGCCGAGCTGGGCGAGCGCAAGCGCCTCGGTCGCGACGTCTTTGCGGCGCACGCCGCCGGGTTGGAGGCGCCCGCCGAGTCGGAGCGGGAGATCGACGTCGAGCTCTTCGACCTCGTGGAGGCGTATCGACGCGCGCTCGCCGCGAGCCGCGAGTCCGACGCGAGACCGCACGAGATCGAAGCCGAGGAGATCACGGTTCGCGAACGCATGCTGGAGATCATGACGGTGCTCGAGCCCCGCGCCAGCATCGACTTCGACGTCCTGCTGCGCGAGGAGCCGCATCGGCCCTACACCCGGCTTCTCGTGGTCGTGACCTTCCTCGCGATTCTCGAGTTGACGCGACTCGCCGCGATCCGCATCTACCAGGGGCTCGACGACCGGGGCGTCCCGGATGGGCCCATTCACCTGCGCCGCGCGATCGACCCCGGCGACACCGCATGGATCGACCAGATCCCGGAATCGATGTGACGGGGGAGCGATGAGCCAGATCGACAAGCGCCGCATTGCCGAAGCACTGATCCTGGCGTCCCCGGAGCCGATCTCGACGGCCCGGCTCGCGAAGCTCATCCCGCGCTGCACGCCCGCCAAGGCCCGAGCGCTCGTCGACGAGCTCAACGCCGAGTACCTCGCGCAGGGGCGCGCGTTCGAGATCTGCGAGGTCTCGGGCGGCTATCAGATGCGCAGCCACGCGGAGTTCGCCCCCTATCTCCAGCAGCTGCAGAACGCTCGCCCGTTGCGGCTCTCCAACGCCGCGCTCGAGACCCTCGCGATCGTCGCCTATCGGCAGCCGCTGACCCGCGCGGAGGTCGAGAACGTGCGCGGTGTGGACGCTGGCCCCGTGATGCGGAGCCTGCTCGAGCGCAAGCTCATCAAGCTCGCGGGTCACCGGGAGGTGCCGGGTCGCCCGATGCTCTACGCGACCACGAAGCGCTTCCTCGAGATCTTCGGATTGGCCGACCTGGACGATCTTCCGACGCTGCGGGAGCTCGAAGAGATCGCGCTCGAGGCCGCGGACATCGGCGACGCATTCGCGGCCCAGGACGTCGAATCGCTCGCCGCCGAGCTCGACGCCGGCCCGGACGCGCCGCCCGGAGCCGAGATCTCGCTGGAAGACGTCGAAGTCGTCGGCAAGCCGCACTAGAACCCCGGAACGCCGATGCCGAGGGCCACGCGATCCGGCCCGACCGGAGAGCGAATCCAGAAGATCCTCGCGGCCGCGGGCGTGGCTTCGCGCCGCGCCGCCGAAGATCTGATCCGAGCCGGCCGGGTCACGGTCAACGGTCGCGTCGCGCAGCTGGGCGAACGCGCGGACGCCGAGCGCGACGAGATCGCGCTCGACGGCGAGCGCGTTCGCCGCGAGTCGCTCGAGTACTGGATCGTCCACAAGCCGCGGGGCGTGCTGACGACCGTTTCGGACCCGCATGGTCGCTCGACGGTGATCGATCTGGTCGAGGGATCGAACGCCCGCCTGTTTCCGGTCGGCCGGCTCGACCTGCTGAGCGAGGGGTTGGTGCTGCTCACCAACGACGGCGCGCTCACGCACGCGCTGCTGCACCCCTCGTTCGGTGAAGAGCGCGAGTATCGGGTCACGGTTCGCGGCTCGCTCGATCGCTCGACGCTGCGGCGCATCGCCGAGGGCGTCGAGCTCGAGGAGGGCCGCACGGCGCCGGCGCGCACCGGCGCGGTGCGCTTCGATCCCGAGACCCGGACGACGCGCCTCGCGCTCGTCCTCGTCGAGGGCCGGAAGCGCCAGATTCGGCGCATGCTGCGCGCGTTGGGACATCCCGTGCTGCGCCTCGTGCGGGTGCGGATCGGGCCGCTCGAGCTCGGCGAGCTGGCGCCCGGCGAGGCCCGGCGGCTGAGCGGGCGCGAGCGGCGCGCGCTGCTGCAGGCGGCGCGCGGCCTGCGCGGCCAGGGGCAGGCGGGCGGCAATTGAGCGGTCAACACGGCGCGGCGGGGGGCTTATCGGGAGTTGTCAATCCGCTTTCGATAGACACCTCTATCTCATTGATTGTAAATGCCTTTTCGATCTAGAATGGGACGGATCTGCGACTCGGGGTGCTCTCGATGGCTCGCGCTGACGCGCACGTTCGCCGCTCGACCGGCTGGGCTTTCGCCCTCGTCGCCACCGCTCTGTTCGCGGGCGCTCCGGGGTCTGCGAGCGTCACCGGCGTCTGCCCCGACGGCAGCATGTTCATCGTCCAGCGCGCCGAGTCCGTGCCGTGTCGCGACGCCAAGGCTGTCGAGCCGAGCGAGGTGCCGCCGATGAAGCCCGAGTACCTCCCGCGGCCCTACGGCTGGGAGGTCTTTCATCGCAGAAACGACCCCAACAACCCCTACAACCTGATCCAGGAGCCGCCGCGCGATTCCGAGCCGCTCGGCCGCACGCGCGAAGGACCGAACGCTCCGCGGCGCGCTCCCGAGCGGCCGGAAGGCCCGCACCTCGCCCCGCGCGGCGCGAGCCGTGCGCCCGAACCCGCGCCGCCCGTCGGCTCGGGCGGCCAGATGGCCGGCCCGGCGTTGCCGCTGGCGGATACCGAAATCGCCGATCTCGCGATGATCGTCGAGCTGTCGCAGCGCGTGGCGCCCGCCGCGTTCTCGGACGATGGGTCCGGTGCGCGGGTGCGGCTCGCGCGCTCACTCGCGTTCGAGGCGCGCCTGCGCGAGCACCTCGCCGGTCGCAGCCGCGCGAACCGGGGCCCCGTGGTGCTGTTCGTCGCCGACGCCGCCTCGCAGGGGGCATTCTACGGAAACCTCACCTTCGTACAGAACGGCATCGCGTTCCACCCGAGCAGCGACGATCCCGACCAGCTGGGAGTGATCCGGGGCGCATTGGGCCCGCTCGCAAACGGCAGCAGCGTGCTCGGCTACGTCGTGCTGCCCGAGCGGCTGGATCCATCGCATCCGATGGACGTCTACTGGAACGATCGACAGCTGACGGCCATCTTTCAGCACTGAGTCCGAGCGCCCGAGGTTCGCCCGCCGCGCGCCCGCAAACGGCGCGCCTCAGCGCGGCACGAGGATGTACACCTGCGTGTAGATCAGGCTGCCGTCGGCCCCTCGCGCGACGCCGATTCCGGTGAAGTTGAGGGCCGGTGCGAGCAGGTTGTCGCGGTGGTCCGGCGATCGGAGCCAGCTCCGCACGATCTGCGCGCCCGGGTCCGACTCCGTCGTCTTGCCGAGGTTCTCGGCGGCCAGGCGCATGTCCGTGACGCCGTGTCGCTTGAGGCGGTCGATCGGGCTGGCGCCGTCGGGGGATTGGTGGCTGAAGTAGCCCCGGCGCGCCATGTCGACGCTGTGGGCGAGCGCGACCCGGTCCAGATCGCTCCGCCTCGTCAGCGGGATCAGGTGGCGTTCGCCACGGACGCGGTTCACCCGGTCCAGCAGGTCCGCTTCCAGGCTCGCGAAGTTCGCGTCGTCCGCGCTCGCGGCGAACTCGACGACCAGCGGCGAGAGCGCGAAGGCGAGCCAGAGGCCGAGCAGGAAAGCGATGGCCTGTCCGATCGTCCGCGGCACGGCCTAACGCGTCGCCCCTTCGGGCTCGGCTTCCGGAAGCCTTCCGACCCGCGCGGGGACCTCGAGCAGCTCGCGGCGCACGAGTCGGCCGGCCTCGTAGTGCGATACGACCTCCAAGCTCCCGTCTCCGTCTCGATCCTCTTCGCGGCGAATCAGCTGCTCGTCGCCGTCGTAGTAAAGGATCGCGTCTGGCCGCCCGTCGCCGTCGGCGTCGCGCTCCTCGCGAACCCGCCGACCCTCCTCGAAGAAGGAAACCACATCTCGGAAGCCGTCACCGCTGGTGTCCTGCTCGTGGCGCGCGAGCTCGCCCGCGCGGAAGAAGCTCCAGGTATCCACCATCCCGTCGCCGTTGGCGTCCGAGCGCCGCCTCGCGATCGCACCGTCGCGGTAGTCGGTCCACGAATCGACGGTGCCGTCGCCGCTCGTGTCCTCCTCGACCCGGCGCGGTCGATGGGTCTGCGGGTCGAAGATCAGCGTTCGATCGGGCCGGCCGTCGAAATCTTCGTCCAGCACCTGCCGCGCGATCTCGCCGTGCTCGCGAAAGATCCACTGATCGATCCGGCCGTCGTCGTTGCGGTCGACGATTCCGCTGGCCGTCGGAAAGAAGTCCCCGGCGTCGCGACTCGAGGGGGCCTCCGAGGCCGTCGAGGGCTCGGGTGACGCGGCGCGCTCGGGCCTCGCGCGCGGCAGCTCGGGCGTCCGCTGCAGCTCGCGCAGCTCGTCGGCGATCGAGAGCGAGTGCGTCTGCGCGCGTGCGATCGGAGGCTGGGGCGATTCGCTCCGCTCCAGCGCGCGACGCTCGTCGAGCTGGCGCTCCAGATCGCGCAGCATCGCGGTCTCGTAGTCGCTGGGCGGGGCCTGCGGCGGGCGCGCGGTCGCCGCTCCGGGCGGGGGCTGCGGCAGCCGGGGCGCGGGCGGCTCGGGGACGGGCGGGCCGGGCTCCGGCTCTCCCTCGAGCGCCTCCTTGGCGAGCACGAACGGCGCGGCGGCGAGCTTGAACGGCGCGGTCAGATACTTCACGAGCAGCGGCTCCCGGCGGATGTCGACGTGCCGGCTCTCGTCCATCCTCGATCCGCCGAGAAACGAGATCTGCCCGTCCGGTGCCGCGCCGGGTTGCGGGCTCCCCTGCGCCTGCGGCGCCGTTTCGGGCGGCTGCGGCACACCCGGCGCGGGCGGCTGTCCACCCGCGCCCGCCGGCGCCGGCTGTCCGGTCGCGCCGGGCGGCGCGTACGGCGGAGGGGTTCCGGGCGGGAGCTGTGTGCCCGGCGGCTGCGAGCCGGGCATCGCGGGCGCGCCCTGGCCCGGGTAGAGGATCGTCGCGCGCGTGCCCGTGTTGACGATCGGCGTCCGCTCGAAGTCGGAAGTCGTCTTGTTGTACGCCATGCATCCCGCAATCGGGAGCGCGAGCGCGGCGATCCAGCAGGGGCTCGACGCGCGGATTGCGTGCTTCGAAAGGAACATCGGATTACCTCGTCGCGGCGATGGACCCGTCCGGAGCAATTCGATGCAAGAATTGTGCGCGGGGGCTCGCGATGCGAGGTCCGGCTGAGAATCGGATCTGCGCTGCGCGAGTCCGGCCATCGCTGCCGGTTGCCTGCGCGTCGTGCGCGCGCGCGCGGACCGGCAAGCTGGGTAATCGACTACCCACGATGCCCGTTGACGTCGATTCGAGCGCGCCCGCCGAAGCCCGCCGGCTTCGCGGTGCGCGGCCGGCCCGGCTATGCGTCGGTCGCGTCCGATCGACCGAGCCGCCCAATCAGCAGCGTCGCGCCGAATCCAGCGGCGACGAGCGCGAGGGCGGCCGCGACCTCGCGCGCGTCGGGATCGAACGCGACGAGTCGCCAATCGTCGCGCTCGAAGCCGTGCGCATTCTCCGCGCTGACGATCCGCCCCTTGAGGGTCTCGCCGGGGACGGGCGGCGTCGGCTCCTGGAACGGCCAGAGCCCGACGACCGCGCCGAGCAGCAGACCGAGCAGCGCGCCGAGCGTCGCCTTCTCGTGGCGGCGGAGCAACCACTGCAACAGGTTGCTGACGCCGACGACGCCCACGGCGATGCCGATGCCGAGCGGAAGCACCACGCCGAGCGCGTCGAGCACGAGCGCGAGATCGGCGCCGCCACCCGCGCCGTCGCCGAGCAGGCCGCGCTTGAGCTGGTCGATCGTGCCGAGGATGGCCTCGTACTGGCCGAGGAGGAGCAGGAGATAGCCCCCGCTGACCCCCGGCAGGATCATTGCGGACGACGCGGCTACACCGGAGAGCACGAGCAGCGCCACGTTGGGGCCCTCGCCACCGCCGCTGGCTCCGCGCGTGGCGGCCATCGCGAGCATCACCGCGAAGCCGCCCACGGCTCCGAGCCAGACCGGCGACGAGAACGGCCGCGCCATCCTGGATACGAGGGGTACGCCACCCAGTGTCAAGCCGATGAACAGGCTGTACATGATCCAGCGGTGGTCGACGACGAGGTTCTTCACGCCGCCGGCCAGCAGCAGGATCGCGAGCGCTGCGCTCGCGACGACCGATGCGAGCAAGATCAGCGAGCGGAGGCGGAAGCGGAAGGTCGTGATCTCCGCGATCGCCGAGATGAAGGCCGGGTAGACGCCTGCCGCGAGGAGCATGGTTCCGCCGCTGATGCCCGGGACCAGGTTCGCGAGGCCCATCAGGCAACCGCCGATCGCGCCGCGGACGATCAGCAGCGCGTTGGAGGCGGTTGCGGTGCTCGAATCGCGCACGCTGGTTCTCCCCGGAGATCGCGAACGCGGTACTGTAGCAGGGGGAGCGAGGCTGGAGGTCTGCCGTGTGTGGTCGTTTTACGCTCAGCACTTCGCCTACGGTGATCGCCGACCACTTCGGTCTCGAAGCGGTTCCCGAGCTTCGGGCGCGCTTCAACGTGGCGCCGGGGCAGGACATCGCGACCGTTTCCGCTCCGACCGCGGAGCGCGGGCCGCAGCTCGCGCCGCGCCGCTGGGGCCTGGTG
>JBFGGA010000096.1:0-12916 GCA_041579295.1 Myxococcota bacterium | reverse complement strand
GAGGGTGATCACCGCGATCGCGGAGACCGAGACAAATCGCGAATGCATGCAGCGACTCCAAGTCAATGGACGTCGCGGGGCGGGCCCCGCGACTTTCCGCTCCTGCACTCCCTGTCGATCTCACGTATCGGCCGCCGCGGATGGGGCTCTGTGAGCCGGGTCACCGCGACATCCGCGCATCCGGCTGCAGCGCGCAAAGCCCCGCAGCCGCGCCGTGCGAACGCCGGGTGAGACGCGCACAGCCCGCAGCTGCCGCGCCGGTCGCGTTTCGGGTGAGACGCGCGAAGCCCGCAGGCGCTCGCGCGCCCAAGCGAGCTGCGGTGAGCCCCGTCACCAGCAGCGATGGATCGGCGTCGGGCCGTCGCGCCAGTCCTGGGTCGGGCTTCTAGTGCAGAGGCTCGCGATGGGCGCGCGCGCGGACCCGCCGCGCCGTTGCCGCAAACGCGCGAAGGCTGCGCAGCAGACCCGCCCTGCGGAACATCTTCCAGCGCCGAAAACCCGAGAACGACGGCGCGGGCTCCCCCATCAGCCGGAGCGCGAGCACCCGCGCGAAATTCTCGAGTCTCCGCGGCAGGTGGTCGGCGTGCATCGCGTCGAGCTGCTCGATCGAAAACGGCGCCAGCTCGATCGCGCCCGCGGCGGCCGCGGCCGCCACCAGCCGCTCGCCGCGCTCGGTCCTCGCCAGGATGAGGTTCACGCCGGGCGCCTCCTCGTGAATCGGCTGGCCGTCGCGCATCACCCAGCCGTCCGGGCAGGCGACGTCGGCGAGCTCGCCGACCGCATCGGGGCAGATCTTGCAGCGAAACTGGATGTCGTAGCTCCAGGGTCGAGCCGGGTCGAACCAGGTTTCATCGTAGCTGAGGTCGTAGACGCGACCGTCGCGGGTTTCGATGTGCGTGGGTCCGGGCCAGCCGTTTCCGCGCCAGCGAAACACCTCGACCTCCTCCTCGTCGACACCGAAGAAGGACGCGATCTTGCGCGCGGTGTGCAGGCTGGGCACGCCGCCGCAGAAGATCGTGAGCAGGTAGGGAATCTGCTCGGAGACGCGCGGATCGATGCGCGCGAGATTCCGAATGGCCGCGACGTCGCACGGCTTGCCGAAAACCGCGAAGCGGCGGCCCTCGTCGAGCAGCCGATGGACGTGTACGAGCGGAGCCGCCGGCCCATAGCGGGATTGCGCGCCCGACCTCACCGCCTCGGCGCTAGTGCTGACCTGCGCGTCGGTCCGCAGCGGACTTCGCGCAGACGCGCGCACGTGGAGGACCGCGTCGACCTCCCCGCTCTCGAGCAGGAAGACGCCGAGCGCGGTCAGCGAGCCACCCGCCGCGGCGCGGAAGCGGACGGCTTCGTCCGCCGCCCAGCTCCGGTGAATCGCGCGGATCGGCCCCCAGACGGGATCCACGGCTGCGGCGCCCGCGCCCCGCGGGTCGCCCGCGCCGGCGACCCGCACGCCGGGGCAGATCGAGCGAATGCCCTCCAGCGTGGCCGCGTCGAGCGCGCGCGCCGCGCGCGGCCGGATCTGGCCGAAGCCGGTCACGCGCATCTCGACTCGATCACCGCCCGCGAGGCTCGCGCACAGGCCGCAGCCGGTGCACAGGCCGTGCGCGACGATGCTCTCGAGTTCCGCTGCGCTCACCCGACGCCGTCCGCGTTCGCGGCGCGAGGCGCAAAATGAAAAGACCCCGCGGACCTGCGTCCGCGGGGTCTCCGAGTCGAATTTGTGGCAATGGGTGTTAGATCGGTGAAACGTTCTCCGCCGCGGGGCCCTTCTGCCCCTCGACCACGTCGAACTCCACCTTCTGCCCTTCGGTCAGTGACTTGAAGCCGTCGCCCTGGATCGCGCTGAAATGACAGAAGACGTCCTTCTCGCCATCGTCGCGCGTGATGAAGCCGAAGCCCTTCTCGTCGCTGAACCACTTGACCGTTCCAGTCGTACGCAATGCTGCATTCCTTTCATCGTTCAAATTCGTCGGAACACGGCGCTGCGATTAAATCGAACCATCCGTATGATCCCGACCACGTTTTCTCGCGGGAACGGTTCCCGCGACCTCGGCATTCTACACCAATGTCCTCTCGAATCGATTCGACAAATCCGCACCCCGCAACCCCGGCGGCGCCGCGCGGCACTCCACGCGCTGCGTCAGAGACCCCGGCGCGCAGGCAACATGAATCGTAACTATATGATTTATTTGTAGGATTCTAATCCGCGAACGGGGTCTCTGCGGAGCGCGCGCCAACTCCCGCGCGCGCGTTCAGAGCAGGCGGCGCGCCGCGGCCAGCGAGAGCAGACCCAGCCCCAGCAGCAGCGCCGTGCTCGGCTCCGGAACCGGTGTTCCCGAGGCGCTGTACTCGAGCGAGATCGCACCCAGCTGATCCCAGGTGAGGCTCGAGGTGGTGCCCCCGGTGGGGCCCGCGAGGTCCTGATTGAGCGCGTTGGTCTGCGTGGAAGTCCCGAACACGTACTGGACGGTGCTGTTCTCGTCGAAGGTGATCCCGAGGATGCCGAGCTGGGCGACGACGTCGTCGAACGGAATCACGAACGTGAGGTAGTAGTCCACCTTTCCGCCACCATCGAGGTCGGTGTTCGTCTCCGACGGATCGATGGTGGTCACCGGGCTGAAGTCGTAGTTGTCGTAGATCGGATCGTTCTCCGCGTAGGCGACGAGCGGCGTGGTGATGATCGTGGTGGTGTTGGGCGAGGTGTTCGCGCCGGCGCCGGGATTGAAGATGCCGAGCTGATCGGTGCCACCACCCGGGGCGTTGTCGACGCCGAGAAAGAGGTCGATGTCGCCGTCGGTGTCCGCGTCCATCCCGACGCCGAAGAACGACGTGAAGCCGGCCGGCGGCTTGTCCTCGCCGATGCGCACCCGGAAGCCGATGTAGCCGTCGGTCAAATCGCCCGGCGTTCCGTTGTCGTCGAAGTTCGTGAGCACCGCGGGGTCGCCGGTGTCGTTGCCGACGATGTCGCCTTCCGCGATCCCGGTCTGCTGATCGTTGGGAGCGTCGGGCGTCGTCACGACCGGATAGCTGATCTCCGTCCAGTCGGTGTTGTCGCCCGCGACGAGGATCATCGCCGCGTTGGCGGTCGTGGAGATCGCGCACACGAGGGCAAACGCGACGAGAGCAGCGCCGTGCAGTCGTCTGGACATCGCTCGCAATCATCGACCCGTGGGTGGCCGAGCATGAGGCGAAAATGCGGCGTTTTGGGTCAGCACGATTGCTTCACGCGTGCGCAGGCGGGACGCAACGCGGAGCATCGAAGCGCTGAAGTGGGGCGCGAGCGAGCGGACGGCAGATCGCATCCGCGGCGACGCGCGTTCAATCGGGCCGGGCCGCGACCGCCATGCTGCGCGTCAGGCGATCGACGGCCCGCTTCGTGCGGCGCTCGACGAGCGCCGCCATCAGCAGCGAGACGACGAGCCAGGGCGCGATCGACCACAGACCCAGATGGGAGATGCCGCGACCGAGCAGCGCGAACAGCACCACGAGCGCGAGGATGAGCCCGGGTGGAAACAGCACGACGAACGCCTTCACCGCGGCGACGCCGCCGAGGGTGGCCGTGGCGGTGAGCGTCGACGCGGCGATCTGGAAGCGAAACTCGGAGACCCCGCGCAGCGCGGATTGCCGCGTGCTGCGCATGCCGGGGCCCTTCGCCCGAAGCTCGGCGCTCGAACCCGCAAGGATCTCGAAGCCCTGGGCGAGCAGCGCCGTCTTCGCCGCCGCGAACGCGGCCTCCGGATTGCCGCGAAACGGGGTGGAGCACTCGTAGACCTTCGCCTCGAACACGCGGTTCTCCGACGGCCTTGGCGCGCACTGCCGCGGCGCGCCGACGCGCATTGTACGCCAGCTCGCGGCGTCGGGCCCCGATGTTGACGCGCGCGGAGCCTGCGGCATCGTGGTAGCCATGTCGAATCCCGACCTCGCGGAAATCTCGCGACGGACGCTCGCCTACTACGAGAATCGCGCGCGCGAATTCTGGGAGGGGACCTGCGACCACGACGTCTCGCAGAACATCGACGCGCTGCTCGAAGCGATCGGCGGCGCGGGGCCGCTGCGGATCCTCGATCTCGGCTGCGGGCCGGGGCGCGACCTGGTGGCGTTCCGCGAGCGCGGCCACCAGCCGATCGGGCTCGACGGCGCGGAGACCTTCGTCCGGATGGCGCGCGAGCGCTCCGGGGCCGAGGTCTGGCAGCAGGACTTCCTCGCGCTGAAGCTTCCCGCGGAGAGCTTCGACGGCGTCTTCGCGAATGCCTCGCTCTTCCACGTGCCGACCCGCGAGCTGCCGCGCGTGCTCGGAGAGCTATTCGACTGTCTGCGGCCCGGGGGCGTGCTGTTCGCGTCGAATCCGCGCGGCAAGAACGTCGAGGGCTGGAACCAGGGTCGCTACGGCGCCTACCACGACCTCGACAACTGGGGGGCGCTCGCCAGCGGGGTGGGCTTCGAGCCGATCCGCCACTACTACCGGCCCGACGGGTTGCCGCGCGATCAGCAGCCCTGGCTCGCGAGCCTCTGGCGCCGGCCCGAGGAAGGCCGAAACCGCGAGCGCGGCTGACGCTGCGCGCGCAGCCGACGCGCCGGGCGGGACGGAAGCGGCGAGCGGCGCCGGTACGCGGAGCAGCACCGAGGCATCGGATGCCACAGCCACACCGCGCGCAGCCGCGGGTTCAGTGCGACGCGAAGGCGTCGAAGATGCGGCCGTACAGGCCCGCGTCGCGGCCCCTGCGCTCCGCCGCGTCCGACCACTCGCCCAGCCGGCGCACGCCCTGCACGCCCAGCCAGCGCAGCGGCTCGGGCTCCCACGGGCTCGATGGGTGGTCGACCCACGCGAACGACGTGCGCTCGCTGGTGCGGCGCAGCACGAGCTCGGCGAGCGTGCGCCCCGCGAGGTTGGCGGCCGCGACGCCGTTTCCCGCGTAGCCGCCCACCGCGCCCAGGCCCGTGCGCGGATCGAACTGCACGAAGGGCGCCCAGTCGCGGGTGACGCCGATCGCGCCGCCCCAGCGGTGGGTGATCTCGACACCGGAGAGCGACGGAAAGAGCTCGAGCAGCGTGGCGTGGGTGTGCGCGAAGGCCGGGTCGCCGGGATCGAAGTAGTCGCGGATGCCCGAGCCGTAGTAGTAGTGGCCGCGCGTGCCGAAGGCCAGGCGGTCGTCCGCGGTGCGCTGGCCGTAGGTGACGCTGCGCCGGTGGTCCGCGAAGGTCGGGCGGCCGTCCAGGCCGATCTCCTTCCAGATCGAGTCCGGCAGCGGCTCGGTGGCGATCATCATCGAGTGCAGCGGCAGGATCGCGCGCCCGAGCCCGGGCAGCCGGCAGGTGTAGCCCTCCGTGCAGCGCAGCACGTTGTCGGCGCGGATGCGGCCGCGGTCGGTCGTCACGACGCCCGTTTCGATCGCGCGCACGGGCGACTGCTCGAAGACCGCGACGCCGCGCGCCTCGACGGCCGCCGCGAGGCCGCGGGCGAGCTTCGCGGGCTGGATCGCCGCGCAGTGCGGCGAGTAGATGCCGCCGAGCGCTCCGTCGATGCGCGCGCGCGCGGCGAACGCGTCCGCGTCGAGCCAGCGGAGGTCCTGCTCGCCAAAGCCGTAGCCGCGCATCTCGTCGAAGCCCGCGCGCAGGCGCTCGAGCTGGGGCCGCGACCGCGCCGCGATCAGCGCGCCGCCCTTCGCGTAGTCGCAGTCGATGCCCGCGGCCGCCGACGCCCGGCCCACCTCGTCGACGGCGTCGAACATCGCGCGCTGCAGCGCGAGCGCGCCCTCGCGCTGGTTCGGGTCGTCCAGCAGCGCCTCGATCCCCGACAAGTAGTACGCGCACCAGCCGCCGTTGCGTCCGGAGGCGCCGAAGCCCGCGACCTCGGCCTCGACGACCGCGACGCGGCAGCCGGGCTCGCACTGATTCAGGTAGTAGGCGGCCCAGAGCCCGGTGTAGCCCGCGCCGACGATCGCGACGTCGAACTGCGCGTCGCCCTCGAGCGGCGCGCGCGGGGCGACGGGCTGGTCGAGATCCTGGAACCAGAAGCTCGGGGGTCGGAAGCTCGCAGCGGGCATCGGCGGATAGCCTAACGCTCGGGCGCGCGGCGCGCCCGTCGCCTCAGCCGAGCTTCTCGGCGTAGAGGTCTGCGTCGAAGCCGACGAGCACCAGCCTGCCGCGCCGGATCGTGGGCGCCCGCAGGTTGCCGGTGGGGCCCAGCATCGCGTCGAGCAGCTCCGCACCCGCCTTGCCGGCGGGCTTGAACGACCTCACCTTCTTGCCCTTGGCGACGAACACGCTGGACGCCCGCTTGGCGATCTCCGCCGCGTCCTTCCGCCCCAGCTTGCGGCTCGCGAGCACGGTTTCCTTGGCTTCGATTCCGTTTGCGTCCAGGAACTTGGACGCTCGCGTGCAGGACGTTCAGCCCTTGCGGGTGTAGAGCCAGTCGATGCTCCGGGCCATCGCGACGATCCGCTCCTGTTCGAGGTGGGCGCTCGATGCTTCGCGGCGCATTCTCCACCGCGCCGGGCGGCCGTGTCAAGCCCGCACCGCGCGAGGCGCGCGATACACGGCGGCCGAGAACCTGTCATAATCTCCCGGCGGAGCGGCACCGCGCGGTGGGCCCGCGCACACCCGCGCGAGCCGCCGCTCGGGGAGGTCGAGATGAGATCGCGGCTCGGGACGGGATTGGCGGTGCTGGCCACACTGGGCGCGCTGGGGCTCGCGCCCGCGCCCGCGCGCGCGGAGGCGATCGGCGACGCGCTGCGCAAGGACTTCCCCGCGCCGCGCGACAACCCCGCGCTCGCGCAGTGGCGCGAGGGCCGGGACTGGCAGTACAGCACCGATTACTTGTTTGGCGTCACGCGCGGACTCGAGAACCAGAACATCCCGCTTTGGTGCGAGCGCGCGGCGTGGCTCGTGACCGTGCCCCTCGACATCGCAAACCTCCCGTTCACGGCGCTGGCCGGGCTGTTCGGCGACTGACGGCGCTCGCGGTGTTCTTATCGATCACAGCCTTCTGCTTGATCGTCGCGGGCGCGGCGGAGCGGGCGGGCGCGTATCCGCTCGACGGCTACGCGGAGACCGGCATCGGCCGCCTCGAGGCCCAGCGCCTGATCCAGATCGGCGAGATGCCCGGCGGCAAGCGCCCCTCGGGCGAGCTGCTGCCGCTTTCGATGGTGGACCTCCGCCTGCTCGCGCATCGCGAGATGGAGCTCCCGCCGTCGGACCCGAAGCTCACCGCCCGACTCGCGAAGCTCCTCGGGCCGAGCGCGGACCGCTACGGCGTCGCGCTGCTCGACCTCTCGGACCGCGAGAATCCGCGCTACGCGGAGTGGAACGGCCATCAGCGCCAGAACCCCGGCAGCGTCGGGAAGCTGATGGTCGCGCTCGCGATCTTCCAGGCCCTCGCCGACGTCTACCCGGACGACATCGAGGCGCGCAAGCGGGTCCTGCGCACGGCGATGATCACCGCGGACATCTTCAGCGTGAGCGACCACCACACCGTTCCGTTCTGGAATCCGCAGACCCGCAGCGTCTCGAAGCGCCCGATCAAGCCGGGGGATACGGCCTCGCTCTGGACCTACCTCGACTGGATGATGTCGCCGAGCTCGAACTCGGCCGCGGCGATGCTCCAGAAGAACCTCGTCTCGCTCGCGCACTTCGGCAAGCGCTACCCGGTATCCGCCGACGAGGAGCAGAAGTTCTTCGCCGAGACCCCGAAGAGCCAACTCGCCGAGATCTTCCTGCAGGCCATTCAAGATCCGATTGCGCGAAACGGCCTGGATCTCGAGCAGCTGCGCCAGGGCAGCTTCTTCACCCACCAGGGCAAGAAGCAGATCCCCGGCACCAGCAGCTACGCGACGCCGCGCGAGCTGACGAACTTCATGCTGAAGCTCGAGCAGGGCAGGCTCGTCGACGAGTGGTCGAGCCGCGAGATCAAGCGGCTGATGTACATCACCGAGCGGCGCATCCGCTACGGCTCGGCGGGCGTGCTGCGCCCCTCCGCGGTGTACTTCAAATCCGGCTCGCTCTACAGCTGCGAGCCCGAAGAGGGCTTCGTCTGCAAGAAGTACCACGGCAACAAGCGCAACTACATGAACTCCGTGGCAACCATCGAGACGCCCGCCGGCCAGGACCGCCTGTTCTACGCGGTCTCCGTGCTGTCGAACGTGTTGCGCAAGAACTCCGCCGAGGATCACCGCGATCTCGCGCGCGCCATCCACGGCATGCTGCTCGCCGACCACCCGGCAAGGCCGCTCGCGCCCGGCGAGCGCGCCCCCGAGACCCGCTACGGGATCGGCTTCATCGGCTACGAGGAAGAGCGGCGCGAGCTGGAGCTCAAGCTGGAGACCCAGGAGGCGCTGCTCGCGCTCGGCTACGAGATCGGCGAGATCGACGGCGTCATCGGCAGCAAGACGCGCGCGGCGATCCGCAGCTTCCAGAAATCCCGGGGTGGAAGCGCCGACGGGAACCCCTCGGCGGCGCTGCTCGAAGAGATGCGCAAGGTCGCGCAGGACCGGGGACTCGCGCGACCCGACCCCGCGCCCTGAGGCCCCGAGCCACGCCCCTCCAGCGGATCTGCGCGCCCTGCAACCCCGCGCGGCGTACGCTCGGCCCGATCCTCGCGATCCGCTCGATGCGAGCACCCGAAGTGCGACGGCCCGGCACGCGCGGCTCGGATCGGACGGCCGGAGCCGGCCGAAGGCGCGATGGGCCGGCGCTGCAGCCGTCGCGCAAGTTTCCGCCCGCGCTGTGATTTCGTTGGGGTAAAGCCCGAACAGTGCTCTTCCGATTCGTGGGATCGGGAGGATCCCATGTCGGGCATCACGATCCTCGTCATCGACGACGATGCGAGCATCCACAGAGCGGTGGAGCAGCGCCTCGACCGCGTCGTCGACCAGGTGCTCAAGGCGGTCTCGCCCACCACGGGGCTGCGCATCGCGATCCAGGAGAAGCCCGACGTCATCCTGCTCGACATCAACATGCCGCAGCTCGACGGCTTCAAGGTGTGCCGTCACCTCCAGGAAAATCGCGCGACGCACGACATACCGATCCTCTTCCTCACCGCGGACCAGAATCCGAGGAACCTCGCCAAGGCGCTCGACGCGGGAGCTTCGGACTTCATCTCGAAGCCCTTCAACGCCATCGAGCTCGAGGCGCGCGTGCGCATTGCGCTGCGCACCAAGCGGATGATCGACCTGCTCGAAAAGCGCGCGAGGATCGACGCATTGACCGGCCTGAACAACCGCGCCGCGATGGACGACGCGCTCGTCGCGGCGACCGCCGCGTTCAGGCGCACCGGCCACCCCGTCGCCCTGCTGATGATCGACGTCGATCACTTCAAGGGGATCAACGATACGCATGGGCACGGCGTCGGCGACGACGTCATCCGACGGGTGGGAGCGTCGATTCGCGCGAACTGCCGGCCCTACGACGTCGCGTGCCGCTTCGGAGGTGACGAGTTCGGCGTGATCCTGGCCCAGAGCGACAACAGCTGCGGAGAGCAGACGTCGCGGCGCATCCTCGATGGAATCAGCGAGATCCGCATTCGCACGAGCGGCGACGAGATCGAGGTGCGCTGCAGCGCGGGGCTCGCGTCGGCGAGCGCGATGCCCAACGGCTTCGAGCCCGCCGATCTGCTCAAGCGCGCCGACGAGGCGCTGTACCGCGCCAAGAGCGAGGGTCGAAACCGCCTGAGGATCGCCGCGCCGAGCGACTGATCGCGCGCGCAGCCGATCCGCAGGCGAGCTTTCCCCACGTCGAAGCGACGCCCACTCCCAGCGAAGCGATCCCGTTGCACCGCGAAGCAACCGCTTCGCGCGATGGGGCGACCGCTTCGCGCAGCGAAGGCCGGCTTCGGCAATGCGGCGGATCCCCCGCGACGGTCGGCGCGCCCCGCGGTGCTAACGTGGATGGCGCGGCCTCCGCTCCGATCGCAGAGCCCGGGGCGGCCACTTCGACGGGAGAGCACGGATGCTCCAGCGCGCCGAGACCGCGACCCGAAGCTTCGGCGCCGAGCGCGCCGTCGCGCAGCCCGACCGCGGCGCCGCGCGGCTCTCGAAGCCCGCGCGATGAAGCGCGGGCTGCGCGCGCCGGCGGAATCGCTCGCGATCGCGAGTGCGTTGTGTGCGCTGGCGTACGGCGCCAGCGCGCCCGCGCAGGAGCGGGAGCGGGAGCGCGAAGTCATCCTGCGCTCCGAGGACGTCGACCGCAAGGTCGGCGAGCAGACCGCGCGCGACGTCAAGGCGCAGCTCGGGCTGGTCGAAGACCCCGAGCTCCTCGACTACGTGGCCCAGGTGGGCGCGCGGCTCGCGCGCCACGCGCTGCGGCGCAACTTCGAGTACTCGTTCCAGATCGTCGATCAGGAGGCCCCGAACGCCTTCGCGTTGCCGGGCGGATTCATCTACGTGTCGCGCGGGCTGCTGGCACTGACCAACAACGAGGACGAGCTCGCCAACGTGCTCGGACACGAGATCGTGCACGTCGCCTCGCGCCACGCGGCCGGGCGCCAGGAAGTCGCCCAGAGCCTGCCCGCGAAGCTCGACTGGCTGCGCGGCGGTTACCTCGCGAGCTACGGCCGCGACCAGGAGCGCGAGGCCGATCGCCTCGGCCAGGAGCTCGCGGCCGTCGCGGGCTACGACCCGGCGGGGCTCGTGCGCTTCCTGCGCGAGCTGGAACACACCGAGCGCTTGGAGCTCGGCAGCTCGCGGCTGCCCAGCTTCTGGGACACGCACCCCTCGACGAAGAGCCGGGTCGCCGAGGCCGCCGCGCGCGCGAACATGACCACGTGGAAGCGCAGGGCGCCGATCGCCGCGGCCCAGGCCGACTACCTGCGCCGCATGGAGGGCATCGCGATCGGGGTGCGCGCCTCCGAGGGGGTGTTCATCGCCGACCGCTTCATGCACGCGGACCTCGACCTCTACGTCCGCTTTCCACCGGGTTGGAAGACCGCGAACACACCGCGCGCCGTCGGCGCCATCGCGCCGAAGCGCGACGCGCAGATCTTCCTGGAGATCCAGGGCCCGGGCCGCGACGTGGAGCGCGCCGCGGGCGAGCACGTCGCCGAGCTCGCGGAGTCCGGCTTTCGCTTCGAGGGCGCCCAGCCGCTGCGGATCGGCGAGCTTCCGGCATTTCGCGTCGAGGGCCACATCGTCGGGCCCGCGGGCCGCCTGCAGGCGCAGCTCACCTGGCTGGCGCGGGGCGGCTCGATCTACCGCTTCACCGCCGTGGCGCCCACCGCGTCCTATCGGCGCTACACGGGCACGTTTCTCAAGGTGCCCCGCAGCCTGCGCGGCCTCGAGCCCCACGAGCGCGCGAAGATCCAGGAGATGCGGCTGCGGATCGCGGTCGCCATCGAGGGCGAGAGCATCGCCGAGCTCAGCGAGCGCACCGCGAACCGCTGGGACATCCAGCAGACCGCGGTGATGAACGACCTGTTCGCGGACGACGTGCTCAAGAGCGGGCAGCTCGTGAAGATCGCCGTCAACGAGCGCTACCGCCCCGACGAGGAAGCGACCGCCGCCGAGTGAGCGCGCGGGCGTGCGGCGGCTGGGTGCCCGGCCCGAAGCTCACGAAAGCGCCGAAAACGCGTGCTCCAACAAAACGTCGACGCTCGAGAGCGCCCTCGATGCAGATCTCGGGTCGGCCTCCTAGTCCCGATCGAGCGGGCTGCGCACCGCGAGCCCGCCCCGATTCAAGACGTGGGTGTAGACCATCGTGGTCGCCACGCTGCGGTGGCCGAGCAGCTGCTGCACGGTGCGGATGTCGTAGCCGCTCTCGAGCAGATGCGTCGCGAAGCTGTGGCGCAGCGCGTGGCAGCTGGCGCGCTTGACGATGCGCGCCTCGCGCGCGGCCCGTTTGACGGCGCGCTGGACCGCGCTCTCGCAGACGTGGTGCCGCCGCAGCGTGCCGCTGCGCGGATCGCGAGAGCGCGACGCGGCCGGAAACACGTACTGCCACGCCCACTCGCGGTCTGCGCCGCGAAACTTGCGGGCGAGCGCGCCGGGCAGGAACACCGAGCCGAAGCCCTCGGCGAGATCCGCGCGGTGCAGCGCGTGCGCCCGCGCGAGCTGGACGCGCAGCGGGCCGGCCAGGCGCGCCGGCAGCACCGTGATGCGGTCGCGGTCGCCCTTGCCGTTGCGGACCACGAGCTCGCCGCGCTCGAGGTCGAGATCCTTCGCGCGCAGCCGGACCGCCTCCATCAACCGCAGCCCCGCGCCGTACATCAGGCCCGCGGCCAGGCGGTGCACCCCCTCCAACCGCGCCAGCAGCTCGATCACCTCGGAGCGCGCAAGCACCACCGGCAGCCGCCGCGGCTTCTTCGCCCGCACCATCGCCCCCAGATCGCCGACTTCGCGGTCCAGCACCCGCCGGTAGAGAAAGCAGATCGCGTTGAGCGCCTGGTTCTGGGTGGCCGCGGCCACCTTGCCCTCGACCGCCAGATGGCTCAGGAACGCGACGATCTCCTCCGACCCCACCTCGCGCGGATGCCGCCCGTCGCAGAATCGGACGAAGCGCCGGATCCACTGCACGTAGGCTTGCTCGGTGCGAATGCTGTAGTGCCGAAGCCGCATCACCCGACGGGTCTCGTCGACGAGGCTCCGCGGGCGCAGGCGCTGGTCGGCCACGGGTGCACCTCTCCCTCGACACCAGCGAAGCGCTCTGGCGCCCGAACGAGGCAGGATGGGGTGATCGTCACCGGGACCGCGGCACCGAAAAGTGCCCACCGGATCCTACGCCAACTCCCAACCGATCTCAATCCACCCCAACGAGCCGCACGACCAAAATTCGTCACCCCCCACCGCACGATTCCAATCGTCGAGCCCACGCCCCACGATTGGATTCGCAAGGCCCATCCGAAATCCAACAAAATTGCGAAATCAGAGAGAAAAGCTTGCTTCGAGCACCAACCGAAGCGACAATACCCAGCGTACTCTAGTTACTCAAT
>JBFGGA010000095.1:0-12958 GCA_041579295.1 Myxococcota bacterium | reverse complement strand
GATCTCCCGCACGGGCCGCAGCGTGAACCACGCGAAGCCGTAAGACAAGGCCAGCGCGGCCGCCAGACCGACGGCGCCCGCCAGCAGCAGCAGATTGCGCAGCCCCGCGAGCGCGCTCTCGAGGTCCGAGAGCTCCATCGCCACGCGCACCACGCCGCCGCGACCATCCGCGACGGGCACCGCGAGGTAGAGCAGCCGTCGGCCGACGGTCTCGCTGCGGCGCGCGTTATGGCCGACCGTTCCGGACAGCGCCGCGCGGACTTCGGGACGGTCCGCGTGGTTCTCCACCATCGACAGGCGATCGAGCGGGACGTCGGAATCGCCCACCACCGCGCCGGATGCGTCGATCAGCGTCACCCTCGCTCCCGCCGCCCTTCCTGCGCGATCGGCGATCGCATCGAGCCGCTCGAGGTCGCCGGATCCGAGCTCGCCGTCGTCGATCAGCTCGCGAACCAGGTTGGCCCGCGCATCGAGGGAGCGCGCGGTCCGCTCGATCTCGCGCCGCTCGAGACCGCGCTGCGCGACGAGACCGGAGACGCCGACCACGAGCACCACGAGACCCGATAGGGCCGCCATGAGCTTCAGCTGGCTCTTCGACATGGCACCGCCAGAGAGAATCAGCGGGAGATCTCGTCGCCGCGCAGCGGCGACCGATCACCCGTCGGAAAAACGGTAACCGACACCGCGAACCGTCTCGACCGACGCCCCTGCGCTGCCCAACTTCTCGCGCAAGCGCTTCAGGTGGGTGTCGATCGTCCGCGGCGTCACGGTCACGTCGCTGCCCCAGACGCGTTCGAGCAGCCGCTCCCGGGTCACGACGCGCCCCGGGCGCGACATCAGCTCCCGGAGCAGATCGAACTCCTTCGCGGTGAGCGGAGCCTCGGCGCCGTCGACCATGCAGCGATGACGCTCCGCATCGAGCCGAATCGCGCCGTGCTCCAACACGGGCTCGGAGTCCGCGTCTGCGAGCCCGCGGCGCAGCACCGCGGCGACGCGGAGCACGAGCTCACGCGGGCTGAACGGCTTGGTGACGTAGTCGTCCGCGCCGAGCTCGAAGCCCACGACGCGATCGACCTCGGCGGCCTTCGCGGTCAGCATGATCACGGGGATGTGGGCCAACGCCGGATCGGATCGGATCTTCCGGCACAGCTCGGTCCCCGAGACGTCCGGGAGCATCAGATCGAGAACGACGAGGTCGGGCGGCGAGCGCCGAAGCGCCTGGAGGGCGTCCCGACCCGAAGACGCGATTTCGACGCGGTAGCCGGCCTGATCGAGGTTGATGCGGACGAGCTCGCGGAGATCCGGCTCGTCGTCGATCACGAGAATCTTCTTCACGACGTCGAGATGATACACGCCCGGAAGGCCCTGGAACCGCGTCCGCGCCCAACGTCACCCAATCGAAGCCGCCCCGTCACCGCATCGTAACCCGCGCCGTGCGCGCCCGGCCCGCGAGCGCCGGCGCGGGGCGCGACCGATCCCCCTCAGCCAGGCGGGCGGTCCCGCTCGTCGACGAGCGGCCGCATCGATCGGTCGTGCGCGCGCGCGAGCAGCAGCAACGCCGAGAGCGCGCCGAACAGCGCGAGGCACATGTCCCACTGGGTGTCCCAGACGTCGCCCTGGGTGCCGAGGAAGGACTCCGCCGCTTCGCCGCCGATCAGCACGGGCGCGACCTCCAGCCACCAGGTCACGCGATCGAACGGCCGTAGACCGGAACCGACCAGCGCGAGGCCCGCGAGCGCGAGCAGAACCAGCGGCTCCCGCGCAGCGCTCGCCGGCCGGCTCATCAGAAGGCCACCTGCGCTCCGAGGCGCACCTCGAGGCCCGGCAGCGGCGCGACATCCTTGAGGAACGAGGTGGAGAGGCGCGCCTGTTCGTCCGTGAGGTTGCGACCGCGGAGAAAGAGGCCGATTTCCGGGTGGCTCCGGAACGGCCGCACGTCGAGATCGAGATTGAGCAGCACGTGGCCGCTGGTGGGAAGCTCGAAGGCCGCGATCTCGCGCTGCTCGTCCGACCAGCGGACGTCGATACCGAAATCGAAGCGCTCGCTCTGCAACTCGATTCGGCTCGTCACGGTCACCGGCGGCATGCGCGGAACGTCGCCGCCCGAGCGAAACCGACCGCGGACGGTATCGACCACCGCGCGCAGCCCGAGCGAGTAACCGGATCGCTCCCACAAGGTGATGTGCAGTTCGCCTTCCACTCCGTAGAACTCGGCATCGCGCTGCCCGTAACGAAAGACCGGCAGGCCGTCCATCTCCGCTCCGGTCGGCCCGAGGAAGATGAAGTCGTCGTACGCGGTGTAGAAGACGTTCACGCCCGCGGAGATGCGATCCTTCTGATGCCGGATCGAAAGCTCGGCTCCGAGAGCCACCTCTGCGTCGAGATCCGGGTCGCCGATCTGGAACGCGCCGATCGCCAGATGCGGCCCGTCCGAATAGAGCTCGACGGCGCTCGGGTGGCGCTCGTTTCGATAGCCCAGCGCACCCACGTGCCAGCCCTCCGCAAACGCCCAGCGCACCCCTCCCGAAACGCTGAAGGTGTCACCCGAATAATCGGGCGCACCGCGGGCGTCGATCCCCTGATGCTCGTAGCGCCCCCCGATCTCGAGCAGCCAGCCGTCGCAACCCCAGTGGCCGAGATCGACCTCCTCGACCGCGAAGACCCCCACGTTGTAGGTCCTCGACCGCGGCGTGAACGCCTCTTCGCCGGTCGCGTCGAGGCTGCTCCGCATCGCCTGGACCCCCATCGCGCCGTCGAGCGCCCGCCAGCTTTGTTGGACGAGCTCCAGGCGACCTTCCCAGCCGTCGTTCTCGAAGCGGGTCCCGACCTCGCCGCCCTCGAGCTCCTCGTGCTCGTAGTCCGCCCAGCTCCAGGTCAATTCGCTCTTGTCGAAGATGAGATGATCTCGATCCACGCGCGCGCGCGCGTCGACCCGAATCTGATCGAGATCAATGCGCGCATCTCCCTCCGCCTCCCCGGCATCGGCTTCGTGCGCGTGCACACCCGGGACGCCGTAGTTCGTATCGAGCCAGCTGCCCGAGGCGCCGAGGCTCCAGCCCTCTCCGAAATAGGAGGTCCCCACGCTCGCACCGTGGGAATCGAGGTCGCTGTTCGGGAGCCGTCCGGTCGCGGACGCGTGAGCCTCGCCGCTCGCGGCTTCGAGCGCGCGCAGCTGCTTGGACTCCGCATGGCCCGGAATCTCGTAGTCGTCCGCCGCGCGCGCAAAGCCGTCGGCGTGAAACGCAAGTCTTTCGTGGCCCAGGTCGATCGATCCGCGGCCCGCGCGATCGTCCGCGTTGCTTCCCCAATACGCCAGGGCATCGAAGTCGTAACCGCGATCCGGTACCGACACGGGGATCCGCTCGGTGATCATGTTGACCACGCCGCCGACCGCCGAGCTTCCGTAGAGGAGCGTCGCCGGGCCGCGGATCACCTCCACGCGATGCAGCGTGAGCGGCTCCGCGGCCACCGCGTGGTCGGGACTCTCGGCGGAGACGTCGAAGGAGGTGATCCCATCCACCATGGTGCGCACGCGGCTCCCGCCGAGCCCGCGGATGACGGGCCGGCTCGAGGCGCGGCCGAAGAACGTCGAGCTCACGCCGGGCTCGTAGACGAGGGTTTCGCCGATCGTCGGCTCGATGCGCCGCGCCAGCTCTTCACCCGCGAGGATGGAGCTTCCCTGGAGCAGATCGAAACGAGAGCGCTCCGTCGGAGATCCGCTCACGACGATCTCCTCGTAATCGCCGTGGTGATGATGGCGCTCGCGGTCGTGATCGACATCGGCGGCGGCTGCGCTGCTCTCGCCCGCAGGGGCCGCGGGATCCGCCCAGACCGCGCGGGCGACCGCGAGCAGCGCGAAGGCCACCAACGCGCAACGCACCGATTCGAGCGAAGTTCGTTTCGCTATACCTGACATTGTGTATGACGTGCTCTCTTCAGGCGCCCTTCCCGTGGGAGAGCTCGTCGTAGATTGCGTTCATCCGCTTCGCGAGGGCAAAATCCAGGCTCGTGATGCCGTCCGCGCTGTGCGTCACGAGATCCACCACGACCGTCGCGTAGACGTTCGACCACTCGGGATGGTGGTTCATCGTCTCCGAGTATAGTGCCGCGCGAGTCATGAAACCAAAGGCTTGGTTGAAATTCCGGAAGCGGAACTCTCGGTGCAGCTTGCCGTTCCGAACCGACCAACCCGCAACGCGCTGCAGCTCTCGTTCGATTTCCGCTTCGCCGAGCCGCTCGGGCCGATCCGACGCCGCCATCTCAGCGCATCCCCGAGGCTGCCCGCGGCGATGCCTCGAAGGGCTCGACGAGCCCGTTGACCTCCTCCCACGCGCGTCGCACGACGAAGTCGCGATCGAATTTGAACAAGAGGGGGGCCGACATCTCTTCGAAGTTCGCATCGTGCTCGAGGTCCGCGGTGGCCAGGGTCGCCTCCAGGGATTTTTCGGCCGCGGCGGACTCGCGCGCGAACTCCGCGAGCTCGTCGATGAACCGCCGGAACTCGAGCAGCCCGGCCCGGTCCATGACGGCGCCGTGACCGGGAATCACCGCGTCGAAATCGAGAGAAAGTACACGATCGAGCGTACCTGCCCACTGCTGGACGGATCCGCCCGCCTCGAGATCGATGTTCGGATAAAGGCGATTGAAGACCAGATCACCCGCGTGAAGCACGCGGTCTTCTACGAAGAGCACGACGAGATCACCACCCGTGTGACCGCGCCCCGGGTGGAAGAAGCGGATCGTCTTGTCACCGACGATCAGCTCGTGGCGCTCCGCAACGAGGTCGTTGGGAAGGACTCCGGCCGCCGATCCCTCCCCGAACGCCGAGTCGAAGTGCTCTAGATAGGCGCGGGTGCGCTCCGTCGCCACGATGTGTGTGCCCGCCGGCCACGCGGGGTTCCCGTGGGTGTGATCCAGGTGGTAGTGGGTGTTGGCCACGAGCTGAGTGGGCCCGCCGCCGAGCCGCTCGGCGAGCTCCCGGATGCGCCGCCCCTGGGTCGGGAAGGTCATCGTGTCGACGATGACCGTCCCGCGCGAGGTCCGGAGCACGGCGACGTTTCCGCCGACGCCGTAGATTACGTGGACCGAATCCGTCACGGCCTGGTGATCGAGTCGGGTGATCCGGTTGTAGAGATAGACGGCCAGCATCCCCGCGAGTGCGATCGAGACCGCGACGACCACCGCGATTTTGCGACCCACGCCTCCCCCCGAGCCAGCTGCACGCGAAGTATACGCCGCGGCGGGCCCGCCGCACCGCGCCGAGCGCACCGGCGACGCGGATGCGGGCTCGGAGCGCGCGCTCGGTCGCGCGCCGCGGAGTCGACGCGTTACCGCCCGCGTTCGATTCAGGTGTCCGTGCGCAGCGGGTGGGGCTTGCCGAAGAGCCAACCCTGGCCGAAGGGAATTCCGAGGCGACCGAGGGTCTCGAGCTCTTCCAGGGTGTCGAGCCCCTCGCCGATGATGCGGGCGCCGATCTTCTCCGACACCGCGTGCAGCGCGCGCAGCAGCTCCTGGCGGTTCGAATCCTCGTCGATCCCGGCGACGAACGCGCGATCGACCTTGACGAACTCGGGAGACAGCTCGATCACCGACTCGAGGCTCGCGTAACCCGATCCGACGTCGTCCATCGCGATCTCGAACCCGAGATTCCCGTAGTAGTCGCGAATCTCGCGGAAAATTTCGAAGTTCGAGATCGATTCCTGCTCGGAGATCTCGAGCACGAGATCGTTGGGGGTCAGCCCGCAGCCGTCGAGCGTCCGACGCAGGGTGTCGGAACGGAAGCTCGGATCGTAGATGGTCGTGGGTCGGATGTTGAGAAAGAGCTTTGCACCGCTCGGAAAATCCCTCGCACCGTCGAGGCCGCTCATCCGACAGAGTCGATCGAGCTGGAAGATGAAGTCCTGCTCGCTCGCGCCGCTGAACAGCGCCGCCGGAGAGTGGAACTCGGAGCCCTCGGGCCCGCGTGCGAGGGCCTCGTAGCCGAATACCGTTCGAGTCGCGACCTCGACGATCGGCTCGTAGACCGAGCGAACCCTGCGCTCGAGCACCAGCTCGAAGAGCTTCTGGCGACGTCGCCGAGCGGCGATCTTCTCGTTGAGATCCGCGTCGGTGCGCGCCTCTTCCAGCACCTCGCGGATCTGCGACTCCGCGCCGATCGTGGGGTTGCACAGGGCCGCCGAGGTGCCGATCGGAAACCTCGGTGGGCTCTTGAGGTGCGGATACCCGATTCCCGTTCCTCGGGCCTTCAAGCCCTGAGCGAGGCTGCCGTGAAGATCGGGAAGCTCCCGGCTGAAGAAGTCCGTCTCGGTGAGATCGCGAAACAGCAGGATCACGATCTCGTTGCGACCGGTCTCGCCCGCGAGGATCAGGTCGCCGATCCCGAGGCGCTCGGCGATCAGCTGCTCGACGACCTCGCGCAGCGACAGCATCGCTCCGAGGCGCGCGGTGCCGCCGAAGCTGCGCTCGATCTCGGAAAACGCGGAGGCGTCGATCGCGAGAATGCCCAACGCCCCGTGCTCGGAGAAGTTCCGGACGATCTCCGGCAGCGAATCTCCGATCGAGGGTAGAGCCGTCTCGGACTTGGGCAGCGCCGAAAACGGCAGAAGTCTCTCGCGCTCCGACATGCCTCCCGCATCGGCACGTTGGGGCAGCGCGTTGAGTGCGCGCCGTCACAGGCGCCCCGCCCGCCCGCGGGCTCCGGCGCGGCCGCCCGCTCCGTTCGATCGCCAGGTCGCGAGAAGGATCCAGCCGCTGAAGCGACCCTCGGCGCAGCCGCAATCCCGTCCTAATGGATTCCCGTCGTCGCCACGAGCGTCGCGGGCTCGATCCCGAGGCCGCGGAGCACGTGCCCCCACATCTCGGACGTCGCCACGTCGAAGACGGTTTCACAACAGACGGGAGCAGTGATCCACGCGCCTTGCGCGAGCTCGCTCTCGAGCTGCCCCGGCCCCCAGCCCGCATAGCCGAGCAGCACGCGAATCCGGCCGGGCGGATTGCTCGCGATGCCCCGCAGAACCTCGAGCGAGCCCGCGAAGCACAGGCCCGGCTGGATCTGGCTGACGTCCTCGCGCGGCTCGCAGAGCTCGTCCGAACCGAACAGCACCCAACCCGTCTGGGGCTGGACGGGACCGCCCCAGTTGATCTCCCAGCTCGGATCACCGCGCCACTCGATCTCGAGCGTGGAGCACAGCACGGGCGCCGTGATGTCGGTCGAGCGATTCAACACCACTCCGAAGCTACCCGTCGCATCGTGGTGAATCACGAGCACGACCGCGCGTTGGAAATTCGGATCCAGCAGCTGCGGCATGGCCACGAGGAGGCCCGGAGCGAGGGAAGATTCCGACACGCCGGAGAGGATAGCAGCCGATGAGCCGCGATCGCTGTACGTTGCGCGCGTGGCCACCGGACGCGCTGCGCTCGCCATCGCGTTTGCCGCACTCGCGGTCGCGGCGTTGCTCGCGCTTCGGCCACTTTCGAGCAGCGGCGGTCGAGTCGGCGAGACGCTCGGGTTCGAAGGCTTTCTCGCGCTGCTCGCGCTCGCCTTCGCGGCGCGCTCGCCCCGTGGGATCGCAGCGCGACTCGGGCTCGGACCGAGTGCGCTGCGCTGGCGATCGCTGGCGCTGCTCGCGCTCGGAACCCTCGCGCTCAGCCACGCGCTCGACGGCGTCTACCGGCTGCTGGGGCCGACGGACAGCGGCGCGCTGTTCGATTTCGAATCCGAGCTCGCCGGAGCCCGCGGGGGAACGCTCGCCCTCGCGCTGCTGGGCTTCGCGCTGGCGCCGGGCATCGCCGAGGAGCTCTTGTTCCGCGGGCTGCTGCAGCGCGGACTCCAGCCCCGCCTCGGACCGATCCCCGCGATCGCGATCGCCGGCGTGTGCTTCGGCGCGCTGCACCTCGACCCGATGCACTCGGCCCTCGCCGCGCTGCTCGGCGTCTACCTGGGCGCCGCCGCCCACCTGGCCGGAAGCGTGCGGGCTTCGATGGGCTGCCACGTCGTCAACAACGCGGCCGCCGTGCTCGGCGCGGCGCTCGCTCCGGCGCTCGCGCCCGCGCCGACGGCCTCGCCGATCGTCGCCGCGGCCTTTTCCCTCGGGGTCCTCGGCTGGCTCTGGCGCCGCCACGGGCGCGCGAGAAGCGGGCCCCAAGAGCGCGCGTCGGGGCTACAGAAGAGCAGCTGATCGGACGACGCGTAGGGAGCCGACCTCTAGATGGCATCGAGGTACTTCGCTTGGCGCACATTCCCGCAGTTCTGATCCTGGACGATGGCGAGCTGGACGACGTCCAGGGCATTCTCGAGGAGCTCCAGGTGGAGTTCGGCCGCGTGCGGGGCGGGGCGATCGCACCCAACACGCCTCCCCCCAAATCGCTGCTGATGGCGACTCCCCGACGGATATCGGCCGTTTCCACGATCGACGAGGCCGCGGCGGGCGAGGATCCGCCCGTGCGCGTCGTCGTGGTCGATCAGGATTCGAGGACGCTGCGCGAGCAGCTGCGCCGGGTGGGCTTCGACTATCTGGTGAGGCGCCCGGTTCATCCCGAGGCGCTTCGGCTGCTGGTGATGCACAGCCTCTACCGCGGAGAGGAGAAGCGCCGCGAGCCGCGCGTTGCGGTCGGGCTCGAAATTTCCTTTCAGACCGGAGAGATTCCGAGGCGCGCGACGCTCGTCGACCTTTCGACCGGAGGCTGCCGGCTGATCTCGTCGTTCGAACTCGAAGCCGGCAAGAAAATCCTCATCACGCTGCCGGAGACTCTCGGGGCCACCGAGGCGATCACGCTCGAGGGCACCATCCTGCGCAGCAGCTACGACAAGCGCATCGGCGAAGAGGGCATGCACACCGCGGCGGTTCGCTTCGAAAGCCTGTCGAGCGAGCTTCGAGACGAGCTCGAGTGGATCATCGAGGACAAGGTGGGCGGGCCGCCGACGATGGGCGCAGACCCGCAACACCCGGGCGCCGCGGCGGCGGATCCGTCCGCGCCGCACGACAAGCCCGCCTCCGCGGTCGAGAGCGGCGGCGCGCCGCGACCTCTGACGAGGCGCACGCTGCTCGAAAAGGAGACGGTCGCCCAGAGGGCCGATCCGCGCTCGGAAGGCTCCGCCTCCGCGACGGCCGCGCGTCCGACGCCGGAGCGTCCGGACGGGGAGTTCCGTTTTCCGTTCTCCGTGCCGGTCGACGTCAAGATGGCCAGGGCGCCGCAACCGGGGCCGGCGGCCGTCGCCGACACCGCAGCGCAGCAGGCCACCCCGAAGACCGCAACGCGGCCGCTCGCCGCGGGGAGTTCGGCGCCCGCGAGAACGGTGCGGCCGCCCGGCGGCGAGAGCCGCGCGCGCAGCGGCGGCGACGCCGCGCACGGGCCAGGTAGCGACGAGGCGGCTCGCGGACCCGTCGGCGCAGCCGTGCAGCCACCGGCCGCGGGGGGCACGAGCCACGAGCCCGTGCCCGAGATCGCGCGCGACGTCGAGGCGCCGCGGCCTTCCGCATCGCCCGAGGAACGCCGCGCAGCTCCGCGACACCCCTACGCGGCGAAGATTCCGGCCTTTGGATCCCGCGCGCTGCGGGTGCTGGTTGGCCGAGACCTCAGCGTGGGCGGAATGCGAATCGAATCGAATCCGGACCTCGAAGTCGGAGATCGGCTGCATCTGGCGATCTACGGCGACGCGAGCGAAGAGCCCTTCCTGATCTGGGGCACGATCGTGCGCGGCGACGGAAGGGGTGGCACGGCGGTGGCCTTCGACCCGGTTCACCCGAAGATCGCCCAGCAGCTGGAGGCTCTGATCGCGAGCCTCCCGGCCGTCGAGTCGCTTCACGACGACGAAGTGGGCGCGATGGGGACCGTTCTCACCGAGATCATCAACGAGTAGCCGCGGCGTTCGCGGGCTCGCGGCGCGGCGGCAAGATCTCGCGGCTTCGATCCGGAGCCGGGGGAAACGGCGGCGCATGGCTCGCGTATCGATTAGCTTCTCGGATCTCCCGATTCGGAGGAGCCATGGCGCGAAGCAAGAGCAAGCAGAAGATCAAGCGACACCGGCACAGGGTCCGGCGCAAACGCGCGCTCGCGCGCAAGAAGGCCGCGAAAGCCGCCAAGGATTGAGCGACGTGCCCGCGATCGATCGGCACTCCGCAAGCCGCGGCGGCGCGGCGGCGGATCGGCCGCGCAGCGGCGCGCGCGGGCCGAAGCCCGCGCGAATCCGCCTCGAGAGCGCGACGGCTGCGCTGGGCGTCTTCTTCGCGCTCGCCGCGCAGCTGCTGGGCTGCGGTCCGGTCGCGGAGGTTCCGGTCTGGGGGGCGCTTCCGGAGTTCGACCTCGTCAACCAGAGCGGCGAGTCGTTCGGCACCCAGCAGCTCGCGGGGCGGCCCTGGATCGCGGACTTCATCTTCACCCGGTGCCCGAGCCGCTGTCCGATGCTGACGCGCGAGATGTCGCGGCTGAAGACGGAGCTGCAGGCGCGCGGCTGGGATGACGTGACGCTCGTGAGCATCAGCGTGGATCCCGCGAACGACACGCCCGAAGCGCTGGCCGCATACGCCGACAAGCACGGCGTGGAGGGAGAGGGCTGGCAGTTCCTGACCGGTACGCGAGAGGGAATCTGGTCGCTCAGCATCGACGGCTTCAAGCTCGCCGTCATGGAGATCGAAGATCGGGGCGAAGGCCCGATCGTACACAGCAACCACTTCGTGCTCGCGGACGGGCAGCGCCAGATCCGCGGCTACTACGACGCCTTCGACGAAGGCGCGCGCGCCAAGCTGTTGCGCGATCTCGAGATCGTGCGCGCCGAGTCCGCACCGGTCGCGCGCTGATTTCCGAGCGCTCGCGATCCGTCGGGAGTGGCTCGGCAAGCTGCGTCTGGCCCGGCTGGCTGGCGGCAGCCGCGCGTCGTCAGCCGCGGCGCATCATCGCGTAGATGTCCGTTCGGCGGACGATACCGAGCAGCTGGCGGTCCTTGACGACGGGCCAGGATTGCACGCGATGGCGGTCGAGGACTTCGAGCGCCGTGGCGAGCGACGCGTCGGGCTCGAGCGCGTCGTCGACGCTGCTCGTCAGATCCTCTGCGATCACCAGACCGCGCAGGAAGGGATCGTAGAGCGTGTTCTTGACCTCCTCGTAGGAGATCACGCCCTTGAACTTGGCGTCGTGATCGATCACCGGGAGCAGGTCGGCTCCGGTCTCTCCGAGTGCCTTGAGCACGCGCTCGAAGGAGAGCGATTCGGAAACGATGCGGGGTCGCCGGCGCATGGCGTGCTCGACGGTCGTCCTGCGCTCGCCGTCGAGATGATCGTCCTTCAGCAGTCCGAGGTTGCGGCGGAATTCCAGCATCACCCAGCGCAGTGCCTCCCGGCCCTTGGCTTCTGCGTGTGGAAGGAGATTGGCGAGCGTGACCTCGCCCGCGCGCACGACGACGTGGCGCACGAGGAATGGGCCGACGAGCTCGAAGAAGACCACCGACGCCACGACGACCTGGCGCAGGTGCACGGTCTCTGCGGGCGCGATCGCCTCCAGACTGGCGACCAACCCCAGCGCGATGCCCGCTTGACAGAGCAGGCCCGCACCCAGCGTGCGCGGAAGTGAGTCCGCGAGCCCCGTCAGCCGCAGGCCGAGGCGGGCGCCGTACAGCTTGCCCAGCGTGCGCGCCGCGATGAACAACACGGCGAGCGCGCCCCCCTGTGCGAGGGCGTCGAGGTGGAGGTCGCGACCCGCGGCGATGAAGAACAGCACGTAGATGGGATAGACGGTGTTCTCGAGATAGCGAAACAACTCGTCGGAGTGCGGGGACCCATTCGCGATCGCGAGGCCCGCCGCAAAGCAGGCCAGCATGCCCAGGCCCGTACCGCCGAACTCGCTCCAGTGCGCGAGGCCGAGCGCCGCCAGCACGACGAGGATCCCGAGCAACACCAGCTCGCGTCGCCCGGTGATCGACTCGAGCCAGATCGCCGCGCCGAACCCGATCGCGCCTCCGCCGGCCAGCGCGACCAGCGCCGACAGGGTGGCGCCTCCCGCGCCGCCCACGCCGAAGGCCAGGCCCGCGAGGATCGGGTAGGCGAGCAGCGCCACGAGGTTGTTGTGGCCCACGCAGAGCATCAGGCAACGGGTGGCGGGGCCCTCGGCTTCGACCTCGCGGAGCGTCACCAACGTTGCGCTGGGCGCACTCGCGACCGCGAGGGCCGGAGCGACGACGCCGAGTCGCCAGTCGCCGCTCACCGCGTAGACGGCTGCGCCCACCAACGCGCTCGTGAGACCGATTTCGCTCGCGGATACGCCCAGCACCCGGGGGCCGACCTCGCGAAACACCGGAAAGCGAAAGGCCGCGCCGATGCTGAACAGGATGAACCCGACGCCGAGCTCCTGCAGCACGCGCAGCGGGGCCTCGGTGTCGTCGCCCAACAGGAAGCGCGCGAAAACGCCCTCGGCATCGACGAGCGCCAGCCCGACGTGGGGCCCGAGGATCAAACCCACCAACAGATACACGGTGACCCTCGGAATGCCGTACCGCGCGGCCACCCGGCCGGCGGCCAGACTCAACAGCAGCGCCGCGGCGAGCGGAACGAAGGTGGAAAAGAAGAAACTCAGGGGCCGATCCGTCCTCTAGCGTCTCGATCGCCTACCACTGTCGTGAATTCGCACTGCGCGCGGAGCCCCCGGACGGCCCCGTCGCGGCCTCGGAGACCCTCGCGAGCACTGTACACCAGGCGACGCCCACGAGAGCTCCGCGCCCTGCACTCGGGCGATTTGCGCACCGGGCGGCTGGCTCAAGCGCGCCGAGTTGCGTGCCGAAGATGCGCTTCGGAGGGGGTGGCGAATGACGCGCGGACTGGTGCTCGTTCTCACGGTGCTGACCGGATTTACCGGGCTGGTCTACGAGGTGGCGTGGCAGAAGTACCTCGCGACGCTGCTCGGCAGCCACAGCGAGGCGACCGCGTCGGTGCTCGGGATCTTCCTCGGCGGACTCTCCGTGGGCTACGCG
>JBFGGA010000094.1:0-13064 GCA_041579295.1 Myxococcota bacterium | reverse complement strand
GCGCCGACCCATGGAGCCCCGGCTGGCCGGGCTGCTGTCGTGCGCGGCGGTGCTGATCTCGTTCGTGATCTCGTGCTACGCGTTCCGCGATCTGCTCGCGCTGCCGCCCGACTCGCGGGTTCTGATCGACAACGTCTACACCTGGATCGGCGCGGGAATCGGCGACAACGCGCTGAGCGCCGAGGTCGCCTTCCGGCTCGATCCGCTCTCCGCCGTGATGATCCTCATCGTCACCTTCGTCGGCTCGATGATCCACATCTACTCGATCGGCTACATGGACGACGATCACCGCGAAGACAAGGGCGTACAGCGCTTCTTCTGCTATCTGAACCTCTTCACCTTCGCGATGCTGGTGCTGGTGCTGGGCGACAACCTGGTGCTGATGTTCCTCGGCTGGGAAGGCGTCGGCCTCTGCTCCTACCTGTTGATCGGCTTCTGGTACAGCGACGAATTCAACGCCTACTGCGGCAGCAAGGCGTTCATCGTCAATCGGATCGGAGACTTCGGCTTCCTGGTCGGGTTCTTGGTGCTCTTCGGCGCGCTCGCGCAGAGCGGGCATCCCGCCGTGTCGTTCGCGGGGATCCAGGCGAATCTCGACGCCATCGCGGGGATGTCCGTGAGCGTGCCCGCGTGGCTGCCCTTCGGGCCCGAGTGGCCGCTCACGAACGTGGTGGCGCTCTGCTTCTTCATCGGCGCGTGCGGGAAGTCGGCCCAGATCCCGCTCTACGTCTGGCTGCCCGACGCGATGGCCGGCCCCACGCCGGTCTCGGCGCTGATCCACGCGGCCACGATGGTGACCGCGGGTGTCTACATGGTCTGCCGCCTGAGCTTCCTGTACGCGGCGGCCCCCGAGATTTCGGCGCTGGTCGCGTGGACGGGCGCGATCACCGCGCTCGTGGCCGCCACCATCGCGATCGCCCAGAACGACATCAAGAAGGTGCTGGCCTATTCGACGGTGAGTCAGCTCGGCTACATGTTCCTCGCCGCGGGCTGCGGCGGCTACACGGCCGCGATCTTCCACCTCGGAACGCACGCCTTCTTCAAGGCGCTGCTCTTCCTGGGCGCCGGCGCGGTCATCCTCGCGATGCACCACGAGCAGGACATGCGGAAGATGGGCGGCCTCTGGCATCGGCTGCGCCGCACCCGCTGGGTGTTCTTCGTGGGCGTCTACGCGATCGCGGGCTTTCCGCCGTTCTCGGGTTTCTTCTCCAAGGACGAGATCCTCGTGGCGGCCTGGGCCTCACACGTGCCGGGCCACACCTGGCTCTACGCGATCGGCATGGCGACGGCGGGCCTCACCGCGTTCTACATGTTCCGCCTCTGGCACCTCACCTTCATGGGCGATTGCAACGCGCCGAGCGAGACGCGCGGCCACATCCGCGACCCGAACGGCTTCGTGACGAACCCACTCTGGGTGCTCGCGTTCTTCACCGCCGTCGCGGGAATCGCGGGCCTTCCGCAGATCTGGGGCGACCTGATCGGGATCGAGGACTCGAACAGCCTCGCGAACTTCCTCGAGCCGGCGCTGGCCGCCGGGGAGCCCCACGCAATCGAGCACAGCACCGAATTCTGGCTGGCGGCCTGGGCGGTGGCGATCGCGCTGGCCGGCACGATCCTGGCCTGGCTGCTCTACGTGCGAAGGCCGGGCATCCCGGCCTGGCTCGCCGCGCGCCTGTCCGGTGTCTACCGGGCGCTGGTCAACAAGTACTACGTCGACGAGCTCTACGACGCGGTCATCGTGCGCCCGCTCGTCGCGCTGTCGGATCGCGTGCTCTACCGGAACATCGACGCGGGGCTGATCGACGGCGTCGGGGTGAACGGAACCGCGTACGGGATTCGCGCGATCGCCGCGAACGGCCTGAAGTACGCGCAGAATGGCCTGACCCAGAGCTACGTCTTCTACATGATCGTCGGCGCGGTGGCGATCGTCGGCTACCTGCTGAGGTAGGGCGGGATGGGCGATTTCGACCAATACCTGCTCACCATCGTCACCTTCTTCCCGCTCGTGACGGCCCTCGGGCTGATGGGGACGAGCGTTCTCGCCTCGCTGCTCGGCGTCGGCGGACTTCCGGCGGCGCTCTGGAAGCCGATCGCGCTGGCGAGCAGCATCCTCACCTTCCTGCTCTCGCTGCGCCTGTGGGCGGTCTTCGATCCGCTCGAGACGGGCTTCCAGCTCGTGGAGTACGTGCCGTGGATCCCCGAGTACGGGGTCCACTACTTCGTCGGGGTCGACGGGATCAGCTTGATGCTGGTGCTGCTCACGACCTTCCTGATGCCGATCGTGCTGCTCGCCTCCTGGAACGACATCTCGAGATCGCTGCGCAGCTACCTCTTCTTCATGCTCAGCCTCGAGACCGGGATGCTCGGCGCGTTCGTGTCGTTGAACCTGTTCCAGTTCTACGTGTTCTGGGAGGCGATGCTGGTTCCGATGTACTTCATCATCGGGATCTGGGGTGGCCCGCGGCGCATCTACGCGGCCGTCAAGTTCTTCCTGTTCACGATGGTGGGCTCGCTGCTGATGCTGCTGGCGATGCTCGTGCTCTACTACCTGCACTTCGACCAGACCGGCGCGCTCGACTTCGACCTCGTGGCGCACGGCGGCGAGGTGGGCGGGCTGCTGCAGACGATCGTCCCCGTCGACGGGGTCTGGTGGAAGACCCAGACCTGGCTGTTCGCCGCGTTCGCGCTCGCGTTCGCGATCAAGGTGCCGATGGTTCCGCTGCACACCTGGCTGCCCGACGCGCACGTCGAAGCCCCCACCGCGGGCTCGGTCGTGCTGGCCGGCGTTCTGCTGAAGATGGGGACCTACGGGTTCGTGCGCTTCGCGATCCCGCTCTTCCCGTCCGCCGCGGTCGAGTTCACGCCCGCGATCATGGTGCTCTCGGTGATCGGGATCGTCTACGGGTCGCTCGTCGCGATGGTGCAGCCGGACATCAAGAAGCTCGTCGCGTATTCGTCCGTCGCGCACCTCGGCTTCGTGATGCTCGGGATCTTCGCGCTCAACGTGCACGGGCTCAGCGGCGGCGTGCTGCAGATGATCAATCACGGCCTCTCGACGGGGGCGCTCTTCATCCTCGTCGGGATGCTCTACGAGCGCCGGCACACCCGCCAGATTGCGGATTTCGGCGGTGTCGCGCACCCCATGCCGGTGTACGCGGCGTTCTTCGGGGTCGTCACGATGTCGAGCATCGGCCTGCCGATGCTCAACGGTTTCGTGGGCGAGTTCCTGATCCTGGTCGGCACCTATCTGGCGGCTCCGGTCTTCGCGATCATCGCGACGTCCGGCGTCGTGCTGGCCGCCGCCTACATGCTCTGGATGTTTCGTCGCGTGATGTTCGGCCCGGTCGACAACCCCGAGAATCGGGGTCTGATCGATCTCGGGATGCGCGAGAAGATCGTGATGGTGGCGATGCTGATCCCGATCGTCTGGATCGGCGTCTACCCGAATCCGTTCCTGCGGCGGATCGAGCCGTCGGTGATCGAGCTGATTCGCCAGCTCGAGCCGCACCCCGGCGGCGCCGAGGCGAGCCTCGAGGTGGCGCCCGAGCTCGGATCCGGACCCGCGGGCGAATCGGCGCCCGGCGCCGCGCCCCGGGGCGAAGCCGACACCGGCGCGCGGCCCGAGTCGAAGCCCGCGCCCGCGGCGCAGGGCGCGCCCGGGCCTGAGCCGAAGGCCCAAGCCGAACCCGGGGCCGGATCCGCGAACGCGGCGGACGCGCAGGAGCGACCGTGATTCCCGCGATGGACCTGAACGTCTGGGTGCTGCTGCCGATCGCGCTGGTCGCGATCGGATCGATGGCGATCCTGATGGGCGAAGTGCTGCTCTCTCGCGCGCAGACCCTGCTCGGCCGGGAGGTCACGGAGCCGCTCATCGGGACGCTGCTCGCGGCGACCGCGATCTTCTTCCTCGCGGCGACGCTCTACGCGTCGGGGGCCGCGTTCGCGGGCGGCGGGGTGCAGGTCTTCAATCCCGGCCACCCGATGTACCAGCTCGATCCGTTCTCGTCGCTGGTGACCGCGGTGCTCGCGCTGTCCGCGCTGCTCGCGTGTGCGCTCTCGATCGCCTACCTCTCCGAGCTCCGGATCAATCACGGCGAGTACTACGCGCTCATCCTGCTCTCCGCGTCGGGCATGATGCTGATGGTCGCCGCCGTGGACCTGATCGCGGTATTCCTCGGGCTCGAGCTGATGAGCATCCCGATCTACGTGCTGGCCGGCTTCGATCGGCGCAAGCTGCGCAGCAACGAATCGGCGCTCAAGTACTTCCTGATCGGATCCTTCGCCAGCGCGATCCTGCTGTACGGGATGGCGCTGCTCTACGGCGTCGCGGGCGCGACCTCCTTCGAGGCGATTCGCGCCGGGTTCGACGCCGAGAACCCGGTCGGGCTCGTCGGGCTGGGTCTCGTCGTGGTGGGCTTCGCGTTCAAGATCTCGATGGTGCCCTTCCACCAGTGGACGCCCGACGTCTACGAGGGCGCTCCGTCTGCGGTCACGGCCTTCATGTCGGTGACCGTGAAGGTCGCGGCGTTTGCGACGCTGATCCGCGTGCTCGCGATGGCATTCGGACCGCTCGAGGAGTCGCTCGGGGAGATCTTCTGGCTGCTGTCCGCGCTGACGATCATCGTCGGAAACGTGATGGCGATCATCCAGGAGAACGTGAAGCGCATGCTCGCCTATTCGAGCATCGCGCACGCGGGCTATCTGATGATCGGGATCGTGACGGGGACGATCGAGGGCTACTCGGCGATGCTCTTCTACCTGATCGCCTACGTGTTCATGAACC
The DNA here is from genome assembly GCA_041579295.1 of Myxococcota bacterium. Taxonomy (GTDB): domain Bacteria; phylum Myxococcota_A; class UBA9160; order UBA9160; family SMWR01; genus JACZVU01. The sequence goes on along the minus strand of JBFGGA010000094.1, from coordinate 8,281 downwards.
TCGGCGCGTTCGGGGTGGTGGTCGCGCTCGCCAATCGGGGCAACGACTTCGAGAAGATCGAGTCGTTCGCGGGCCTCGCGCGCGCCCGCCCGGGGCTGGCGGCGCTGATGGCCCTGTTCATGCTCTCGCTGGCCGGCATCCCGGGCACCGCGGGTTTCCTCGCCAAGTTCCGGATCTTCATGGCCGCGGTGAACGCGGGCGACGTCTGGCTGCTGATCATCGGCGTGCTGATGGCCGTGGTCTCCGTCTACTACTACCTGCGCATTCCGGTGTTGATGTACATGCGGGAGCCCGGCGAGCAGTCGCACCGCTCGGAGATCTCGAGCGGCGAGGGCGGGGTGCTGGTCGTCTGCGCGCTCGCGGTGCTCGCGCTCGGGCTGTTTCCCAACCGCGTGCCGATGCCCTTCTTCGGCGACCTCGACGTGCTGGATTGGGTGCGCCGATCGGTGGGGATGTTCTTCGGTGTCTGAGCCTACCGTTCCGCGGGCTCTCGCGCTGCGCTGATTTCCGGTTCGGCCGCCGCGCGTGCGCCGGCCGGAGTGCCGCGCGGCTCGGGCCTTGCCCGCCCGCGTGGCGTTGTGCTTCCCTTCTCGAGTCATGCTCGATCCCCGCACGCTCGAGAGTCGGCGCGACGAGATCCTCGCGAGCTGCAAATCCCGTCGCGTCGAGGTCGATGTCGACGCCGCGGTCGCCGCCCAGCAACGCGTGGCCGCGCTGCAGACGCAGCTCAACGGCGCAAACCAGCGGCGCAACGAGCACCAGGCGGGCGGCCAGCGCAGGCTCGAGGCCGCCGAGCGAGAGGCCCACGTCGCCGAGGGGCGGCGACTCAAGGAGGAGGTCGGGCGGCTCGAGCAGCAGCTCGCCGAGGCGCAGGGCGAGCTGCGCGCGCAAATGCTCGCGATCCCCAACTTCCTGCACCCCGAGGCGCCGGAGGGCGGCGAGGACGAATCCCGCGAGCTGCGCCGGGTGGGGGAGCCCCCCGCGTTCGAATTCCCACCGCTCGACCACGTCGCGCTCAACGAGAAGCTCGATCTGTTCGACTTCGAGGCCGGCGCGAAGGTCAGCGGCCAGAAGTGGTACTTCCTGAAGAACGAGGCCGTGCTGCTCGAGCTCGCGCTCCAGCGCATGGCGTTCGACCACGCGATGCGGGCGGGCTTCGCGCCGTTCGCGACGCCCGACGTCGCGCGCAAGGAGATCGTCGACGGGCTCGCGTTCAGCCCGCGCGGCGCCGAGACCCAGATCTACTCGCTCGCGGGAACCGACCTGGATCTGATCGGAACCGCGGAGATCACGCTCGGCGGCATCCACGCGGATGCGCTACTCGACGAGGCCGACCTGCCGATCCGCATGAGCGGGATCTCCCACTGCTTTCGCACCGAGGCTGGCTCCGCGGGCCGCGAGAGCAAGGGGTTGTTCCGGGTGCACCAGTTCACCAAGGTCGAGCTGTTCGCGGTCGTGCGCCCCGAGGATTCCGAGGCGATGCACGAGGAGATCGTGGCGGTCGAGGAGGGCATCCTGCAGGCGCTCGAGATCCCGTATCGGGTGGTCGACATCGCGGCGGGCGACCTCGGCGCGCCCGCCTACCGCAAGTTCGACATCGAGGGCTGGATGCCGATGCGCGGCGAGGGCGGCGACTACGGGGAGCTCACCAGCGCATCCAACTGCACCGACTATCAGGCGCGCCGCCTGAAGACGCGCTTCCGGCGCGCGGGCAAGCGCAAGAACGAGCTCGTCCACACCCTCAACGGCACCGCGATCGCGGTGCCGCGCGCGATCGTCGCGATTCTCGAGAATCACCAGCGCGCCGACGGATCGGTGGCGGTTCCCGCAGCTCTGCAGAGCTACCTGGGATTCGAGCGCATTGGACCCCGCTGACCAAAGGATCGTCCTCGGCACCGCGGGTCACATCGATCACGGCAAGACGGCGCTGATTCGCGCGCTCACTGGAGTGGAGACCGACCGGCTCGCCGAGGAGCAGGCCCGGGGGATCACCATCACGCTGGGCTTCGCGCCCCTCGATCTCGAGGACGGGCGGCGCGTGAGCGTCGTCGACGTGCCCGGCCACGAAGGCCTGGTGCGCACCATGGTCTCCGGAGCGACGGGGATCGATTTCGTGCTGCTCGTCGTCGCGGCCGACGAGGGCGTGATGCCGCAGACGCGCGAGCACGTGGCGATCTGCGAGCTGCTCGGAATCGACCGCGGGGTCGTGGCGCTGACCAAGATCGACGTCGCGGACCCCGACCTCGCGGCGCTCGCGCGCGAGGAGGTCGGCGCGTTCCTCTCGAACAGCTCGCTGGCCGGCGCGCCCGTGGTTCCGGTCTCCTCCGCGACGGGAGAGGGCATCGCCGAGCTGCGCCGCGCGATCGGCGACGCGATCCGCGAGGCCCGGCCGCGCACGCCGCGCACGGGACCCCCGCGTCTGAGCATCGACCGCATCTTCTCGGCGAAGGGCTTCGGCTGCGTGGTGACCGGAACCCTCGTCGGCGGCTCGTTCTCGCTCGGCGACACCGTCGAGATTCAGCCGTCCGGCCGGCGCTGCCGGATTCGCGGCCTGCAGAGCCACGGCGTCGCGGTCGAGAAGTGTCCGCCCGGGCTGCGCTGCGCGCTCAATCTCCAGGGCGTCGAGCTCGGGGAGGTCGCGCGCGGACAGGTGGTGTCGGCGCCGGGGCTGCTCGAGCCCACGCGCTGCGCGGACGTCGAGGTCCGCTGGCTCCCGGTCGCGGCGCCGGTGGAAGACCGCGCGGCGATCGAGTTCCTGACCGGAACCGCGAAGCGCCGCGCGCGGCTCGCGCCGATCGGCGATCGCGCGCTGCGCGCCGGGGAGACCGGCTTCGCGCGCATCCACGTCGACGGCGAGGCGCTGCCGCTCGTGCCCGGCGATCGCTTCATCGCGCGCGGCTTTGCGCGCAACGCGGACTACGGCAGCACGATCGGCGGCGGCGTGGTGCTCGACGTTTCGCCGCCCCACCGCCGCCTCCGCGACCCCGAGCTGCGGCGCGACCTCGCGCGGCTCGCCGCGGGCGGGCCCGCAGAGCGGCTGTCCGTATTGATCGGGCGCCGCGGTCTGGCCGGCGTGGAGGGCGAGGCGCTGCGACGCGAGGCCGGGCTCGCCGCGGCCGCGTTCGACGAGGCGCTCGCCGCACTCGCCGCCGACGGCGAGATCGCGTCGACCGAGAGCCAGCGCTGGCTCTGCGCCGACGCGCTCGCGGAGCTCGAGCGGCGCCTGCTCGAGAACCTCGCCGCCTACCACCGCGCGCAGCCGATTCGGCCCGGCATGCCCACGGGTGCGCTGCGCGCGAGCCTGCCCGAGAACGTCGCGCGCGATGGCGCCGAGCTGATCGTCGCCCGCCTCGCACGGCGGGGTCGGGTCGAGATCGAGGGCGACCTCGCGCGCCTGCCCGACCACCGGCCGACGCTGAGCGCCGCCGACGAGGCGCGCGTCGCGCAGATCGCGAGCGAGGCCCGGCGCGCGGGGCTGGAAGCCCCATCGCTCAAAGAGTGGGAGGAGCGGCTCGGTGTCGGAGGCGATCCGCTGCGCGACCTGCTCGCCCACCTGGTTCGCACCGGACAACTCGTGCGCGCGCCCGGCGATCTCTGGTTCGATCGCGAGGCCATCGACGCGCTGCGCGAGCAGGTCGTCGCGAAGCTTCGCGAGTGCGGGCGCCTCGAGACGCCCGACTACAAGGCGCTGATCGGTACCAGCCGCCGCACCGCGGTTCCGCTGATGGAGCTCTTCGATCAGGAGCACCTCACCGTGCGCAGCGGCGAGGCGCGCGTGCTGCGGCGCGGCTAATTCTGGATCGCCGACGGCGCCCGCCGGCCATGTGATGGGATATAGTCCATTGCGCCCGCGCGGCAGGCGCACGGGTTCACGGAGAACGCCCCCATGCCCGAATTCCGCTATCAGCCGCTCTTCGAGCGCGGCGCAGACGAAACGCCCTACAGGCGGCTCGACGCCGCGTCGAAGCGGGTCTCCGTCGCCCAGATCGGCGACCGGGAGATTCTCAAGGTGGGCGCCGAGGCGTTGCAACAGCTCAGCGCCGAGGCCTTCGACGACGTCTCGCATCTGCTGCGCCCCGGACACCTCGCGCAGCTGCGCAAGATCATCGACGACCCGGAAGCCTCCGCGAACGATCGCTTCGTCGCGCTCGAGCTGCTCATCAACGCGAACATCGCGGCCGGTGGCGAGCTGCCGAGCTGCCAGGACACCGGGACCGCGGTCGTCTTCGCCCACAAGGGCGAGAACGTGTTCACGGGCATCGACGACGCGGAGGCGATCTCGCGCGGCATCTACGACACCTTCCAGAGCAAGAACCTGCGCTACTCGCAGGTCGCGCCGCTCGACATGTACAAGGAGAAGAACACCGGAACCAACCTGCCCGCACAGATCGAGATCTACGCGGAGCCCGGCGACGAGTACGAGTTCCTGTTCATCGCGAAGGGAGGCGGATCCGCGAACAAGAGCTTCCTCTACCAGGAGACCAAGGCGCTGCTCAACCCGAAGTCCCTGATCGACTTCGTGGCCGAGAAGATCCGCACGCTCGGCACCGCTGCCTGCCCGCCCTACCACCTGGCGCTCGTGATCGGCGGCTCGTCGGCGGAGTTCACGCTCAAGACCGTCAAGCTCGCGAGTACGCACTACCTCGATCACCTCCCGACTTCCGGGAACGAGGGCGGCCGCGCGTTCCGCGACGTCGCGTTCGAAGAGGAGGTGCACCGGCTCTGCAACGAGACCGGAATCGGCGCCCAGTTCGGCGGCAAGTACTTCGCGCACGACGTGCGCGTGATCCGGCTGCCGCGCCACGGCGCCTCGTGCCCGGTCGGCCTCGGCGTGTCGTGCTCCGCGGACCGGCAGATTCTCGCCAAGATCAACCGCGACGGCGTGTTCCTCGAGCAGCTCGAGGAGAATCCCGCCCAGTACCTGCCCGAGGTCGAGCCCGGAGATCTCGAGGGCGAGGTCGTGAAGATCGATCTGCGCCGGCCGATGCGCGAGATCCTCGCCGAGCTCGGCCGCTACCCGGTGGCGACGCGCCTGTCGCTCAGCGGCCCGATGGTGGTCGCGCGCGACATCGCGCACGCCAAGCTCAAGGAGCGCCTCGAGGCCGGCGAGGACCTGCCGCAGTACATGAAGGACCACATGGTCTACTACGCGGGGCCCGCGAAGACGCCGAAGGGTCGCGCCTCGGGCTCGTTCGGACCGACCACCGCGGGCCGCATGGACTCCTACGTCGATCTCTTCCAGAGCCACGGCGGCAGCATGGTGATGCTCGCCAAGGGCAACCGCTCCGCGCAGGTGCGCGACGCCTGCGAGAAGCACGGCGGCTTCTACCTCGGCTCGATCGGCGGCCCGGCCGCGCGCCTCGCGGACCACAGCATCCGGAAGGTGGAGGTGCAGGAGTACGAGGAGCTCGGCATGGAGGCGATCTGGCGCATCGAGGTCGAGGACTTTCCCGCGTTCATCGTGGTGGACGACAAGGGCAACGACTTCTACGCCGACCTGCTCAAGCGCCCGACGGAGACGCTGCAGATCGAAACCGACAGCGGCTAGTGATCCCCGAGTCCGGCCGATCTCGAGGGCCCGACTCGATCCTGGACCGTGCGCGCCAACGCGACTGAGGCCAGGGTGCGGGCGGTGACGCGCCGCGCCAGCTGCTTCAGCCGGTTTGCGCGACGCTGCCCGGGTGGGGGGCCGCCGCGAGCTGGCCGCCGTCGACCACGAAGACCTCTCCGGTCAGGAAGCCGCAGCGCTGCGAGGCGAGGAACGCGATCGCGTCGGCGAGCTCTTCGGGTTTGCCGACGCGATCGAGCGCGCCGAAGCCGGGAATCGGCTCGCCCGGCGGCGGGATGTCGCCCTCCGTCATGTCGGTGCGCACCCAGCCCGGCGCCACGCAGTTGGCGCGGATTCCCCAGCGCGCGAAGTCGACCGCCAGCGAACGCGTGAGCCCGTGGATGCCCGCTTTCGCGGCGTTGTAGTGGCCGCCGAGCAGCTCGCTCTCGAAGCCCGACACCGATCCGACGGTCACGATGCGCCCGCGGCGTCCGCCGGCGCGCATCGCGCGCGCGGCTTCGCGCGCGCACAGGAAGGTGCCGCGCATGTGCACGCCGATCATCTCGTCCCACTGCGCGGCCGTCATGTCCGCGAGGTTGACGGACTCGCCCGCGATGCCCGCGTTGGCGACCATCACGTCGAGCCCGCCGAAGCGCTCCACGGTCTGCGCGACGAGCCGCACGACGTCCGCCTCGACGGAGACGTCGGCCGCGATGCCCTCGACGCTGCCGAGCTCGGCGAGCTCCTTCGCGGCCGCCTCGACGGATGCGGGCCGCAGCGACGAGACCACGACCTTCGCGCCCTCGCGCAGCAGCGCCTCGGCGGCCGCGCGCCCGATGCCGCGCGAGCCACCCGTCACGATTGCCACCTGGTCCTTCAAGCCGAGATCCATCGAGCGTTCCTCCGGCGAGCTGCGCCGTCAGCGAACAGCGATCATACCGATCCGGCCGACTCGCGGGGAAGCGTGGGCGAAGGCTCCCCTCGTCGGGCTCCAGGGGAAAATCCCCGCACCCGGCGCGCCGCACGCCGCCCGGCGAGCTTCCGCGCCGCGGGTCGATGACGTTCGACCCGGCATCGTGCATGCTCGCGCACGCCATGCCGCCGGCCAGCTCATTCGCCGATTCCGGCGCCGCACCGGGTGCGCGGGGCGGACCCGCGTCGCGCCTCGCGCTGCGCGTGGGGCTGCCCGGGCTGCTCGTCTTCGCGGCCTTCGCACTCGGTGTCGCGCGCCTGTGGTTCCTCTCGGACGACGCCTTCATCTCGTTCCGCTACGCCCGCCACCTCGTCGAAGGCCACGGGCTGGTCTTCAATCCGGGCGAGCGGGTCGAGGGCTACACCAACTTCGCGTGGGTGCTGCTGATGGCGGCCTTCCTCCGCGCGGGCCTGCCCGTGGAGTGGATGGCCAACGTCGTCGGCGTGGCATGCGGGGCGGCGATCCTCGGGCTGCTGGCTCGCTTCTCGGCGCGCCGGGCGGGCGTGGCGGGCCCGTGGATCTGGCTGGCGCCCGCCGCGCTGGCGCTCAACCGGACGTTCTGCGGGTGGAGCACGGGCGGGCTCGAGACCCAGGCCTTCGCGCTGGCGCTGCTCGCGGCCTTCACCGCGTTGGTCGCCGAGCGAACGCGCGGCGACGCGTGGCCGTGGAGATCGGCGCTACTGTTCGCGTTGGCGGCGCTCACGCGACCCGAGGGGATGCTCTACTTCGGAATCGCCGGATCGTTTCTGGCGATCGACTGCGTCGGGTGGCGCCGTCGTTCGCCGCTCGCGCTGCTCCGATGGTTGGCGGTCTTCGCGCCGATCGTCGGTGCCCACCTGCTCTGGCGATGGACGTACTACGGAGCGCTGCTGCCCAACACGTTCTACGCGAAGGTATCCGGAATCTGGCTGGAGCAGGGCGTCGGCTATCTCGGGCTGTTCGTCGGCGACCACTTCCTGTTCCCGCTGATCGCAACGCTGCCGTGGCTGCTGTGGGTCCGCCGGGATTTCACGACGGGACTGTTCACCGTGGTGCTCGCCGCGCAGGCGGGCTACGTCGCGGTCATCGGCGGCGACCGCTTCGAGTTCCGGTTCCTCGCGCCGTTTCTCCCCTATCTCTTCTGGCTGCTCCAGGAGGCCGTCCGCGAGTTCGCGGCCCGGATCCACTCGCGCTTCGGCAGGCGGCCCGCGTCGCTGGCGGCGACCGCGGGGGTGGCCCTCGTGCTGCTCAGCGCGCTGCGCCCGAGCTGGCTCGACTATCCCGCCTTCGAGCGCGAGGCGCGCCACAGGATCGCCCGGCTCGAGGGCGTGGCGCTCTACGCCGAGCGCCGCAGCGCCGAGGGGCGTTTCCTGCGGCGGCTCGTCGAGCAGGGCCAGCTGGGCGAGAACGTCACGCTCGCCGTCGGTGGAGCGGGCGCGCTTCCCTACTACGCGGGCCTGCCCACCATCGACTTCCGGGGGCTGAATGACGCCCACATCGCGCGGCAACCCGTCCGCCAGAGGGGTCGCATCGCACACGAGAAGGCGGCGTCGGTCGAGTATCTGACCGAGCGCGGCGTCGTCATCTACGACGTCCTCAACCGGATCGTCCAGGAAGAGCCGCGCTGTCCGCCGCCCTATGTCCGGCGCGACTTCTACGAGGGGCCGGTGCGCTGCGTCGCCATCGAGGGGCGCATCCTGGCCTTCGCGACGACGCTCTCCGACGAGCAGTTCCGGAGGGTCTTCACCGACTTCCAGATCCTGCGCTGAGCGAGGAACCCG
>JBFGGA010000093.1:0-13067 GCA_041579295.1 Myxococcota bacterium | reverse complement strand
TGTTCCCCGATCGGGAAAAGCTCTCGGGCTGGCTCGAGGCCTGTTATTTCGCCCGGATTCCCACGCGCGCGATCGCGGCGTGTCGGGTGCACCGCGCCAAGTACGCCACCTAGGCTGAATCAGCCACGGGAAAGCGCCGGAACGCAAGCGCTTTCGCTTCGATCGGACCCAATCTTCGGTCCACGCTTCAGTGGTTGACTTCGCCCGTCATCGGGACGAAGCGCACGGGAAAGGCGACGCGCTGCTCGATCCCGCTCGCGGTCTTCTCGACCACGGTGAGCTCCTGGTAGAAATCGCCGACGGGGATCACCATGCGCCCGCCGACGGCGAGCTGCTCGACGAGCGGTTGCGGAATCTTCCCGGGCGCAGCGGTGACGAGGATGCCGTCGAACGGGGCCTGCTTCGGAAGGCCGCGGTAGCCATCCCCGGCGATCACCTCGACGTTCGCGTAGCCGAGCTCGGCCAGGGTCTGCGCGGCGCGCTCGGCGAGCTCGGGCACGATCTCGATCGAGTAGACCTTCGCGACCAGACGCGAGATCACGGCCGCCTGATAGCCGGACCCCGTGCCGATCTCGAGCACCCGGTCCGTCGCCTCGGGTTGCAGCAGCTCGGTCATCTTGGCCACGATGTACGGTTGCGAGATCGTCTGCCCGAGCCCGATCGGAAGTGGGCGATCGAGATGGGCGCGGTCGCGCTGGTCGGGCGGAACGAAGCGGTGCCGCGGCGTTTCGCGCATCGCCTCGAGCACCCGTGGATCGCGGACGTCCCGGCGGGCGATCTGGCTTCGCACCATCTCGGCCCGCTCGACCGCCCAGCGCGCCTCGGCGTCCTGCGCGCCGTTGACGTCGGGTTCCTCCGCCTCACTCCCCGGCATGATGGCGACCCCCGCTCCCAACACCGCGAGCAGCTGCGCGACTCGATGGATGGTGCGGCCCATTTGCCTCCCCTCCACGATTCGAGCGATTCGAGCGATTCGAGAACTCTCGAAGCCTCTCGATGCCCCGACGCCCGCGATCCGACCGCCGCGGCTTCGCGCCGAGGTTCGTTGGTGGGTTCGGCGTGTGTGCCGATGGCGGGAGTGTATCCCGTACCCCGCGCCCCCTGCATCCGCATCCGACCGCGGGCTCGGGCCGCGCGCGACCGCGCGGCCGGCGGACCGCGAGGCCGGCGCTCCAGACTCAGTAGGCGCGCCCCACCTCGCGAACGCCGGGCACGCTGGCGCCCAGCGGGTCGAACCAGGGCACGCCGTCTCGGAACGTGACGAGCACGCGCTTCATCGCGTTGATCTCGTCGAGCGGGTTGCCGTCCACGATCAGCAGGTCGGCCAGCTTGCCGGGCTCCACGGTGCCGAGCTCGGCGCTCTTGCCGAGGATCTCGGCGCCGGTCTTGGTGGCCGCGGAGATCACCTGGATCGGTGTCATCCCGAGATCGACCAGGGCCGACATCTCGAACGCCATCGCCTCCGTGTGGAAATTCAGCGGGCTCGCCGAGTCCGTGCCAACGCCCATGTAGGCGCCCGCTTCGATGAACTGGTGCGCGGCCTTGCGCGCGTTGCGCATCTCGCTGCCGATCTCGCTGAAGTAGCGGAGCCGGTGGAAGTTCCGGAACGACGCCTGCAGCTCGGCGTAGATGTCCGCGGGCATGTCGCGCTCGAGGACGGGATCGCGGAGGCGCGTGGGAAAGGCGACGGTCGCGGGGTAGACCCAGATCCGGTGCGACACCGTCTGCACGATCGGGATCTGGCGATGCGCGATCCGCATCACCAGGTCTTCGGCGTAGCGGGGATTGCGCGCCGAGCCCACGTGTTGGAAGACGTCGACGCCGGCCTCGAGAGCGCGCTCGATGTCGTCGGGGTCGTAGAGGTGGGTGTGGACCTTGACGCCGTGGCGGTGCGCTTCGTCGACCACGGCCCGGAGGTCTTCGAGCGTCAGGCCGAGCCAGGTCTTGATCACGTCGGCTCCGCGCTCGATGTTCTCGCGCGTCCTGCGGCGCGCTTCGGCGGGGCTCGAGATCCGATGCTCGTATTCTGGCAACACCCCTTCGAGCGCAACCCGCGTGATCCAGGGCCCGGAGACGCTCAAGCGCGGGCCGGGAATCTCTCCCGCGTCGATCTGCTTGCGCACCGCGAGAATCTCGAAGGGCGTGCCGAGATCCAGCGCACTCGTGACCCCGGCCCGCAGCAGCTGCTTGGCGGCGATCGGCATCACCTCGGGCAATCGCTCGAGCCCCTTCAAGAACTGGTAGTAGCGCGTGTAGTCGCCGTGGCCGATCAGATCCAGGTGAACGTGAAGGTCGACGAGGCCCGGCATGATGGTCTTGCCGCGCGTATCGATGCGGTGGGCGTCCGCGGGGATCTCGACCTCGCTGCGCGCGTCGGCGGCGACGATGCGCCGGCCGCGCAGCACGACTGCCGCGTCGTGGATGGGCTCGGCCTCGTAGCCGTCGAGCAGCATCCCGCCGACCAGCGCGATCGGCCGATCCGTGCGCGCAGCGGGCGCCGACTCGGCGCGCGCGGCCGCGGCACCGAGTAGCGGCAGCGCGACGAGAAGGGTCGCCGACGCCCGCAACAGCGGACTTTGCATCTTCGCGGTTCGCGGCACGCAGCCCGGCCTCTGGATCATCCCGTCGCGCAGATCGCGCCTCGATTGGCTACCCGAGTCGGCTCTAGTATAGGCTCGTTTCGTGACAGCGAACGGCTCGGCGGCGATCCTCGAGGCGCGACGGCGCGCCGCGGGCGCGATCGCGGCCGTCGCGATCGCGCTCGGAGCGACCTCGTGGTCGCAGCCGCACGTCGACGGCTCGGACCTCTGGTGGCACCTCGCATCGGGGCGCTACATCGCGGAGCACGGAGAGGTCCCGCTCGCGGATCCGTTCTCGCACACCGCGAGCGGCCGCGGCTGGACCAACCACTCGTGGCTCTGGGGTCGGCTCTTCTGGGCCGCCTACGACGGCCACCCCGACCGCGCGGCCTGGCTCAATCTCGCGCTGATCGCGGCGCTCTTCGGGCTGGTCGCGCACAACGCGCGGCGCGCGAGCGGCTCGTGGCTGGCCGCTGGGGCCGCCACCTGGCTCGTCGCCGCGGCGTGCCACTGGTTCCTCGACGTGCGGCCCCACATCGCGACGCTGCTGTGCACCGCGCTGCTGCTCTCGACCCTCCACCGGCGGCGCGCACCCTGGCTCTGGCCTCCGCTGTTCGCGCTCTGGGCGAACCTCCACGCGGGCTTCGCGTTCGGGCTCGCGCTCCTCGGGTTGTTCGCGCTGCTGCGGAGCGCGCAGGCCGTTCGCAGCCGACGGCCGCTCCCGCGAGCGGTGTGGGCCGGCGTGACCTGCGCGGCGCTGGCGGCCTGCCTCAACCCCTGGGGCTTCGCGATCTACGAGGTCCCGTTCCAGCACCTCTACCACGCATCCCCGTTCGGCGCGCTCGCGGAGTGGCAGGCCACCGCCGCGAGCCTGGATCCGCGAAGCTACGCGGGCCGCTTCTGGTGGCTCGTCACGTTCACACTGATCGGTGTCTCCCGCGGCCGCGCGGCGCCCTTCCCGATCGCGCTGGCCGCCGTGACGGCCGTGATGGCGATCGGCGCGCGGCGCTTCATCCCGCTCTTCGCGGTCAGCGCCGCGCCGCTCGTCGCGCTCGGCGTCGCCGCACTCATCGAAGCCGCGCGCCGCCGCCTCCCGGCGATCTCGAGCCCCTGGCGCGACCCCGTCGCGGCGGGCGCTGCGCTACTCGGCACGGTGCTGCTCTGGCACGACGTCCAGCTGCTGCCGCGGCCGCTGCAGCGCTGGACCAGCGGCGAAGCCTATCCGAGCGGCGCGGTCGCCGAGCTGGCCGCGCTGCGCGATCCCCCGCAGCGCCTGTTCAACTACTACGACTGGGGCGGCTACCTGATGCTCCACGCGCCCGGCATCCCGGTCTTCATCGACAGCCGCGCGAGCACGCTCTACGACGATGCCCTCGCCGCCGACTACTTCGGCATGCTCGACGCCGAGCAGAGCTGGCGCGAGAAGCTCGAGCGCTACCGCGTGGACGCCGTCCTCGTCCCGTCCCAAGCGCGCCTCGCGGGCGCGCTGCGCAGCGCGCGCCCCGCCTGGCGGCTGGTGCACATCGACCCGCGCAGCGCGCTGTTCCTCCCCCGCGACGGATCGGCGCGCGTGCAGCCCGCGCCCGCCGCACAGTCGCGCTCCGAGCGCGCCGATCGGGAGCTCAGCCGCGGCTTCCGCCTGCGCGAGCGCGGTAACCTCGAGCCGGCGAACGCCGCGCTGCTCGCCGCGCAGCGCGCGGACCCGCTGCAGCTCTTCGCCTACGGCGAGCTGATGTTCGTGGCCTCGTTGCGCGGCGACGCGCAGGGCATCCAGAGCTGGATCGAGGAAGCGCTGCGCGTCTATCCGCGCCGCTGGAATCCGATCTGGTCGTTCGCCGAGCAGGCGTGGGGCGCGATGGGCCGCTGCGAGGAGGCGCTCGACGCGCTGCGCCGGATCCGACTGGGCAGCCCATTTCTCGCCGACGAGCTGCGCGCGGAGATCCGCGCGAGGATTCGCGATCCGCGCTGCTCCCCCGTGCGTTAGACTTGGACGCATCGCAAATCCGCGGAGTGTGAACATGGCAGGAGTCGAAGATCGAGTCGCAGTGGTCACCGGCGCGGGTCGGGGGATCGGGCGCGCGGCCGCCGAGCTGCTCGCGGCGAGGGGCGCGCGGGTGATGGGCGTGTCGCGCAGCGAGCAGGAGCTGGTGTCGATCGGCGTCGAGTACGCGGTCGCGGACCTCGGCACGCCCGAGGGCTGCGCGCACGCGGTCGCGGAAGCCGAGCGGCGGCTGGGGCCGATCGACATCCTCGTCTGCAACCACGGCATCGGCTCCGCGCACGAGCGGGTGGTCTGGGAGCAGGACCCGAAGGTCTGGGACGAGACGCTTCGGATCAACCTCGACGGCCCCTTCCACCTGTCGAGGCTGGTGGTGCGCGGGATGGTGGAGCGCGGCTACGGGCGCATCGTCTACACGAGCTCGACGGCGGGCCTCGTCGCCGAGTACGCGGGCAGCGCCTACACGGCCGCCAAGCACGGCCTGATCGGGCTGATGCGCGCCGTCGCGCAGGACGCCGGGCCGCACGGCGTCACCTCGAACGCGGTGCTGCCCGGCTGGGTGCGGACCGAGATGGCCGAGCGCTCGGCGCGCGCCGAAGCGGAAGCGCGCGGCACCACCCCCGAGCAGGTCTGGAAGGACCGCGAGGCCCACTACCCGCCGGGCCGCGTCGCCACGCCCGGAGAGGTGGCCGAGATGATCGCCTTCTTCGCGTCCGAGGAGTCGAGCGGCGTGAGTGGCGAGGCCATCCGCGTCGCGCTCGGCAGCGTGTGGTAGGGCCGTCGTTCGGCCGCCCGCGCGGCGCCGAAATCGACCCGGGCGGGATCGGATCGCTCTGGAATCAGAGCCGGACGACGGCCACCACGGCGAGCGCGCTGCCCGCCGTCGCGATCCCGTAGAGCAGCGGCGCCACCCAGGCGTCGCGCCGCGCGCCCCCCAGGTCGATCAGGGTGTGGCGCATGTGGTGCGCGCCCTTCCAGAGCGGCAGCGCGATCAGGCCGAGCAGCACGATCCGCCCGACGAGGTGCGAGCCCAGCGCGTGGGCGCGCTCGTAGGAGAGCGCGTCGGCGGGGACGATGCCGAGCGGGACGCCGAGCCCCACCACGAGCAGCCAGGGCGTGAGCAGCACGGTGCCGAGCAGGATGCCCTGGCCGAAGAGCAGCCAGATCAGCGGTTCGAGCTTCAGCAGCGGGTGCTTCATCCGCGGGCTCCCCCTGCGAGCACGATCGTCAGGACGACCGTCACGCCGATCCACAGCGCGTAGAGCGCCGCGAGGATCACCGGCCCCGGCGGCGGCTTGAGCGGCCCGATGCGGGGCGGCTGCGCCTTCGGGAAGAAGCCGAAGAATCGAATCCCGACGAACACGACCCCGACGAGCGCGATCGCGTGGAAGCCGATGTACGGCGCGCTGCGATGCCGCTCGAGCAGCGCGTTCCAGACGCTTTCGCCCGAGCCGAGCGACCAGACCGCGCAGAGCACCAGCAGCCCCAGCAGCAGGTACAGGATGCCCGTCCAGTCGAAGAGCGTGTAGGCGAGGTAGCGGCCGCCGAGCGGAAACCGATCCGGCAGCCGCGGCGGCGCGGTTCGCGTGCTGCCCGGCTTCGCGGGCGCCATCGCGCGCGGGTGCGCGTTGCGGGCCATCTACTCGCCTCCCCTTCTCGGCAGGATCAGCCGCAGCGCCCAGTCGACCACGGCGTTGAGCTTCGCCTGGTTGACGGCCGCCGCCGGGTCGACGTGCTTGGGGCAGACCTCGCTGCACTCGTTCGCGAACGAGCAGGAGAACACGGTGCCCGGGCCGCGAAAGATCTCGTTGCGCTCGGCGGCGCCCTCGTCGCGCGAGTCGAGGCTGTAGCGGTGCCCGAGCGCGATGGCCGCGGGCCCGATGAATTCGGGCTCGTTGGCGACCACCGGGCACGCCGAGTAGCAGAGCATGCAGTTGATGCACATGCTGAACTGCTTGAACTCTTCGAGCTCTGCCGGCGACTGGCGCAACGGCCCCTCCTCGGCCGCGAGCTGCTTCGCGCGAATGATCCAGGGCTTGACGCTCTTCAGCTTCTCCATGAAGCCATCGGAGTCGATCACGAGATCGCGCACGATCGGGAAGTTCGCGAGCGGCGCGATCTCGACGGTGTCGCCGTAGTCGCTGATCGCTTCCTTGCAGGTCAGCCGGGGCTCGCCGTCGACCATCATCCCGCAGCTGCCGCACACCGCCATCCGGCACGACCAGCGATGCGACAGCGTCCCGTCGACCTCGTCCTTGATGTAGTTGAGCGCGTCGAGCACCTTCCAGTCGGGCTCGACCGCAATCTCGTAGGACTGCGCGCGCGGCGCGTCGTCGCGGTCGGGGTCGAAACGGGAGATCACGAAGGTCTTCTTCCGGCGGTCGTCGCCCATCTAGTACTTCCGCTCCTCGGGCTCCCAGTGCCCCAGCGTGACGTCCGCCTTCGACAGCCGCGGCCCGGCCGGATCGAAATGGCACAGCGTGTGATAGAGGAAGTTCTGGTCGTCGCGGCTCGGCGCGTCGCGCCGGGTGTGGGCACCGCGCGACTCGTTGCGCGAGGCCGCGGAGTGGGCGACGGCCTCGGCGGTGTCGAGCATGTTGCCCATCTCGAGCGCCGCGACGAGCTCGGTGTTGAAGACCGCGCTCGAGTCCTCGAGCGCGACGTCGGCATAGCGCTCCTTCAACTCCGCGACGGCGCGCACGGTCGCATCCATCGTTTCCCCGGTGCGATAGACCCCGCAGCCCGACTCCATCGCCCGGTGCAGGTCCGCGCGAATCCGCGACAGCTTCTCCCCGCCCGTCTGCTTGCCGCGCAGCGCTTCGATCCGCGCGGCCTCCTCCTCGCCCTGGCGCCGCAGCGCGTCCTCGGAACCCGCGCTCGAGTCCTTCGCAAACGCCAGGGCATTGTGGCCCGCCGATGCGCCGAAGACGAGACATTCGGTGAGGGAGTTGGAGCCCAGCCGGTTCGAGCCGTTGATCGAGACCGCCGCGACCTCGCCCGCCGCGTAGAGGCCCGGCAGCGAGGTCGCCGCGCCGATGTCGGTATCGACGCCGCCCATCATGTAGTGGACCACCGGGCGGATCGGGATCGGCTCGTGCACGGGATCGACGCCCGCATAGATCTTCGCGATCTCACGCACCATCGGCAGGCGCGCGACGATCTTCGCCTCGCCGAGGTGCCGGAGATCGAGGTGGACGTACTCTCCGTACGGCCCCGAGATCCCGCGGCCCGCCTCGATCTCCTGGATGATCGCGCGCGAGATCATGTCGCGGGGCCCGAGCTCGGCCTTCGTCCCCACGCCGTAGTCGCGCGTCGCGAGGAAGCGCTCGCCGTCCGCGTTGATCACGTGGCCGCCCTCGCCGCGGGTCGCCTCGGTGATGAGGATGCCCGTCCCCGGCAGGCCCGTCGGGTGGTACTGGACGAACTCCATGTCCTTGAGGGCGACGCCGGCGCGGTACGCGAGCGCCATGCCGTCGCCGGTCTTGATGTTGCCGTTGGTGGTGAACGGAAAGATCTTGCCCGCGCCTCCGGTCGCGAGGATCACCGCGCGACCGAGCACCACGCGCACGCGGCCGGATCGGATGTCGAGCGCGGCGACACCGCGGGCGGTTCCGTCGTCGACGAGCAGCTTGGTGGCGAAATGCTCGTCGTAGCGCGCGATGTTCTCGAAGCGCAGCGAGTGCTGGAAGAGCGCGTGGAGCATGTGGAAGCCGACCTTGTCGGCCGCGTACCAGGTGCGCTTGGTCGACATGCCGCCGAACGCGCGCGTCGCGACGGTCCCGTCCTCGTTGCGGCTCCAGGGGCAGCCCCAGTGCTCGAGCAGCGTCAGCTCCCGGGGCGCCTGCTCGACGAAGTAGCGGATCGCGTCCTGGTCGCCGAGGAAGTCGGAGCCCTTGACCGTGTCGTAGCCGTGCATCTCGAAGCTGTCATCCTCGCGCGCGACGGCCGCCGCGCCGCCCTCCGCCGAGACGGTGTGGCTGCGCATCGGATAGACCTTCGAGACGAGCGCGATCGAGGCCTCGGGATCGATCTCGGTCGCGGCGATCGCCGCGCGCAATCCCGCCGCACCCCCGCCGACGATGACGATGTCGTGAATCGCTGTTTCGACCAAGAATCCCTGTCCTCGCGCGGTTTCGGGTTGGGCTTATGTAACGAATCCGGCTACCCGGGGAAAGTGGGCGACCTCTCCGCGGTCACGGCAACCGGCCGTCCTTCTTCATGATCGCCACGAGTCGATCCAGGGGAAGCGCGTGGGCGGTGTTGCCATCGCGCCCCACGGTGGTCTTCGCCATCGTCAGCGCGTTGAGGATCGCCTCTTCGGTCGCCTCCTGCGCGGCCTGGAAGATCGGGTTCAGGTGGGCGTCGGCGACGACGCGCAGCGCGTAGGTGCGCGCCTCGGGATAGTGCGGGATCCGATTCGCAGTCGAGAACGCGATGAAGAGATCTCCGCTGCCGTGGCGGGAGATCGCCCCGGTGCGCGCGAGGCCGAGCGACGCCTTCGACGCGAGCCGCTTCAGCTTGAGGTGGTCGAGCGGCGCGTCCGTCGCGATCACGATCACGATCGAGCCATCCTGGCCGCGGGTCGGCTGCGCGCCTGCGATCTCGCGGCCGACGGGAACGCCGTCGACGCGGAGGTTCGCGCGGGTGTCCATGTTGGCGTTGACGAGCACACCGACCGTGTATCCGCCCGCATCTTCCCCGAGCACGCGGGACGAGGTCCCGATACCCCCCTTGAAGTCGAAGGCCATCATGCCCGTGCCGGCGCCGACCGCGCCCTCCGCCACGGGGCCCCCCTGCGCGCTCTCGATCGCGCGCACGGTGTCTTCGATCGAGACGTGGATGCCGCGCGCGTCGTTGAGCGTCGAGTCGTCGCACTCGGCGACGGTCGGCGCGACCACGTCGTCGCCGATGCCGATGTCGGGGTAGTGCTTCAGCATGTAGGCCACGACCCCGTCCATCACGCGCCCGACGTTCATCGTGTTCGTGAGCAGGATCGGCACCTCGAGCGCGCCCTGCGTCTCGATCCAGATGCTCCCGGTCATCTCACCGGTGCCGTTTAGCACGTAGGTCGCGGCGGCGACCTTGTCGTTCCAGAGGTCGCCGCCGTGGGGGAGGATCGCCGTCACGCCGGTGCGCACCGGCCCCTCTCCGGGCCGCAGCGCCCCCTCGCCGCGCACGAGCGTGACGTGGCCCACGCGCACGCCCTCGACGTCGGTGATCGCGTTGAGCGGCCCGGGCGCGAGCGTGCCGATCGCGATCCCGAGCTCGCGCAGCCGCTTGCGCGGCTCGTCTCCGTTCTCGTCCGCCGCATCCGCGGACGGCGTCAGTGTCATCGCGAGGGCAAGGTACACGCCCGCGAGGCGAAATTCCGTCACGGCAGCCTCCGGAAAGCGGGTATCGTCGGTCCGATCGGGCCGCCGCGTCAAGGCCCCGCCGGACGCGGGGCCCGCGCGCGACACGGCCCGACAAGCGCTGCGGCCGCGAGCGGCGTCGGCGCGCCCCGCGGATCGGCCTGCGATTCGCGAGCCGCGGCGGTAGTCTATCGGGCAGGCCCTGATGATCTGCTCGTCGTGCGAACATCGGAATCCCGATGCGGCGCGCTTCTGCAACCGCTGCGGCGCGCCGCTCGAGCTGATCTGCGACACCTGCTCGCAGGCCAACCCCCCTGCGTCGCGCTTCTGCAACCGCTGCGGGGGGGAGCTCGCGGCGGCCGCCGAGGGAGATTCGCGCGCGCCGCGCGACTACACGCCGAGACACCTCGCCGAGAAGATCCTCCGGCAGAAGGCGGCGCTCGAGGGCGAGCGCAAGCACGTCACCGTGCTCTTCGCGGACCTCGCGGATTCGACGGAGCTCGCGGAGCGGCTCGGACCGGAGGCGATGCACGCGCTGATGGATCGCGCCTTCCGCCGCATCCTCGCCGAGGTGCACCGCTACGAGGGGACGGTCAACCAGTTCACGGGCGACGGCGTGATGGCGCTGTTCGGGGCGCCGCTCGCGCTCGAGGACGCGCCGCGCAAGGCGGTGATCGCGGCACTCGCGATCCACCGAGAGCTCGAGGCGCTCGACGCGGAGGTGCGCGATGCGCACGGGCGCGGCTTCGCGATGCGGATCGGCATCAACACGGGCCCCGTCGTCGTGGGCAAGATCGGAGACGATCTGCGCATGGACTACACGGCTGTCGGCGATACGACCAACCTCGCGGCGCGCCTCGAACAGCGCGCCGCCCCGGGCGGCGTGGTGGTCTCCGAGGCGACGCGGCGTCTGGTCGAGGGCTACTTCGACCTTCGCGCGCTCGAGCCGACGCCCGTCAAGGGCAAGGGCCGCGCGATCCAGGCCCACGAGGTACTCGGCCAGCGCACGGCGAGCGGCCGCATCGACGTGCTCACCGAGTCCGGACTCACGCCGTTCGTGGGTCGGGATGCCGAGATCGACGCGCTGTTCGCGGCCTTCGAATCCGCGCGCGCAGGAAGCGGTAAGGTCGCCTTCCTCGTCGGCGAAGCGGGCCTGGGAAAATCGCGCCTGCTCTACGAATTCCGCCGCCGCCTGGCCGACGTGCCGCACACCTGGTTCGAGGGGAGGTGCGCGTCGTTCGCCCAGACCACGCCGTTCTACGCGGTGATCGACGGGATCCGCCGCCGCGCCGGGATCGAAGATCGGGACGACGAGGCGGCGATCGCCGAGAAGCTCGGGAGCCTGGAGCTCGACGCGGGCGGCGAACTCGACTGGACGCTCCCCTACATGCGACAGCTGCTCTCGCTGCCCACCGACGACGCGGACGTCGACGCGCTCGACGCGATGACCCGCCGCAGCGAGTGCAGCCGCGCGCTCCAGGCGCGCTTCCTGCGCGAGGCGAGCCAGCGGCCGTTGATCATCGTGATCGAGGACCTCCACTGGATCGACGCGGCGTCCGAGGAGTTTCTCGGCTTTCTGGCCGACTCCGTCCCGGCCGCCTCGGCGCTTCTCGTCTTCACCCACCGGCCGGGCTACGAGCACCCGTTCGGTGACCGCAGCTTCCACGTTCGCATCCCGCTGCAGGCGCTCTCCCAGCGCGCGATGCGCCAGATGGTGCTGTCGGTGCTCGAAGCCGACGAGATTCCGGCCGGCCTGCAGCGGCTGATCGCCGGCAAGGCCGAGGGCAACCCGCTCTTCATCGAGGAGGTGGTGCGGTCGCTGCTCGAAGAGGGGATCGTCGGTGTCGACGCGGGTGCGCCCTACCTCGCGCGCGACCTCGAGGGCATCAACGTTCCAGATCGCATCCAGGACGTCCTGATGGCTCGCCTCGATCGGCTGCCCGAGGGCCCCAAACACGCGATCCAGATCGCCTCCGTGATCGGCCGCGAGTTCGCACTGCGCCTGCTGGAGCGCATCACGGATGCGGGCGATCAGCTCGGGGAGATCGTCGGCGAGCTGCGCGCGCTCGAGCTCATCTACGAGAAGGCCTCGCACCCAGAGCTCGCCTACATGTTCAAGCACGCGCTCACGCACGATGTCGCGTACGAGAGCGTGCTCGTGCAGCGTCGCAAGACGCTCCATCGCATCGTGGGGTCCGCGATCGAGGAGCTCTACCGCGACCGGATCCAGGAGCACTACGAGTCGCTCGCCCACCACTTCGACGAGGCGGAAGACTGGGAGCGCGCCTTCCACTACCACGCGCTCGCTTCCGAGAAATCGCAGGCCGCCTATGCGAACCGGGCCGCCGCCGATCACTGCCGATCCGCGATCGCGATCGCCGACCGGCTCGGCGATCGGGTCTCGCGGGAGCAGCGGCTCGAGCTCGCCAAGCGGCTCGCCTCCTGCTGCTGGCTATTGAGCGAGTTCAGGGCCTCTTCCGACGCGTTCCAGCGGGCCGCCGACTACGCCGAAGCACCCGCGGAGCGCGCGCTGCTGCTCGCGAGGGCCGGCTACAGCGCGCTGTGGAACCACGACTACGAGCAGACGAGCCGCTTCGCCGAGCAGTCGCGGGAGCTCGCGGACGCGAACGACGCGGATGCCGCATTCGGATACTCGGCGATGGTCGGGGACGAGCTCGATCTCGTGCACGGGCGTCGCCTCGACGACGACTCGGAGGGCGCGCTGGCCATCGCGCGCGCCGAGCGCTCGGGCGACGTCGCGGTGCTCACACACGTGCTTCAACACATGGGGCAGCGCGCCGAGTGGCGCGGGGAATTCCGCCGCGCGATCGACCTGACCCAGCGCGCGGTCGCGATCGCCGCCGAGCATCGAATGCCCGGAGAAGCGCTGTTCGGGCAGTGGTTCTTCGGCATCGCGAGCGTCGCGATCGGGGACTACGGAAGTGGCTTCGAGCTGCTCGGCGCCGCGTTCGAGCTCTCGGAGCGGATCGGCGACCGCGCCGTCAAGGCGCGCCTGCTCAACACGCTCGGCTGGAGCCACGCCGAGCTGGGCTGCCACGGCCACGCGATCGAGCACAACCGCATGGGCACCGAGATGGCGCGCGAGATGGTCGAGCTCGGCCTCGTCGCGGGCGCACC
>JBFGGA010000092.1:0-13299 GCA_041579295.1 Myxococcota bacterium | reverse complement strand
GGCTTCGACGATCGCGCGCCCGCGCCCGGCATCGACGAGCTCGTCCGCTCGCTCGCGCGTGCGGACTTCCAGCGCCAGCTCGGGGCCATCGCGATCGAGGGGATTCCCGCGCTGTTGGCTCACGAAGTGGTTCCGCTCGGCGTGGTCCACGAGGCCGACCTGCCGGCCGCGCTCCACACGCTGCGCCATCCGCGCCTGTCCCACACCGCCGCTCGCGGGTTCTTTGCGGGCAAGCCCGCGCAGCTGCGGGCCATGCTGACCGCGGCCTCGGTCCGCCTCGGCGCGGAGAACTCGCTGCTGCGAAGCTACGCGCGGCACTACGGCGGCCGGCTGCCGGACGATCTGCGGGCGACGTTCGCGCGCGAGGTCTGCCGGCTGCACGCCCGGCGCTGTGCGGCGGTGCTCGCGCAGTGGCGCCACGACGACCCGGCGTCCAGCGCGCTGGAGCAGACGATCTCCTGGGCGCAGCGGGACAAGGCCCGCCGCGAGGAGCTCGACGGCGGCAAGCTCGACCTGCTCGCGGCGCTATTCGACGCCGCGAACTTCCCGGACGCGCCCGGCACCTATGCTTCCGCGCGCCGCCTCACCAAGCTATTTGCGGATTACTACGAGCACTCGGCGCCGTTCGACGTTCGGGTTCTTGCGGACAGCTGGTGGCGCTGCACGGGCGACGATCGCTGCGAATCCGTCGGCTCGCGCTACCGCGAGATGGGCACCTCGCGCTCGGCGACTGCCGCGCGATTTCGGCCTTGATGCCCGCTGGCTAGGAGCCGCGCTCTGCTTCGGGCGCCGCCGCGGTCGTGGTCTGCGTCGAGACCCAGCGCGAGACGAGCTCCGGCCGGCAGGTGCGACCCTCGCAGAAGACGCCCTGGAGCACCTCGGCGGCGATCTGCGATGCGCTGCGCCACCAGCGGTCGCTCTGGACCAGCAGCACCGCCACCGCGACCTCGGGACGGTCGGCCGGCGCGACGCCCGCGAACCACTCGTAGCGGCCCTTGGGATCCGCACCCGACAAGCTCCCGGTCTTGCCCGCAACCTTGACGGGGCCGAGCAGCGGCCTTCCGTTGCTCCTGCGGAAGGCGTGCCGCGCCGTACCCTTGACGGTCGTGTCGGTCAGCATCGCGCGCAGCTCGGCGGCGAGCTCGCGGGTCATGACCTGGCGCGGCGGGGGGCTCGCGGGCATCAACATCGCGCGGCCGTCGTAGTCGTTCACACCCTCGACCCAATGCGGCGCCACCAGCTCGCCGCGCGCGAGCGTGGCCGCAAGCTGGGCGGCGTGCAGCGGCGTGATCCGAGATCCCGCGAGTCCGCAGCCCAGCCGCCCCACGTCGTAGCGATCCTCGCCCGGATCGACGCTACCCGCCGGATGCGCGGGCGCGGGCTGCGACAGCCAGCCGAAGCGCGAGATCGCGTCCACCAGCGGCTCCTCGCCCACCGCGTGAACCGCGAGCTGCGCGAAGCACTGGTTGTTGGAGCTCGCCAGGGCTTTGCGCAGCGAGATCTCGTGGCCCGAGCGCGGCGGATCGATCGATCTGCGCGTCAGCTTGTAGGGGCTGCCACGGTAGCGGCAGGGGAGCTTCGCGAGCCCGGGATCGCGGTCGAGCGCGGCCGCCGCGGTGATGATCTTCACGAGCGACGCGGCCGGATAGAGCTTGGTGGGCGGAAACTGGACGACGTCGGTGGACGCGTAGATGAGCACCCGGCCGGTGTCGGAGTCGAGCAGGATCACGTGGCCGAGCGCGACCTTGCCTCTGCGCAGGATCTCGAAGACCTTCCGGGTGAGCTCGGTGTCGAGCGTGTAGCGCACCTGGATCGGCTCGATCCCGCCGGCGGTCCCGCGCAGGATGGGCAGCGACTCGACGAAGCGCTGCGCACCGAGCTCATTGGCCGCGGTCTTGAAGTCGAGGACGCGCTCGCTGACCGGCGGGCGTTCGAACAGGTGGCGCGGCGGCTTCGCGAGCGGGTCTCTCGACGGCGGCCCCGCCGCGGCGATGGCGGACTCCGCGCCTGGCTCCGGCGCACCCGGCGCCTCCCAGAGCAGGGCGACCACGACCGCCGCGGCGAGTGCGCCGCAACCCGCGAGCGTCGCGAGGCCCCGGCGGGTCCAGCGACGCCGCCGCCGCTGCTGGGCCTCGCGCCAGCGACACCCCTCGGCGCCGCCCCGTCGTCCGCCGTGATCCCCTAACAAATCGCTGCCGTCCTCGTCTCCAGCGTCTCACCAGATCAGCCGCGACGAGGCCGCGTGCACCCCGCCGTCGCGAGCGAGTTCCGAGAATCTGCTATACGGCCACCACCTCGCGAACCTCCGGGATCTCCTCGCGGAGTCGCGCCTCGACCGCCAGCTTCAGTGTATCGGCTGCACTCGGACAACCGCTGCAGGCGCCGCGCATCGCGAGCTCGACGACTCCGTCGCGGTATCCCAAGAAGCGAATGTCTCCACCGTCGCGAGCCACGGCGGGCCGGATCTCCAGGTCGAGCACCCTGCGGATCCGCTGCTCGAGTAGACCGCTCACCTCCGCGTCCACCGCGCGGAAACCGGGCCCGAGCGCGGGCTCGCCCGAACCCAGGTGCTCCTTCAGCACCTCGACGACGGGCTCGGCGATGTCCCTCCAGTCGGCCTCCTCGCGCTTGGAAATCGTCGCGAAGTTCGCCGCGAGAAAGACGCCCTCCACGCCCTCGACGGCGAACAGCCGGTGGGCGAGCGGTGAGACTTCCCGCGCGGGTGGCGCGTCGAAGTGCGCACTCGCGCTGCCCTCGACGATGCGCGTGCCCAGGACCCACTTGATGCTGTTGGGATTGGGGGTGCGCTCGGCGTGCATCCGAAGGCCGAGATCCATCGATGAGCCTCGCTTCGCTGGGGGCTTCGGTCCGACCTGACCGAGCCTCCAGCGTAGCCAAGATCCCACGCGAGCGTCGAGAGCGGCGGAACCCCGAGCGCGCTCGCCCCTCTCCGTGAAAACCCGCAATCCCTCGCCAGAGAGCGCCGAGCCGCCGGCTTCGGCGGGGCCGGCGCGCGCGGGAGAACGACGCGCGCGATCGCGCGCGCGAGAGCGCGAGCGCACCGCGCGCTCGGCGCGGCACGCTCGTGTCGTGGCCGCACGCGGCGCGACGAGGCTTCGATCCACTGCGCCACTGCGCCCCACGGGGTGATTCCATTGTGGCGGCATGTCTCATGCGCGTCCCCCGCGAGCCTCGTGAGTGCCCTGCGAGCACTCGTTAGGCGGAGCAGGAACGGCACGGCAATTGCTTATTGGGATCTCCGGGGACTAGGGTTGGGTCGTCACGTGGGCAGCGATCGAGTGCGTGAAGCCGGACGACGCCGAACCCAATCTTCCGCTGGCGACGGAAGATTGAACTCGGAGACTCGCTCCGAGCGAGACGCTCGGGATCGGACTCGTCCCCCAGACTTCAGCGTCAGCAAGGGTAAACCCCGATGGAGAGGAGACCGCCGAAGGCGGTCTTCGCGCCGCGCATTTCCGGGAGCCGCGAATGCGCGCTCCCGGTGCGCAGGGGTTCGACCGAGGAGGATGCAATGACATCGGTCACCATCGACGTGCCGGTCATGTACGCCGACCACCACGTGGTCGAGGTCCGGCGGATTCTGTTCGCGGTTCCCGGGGTGAAGGCGGTCGAAGCGTCGAGCGCCTTTCAGGTCGTCAAGGTCGAATTCGATCCCGACGCCACCTCGGAGGACGACCTCAGACGGGTGCTCGACGAGCGCGGGTACCTCGGAGAGCTCCCGGCGCCCGCAGAGACCGGAAGGCCCGCGGTCGGCAACGAAGACGAGACCTACTTCCGGCACACCGCCGCCTACGCGGCAGCGGGCAAGACGATCTCCTTCGGGCAGGAGGTCACAGCGTCCGGCAAGCCGCTCTGGCCGTGCCCCGGAATGGGCTCCGCCAGAACGAAGGATGAATGACGGAGGATCGGAGCATGGCTGACGAGACGACCAGAACGCCGAGGAAGCGGGGGCGGACGCCAGAAGAGGCGTCGATCGACCCGGCCGCCCAGGAGATGCTCAAGCTGGCCGATCAGATGGGCGTCCCGACGGCCTTCAGTCGTGCGGACAAGATGACCCCGTGCAACATCGGCTCGGCGGGTCTGTGCTGCGACCTCTGCGGCATGGGGCCCTGCCGCATGACCCAGGACGGCATGACCGGGGTCTGTGGCGCCACGATCGACACCATCCAGGCGCGCAACTTCATCCGAGCCGTCGCGGCGGGCTCGGCCGCGCACTCGGACCACGGACGCGACATGGCGTTCACCCTCAAGGCGGTCGCGAACGGAGAGACCGAGGGTTACGCGATCCGCGACGTCGCCAAGCTCCGGAGCGTCGCCAGCCTGTACGACATCCCGATCGAGGGCCGCACCCCCGAGGAGATCGCCAACGACCTCGCCGACCTCTACATCGCCCAGTTCGGCCAGCAGCGGGGCTCCATCGTTCCGACGCAGCGCGCTACCGAGAAGCGCAAGAAGCTCTGGAAGGAGCAGGGGGTGATTCCGCGCGGCATCGACCGCGAGGTGGTCGAGGCGCTGCACCGAACCCACATGGGCGACGACCAGGAGCCCACGCACATCCTCCACCACGCGGTGCGCACCGCGCTGGCCGACGGCTGGGGCGGCAGCATGATCGCGACCGACGTCTCGGACATCCTGTTCGGCACGCCCGCGCCGCTGCTCGGAGAAGCCAATCTCGGGGTGCTCAAGCGCGACATGGTCAACGTGATCGTGCACGGCCACGAGCCGACCTTGAGCCAGATGGTGGTCGCCGCCTCGCAGGACCCCGAGATCATCGAGTACGCGAAGGCCGCCGGCGCGGGCGGGATCAGCCTCTCTGGCATCTGCTGCACGGCAAACGAGATCCTGATGCGGCAGGGAATTCCCGCGGCGGGAAACTTCCTGCAGCAGGAGCTCGCGATCCTCACCGGCGCCGTGGAGGCGATGGTGGTCGACGTCCAGTGCATCATGCAGGCGATCGTCGCGCTCTCGGACAACTTCCACACCAAGATCATCACGACCTCGCCGAAGGTGAGGATCAAGGGCGCGATGCACATCGAGTTCGACGAGAAGCACGCGCTGACGATCGCGAAGAACATCCTCAAGGAGGCGATCGACAACTACGCCAATCGCGGCGAGGTCAACATTCCCGACTACAAGAATTCGCTGATCCCGGGATTCTCGCACGAGTACATCAACTACATGCTCGGGGGGTCCTATCGGGCGTCGTTCCGTCCGCTCAACGACGCGATCATGTCCGGGCGGATTCGCGGCGTGGTGGCGATGGTTGGATGCACCAACCCGCGCATCCAGCACGACGCCTACCACACCACGATGACCGAAGAGCTGCTCAAGCAGGACGTCCTGGTGGTGGAGACCGGCTGCAGCGCGATCGCCAACGCGAAGCTCGGCATCCTGCTCGGCGACGTCGGGCTCGAGCGGGTCGGGCCCGGCCTGCGAGAGGTGTGTGAGACGGTGGGGATCCCCCCGGTCCTGCACATGGGTTCGTGCGTGGACAACACCCGAATCCTCACCGTCCTCACCCAGATGGTCCAAGAAGGCGGCCTCGGCGACGACATCGACCAGGTGCCGGCGGTCGGCATCGCGCCGGAGTGGATGAGCGAGAAGGCGCTCTCCATCGCCACCTACTGCGTCGCCTCGGGCGCCTACGTGATGATGGGCGGCGCCAACCCCGTCGAAGGCAGGGGCGATAAGATGCCCGACAGCGTGCTGCTCGCCGAGTACATGCGCTCCGGCTGGGAGGAGCTCTACGGCGGCAAGCTGGAATTCATCGACGACCCGCTCGAGATGGTCCGACGCACGCTCGACCACATCGACAAGAAGCGCGCCGCGCTCGGGCTGCCCGAGTACGACTCGTCTCGATTCGGAAAGAGTGGCGACGCCCGGCTCCGCGAGATCGAGGCGCTGCCCTTCGAGGAACGTCAGGCCGCCCTGTACGGCCGGCGCGCCGCTAGCTAGAGGAGGCGCGGAATGTCCCGCTACATCGCGACACGGGCGATCCGAGGCGCCAACGCGTTGGTCTGCGAAGCCGAGGTGATGTTGAATCGAGCGCTCGCCGAGAGGGGCTTCAACGCCTCGGTCGCGTTCCCGAACACCGCCTACTACCTCCCCGTGATCTTCGGCATGACGGGCAAGGAGATCGAGACGCTCGGTCAGCTCGAGGAGATCCTCGGCCACGCCCGCAAGCTGCTGCACCCGGTGCCCTCCGCGCGGCACTGGACGCCCTATCTCGGCGAGACGCTCGACAGCGGCATGGCCACGCTGATCGCCGCCGAGACGATCGAAGCGATCCGCTACGTCTACGGGCTGCAGCCGGAAGCGAAGCCCGGCTTCGAGCTGGCCGGTGGAAGCGCGTTCACGAGCCCAGACGCAGAGAGCGCCGAGGAGGGCGCGACCAACGGGCACCTCAACGGCGCGATCGACGACATCCAGCTGCGGACCTGGGGCATCCAGCTCGTGGACGGGCGCATGCCCGGATTCGCGGCGATCGTGGGCTGCGCGAAGACCAACGAAGCCGCGGTGCAGATCGTTCGCGAGCTGCAGCGGCGCAACATCCTGACCTTCCTTTCGGGCAACGTGAACGGCCGCAGCATCATCGACCAGCTCAACGAGGAGGGAGTCGAGCTCGGCTACGACACCTACACGGTTCCGTTCGGCACCGACACGATCAGCGCCATCTACGCGCTCGGCTTCGCGACGCGCTCGGCGCTGACCTTCGGTGGCATGAAGGGCGGCCAGGCCCGCGAGATCCTCCAGTACAACAAGGATCGCGTGTTCGCGTTCGTGCTCGCGCTCGGCGAAGTGGACGACCTCAAGTACGCGGCCGCGGCCGGCGCGATCAACTTCGGCTTTCCGGTCATCGCCGACACCGTGATCCCCCAGATCCTCCCCACCGGCATCACCACCTACGAGCACGTCGTCAGCATGCCGTGGAACGAGATCGACGGCGCGGACGACCTCGAGAAGGCCGAGCGGCTGGTGCAGAAGTGCATCGAGGTGCGCGGGGTCAAGGTGCAGGTCGCCGACGTGCCGATCCCCGTGCCCTACGGCTCCGCGTTCGAAGGCGAGGTGGTCCGCAAGACCGACATGCGGATCGAGTTCGGGGGCCGAAACTCGCGCTGCTTCGAGTTCCTGCGCATGGTCGAGCTCGACGACGTGACCGACGGCAAGATCGAGGTGATCGGGTCCGACTTCTCGGGCGTCGAGGAGCAGGGCTCGATGGACATGGGCATCGTCGTGGACGTCGCGGGCCGCCAGATGGAGGCGGACTTCGAGCCGGTGCTCGAGCGGCAGATCCACTACTTCGTGAACGGAGCGTCGGGGATCCAGCACATCGGCCAGCGCGACATCACCTGGATCCGGATCTCCAACAAGGCCGCCGAGGCCGGATTCTCTCTCGAGGATCTGGGCAAGATCCTCCACGCGCGCTTCCACGCCGACTTCGGCGCGATCGTCGACAAGGTCGCGATCACCATCTACACGGATCCCGATCAGGTCGATCAACGCCTCGAGGAGGCGCGCGAGACCTACGACTTCCGCAACAAGCGGCTCGCGAACCTCACGGACGACGCCGTCGACGCGTTCTACTCCTGCACGTTGTGCCAGAGCTTCGCGCCCAACCACGTGTGCATCATCAGCCCGGAGCGCCTCGGGCTGTGCGGCGCCTACAACTGGCTCGACTGCAAGGCGTCCCACAACATCAATCCCACGGGCCCCAACCAGCCGATTCGACTCGGCCGCGTCACCGACGCGGACCGCGGCTACTGGGAGGGCACCAACGACTACGCGAAGATCGGCTCCCACGGCGTGGTCGAAGAGGTCGCGATGTACTCCATCATGGAGAATCCGATGACCGCGTGCGGCTGCTTCGAGTGCATCGTCATGCTGATTCCGGAGGCCAATGGCGTCATGGTGGTGAGCCGCGAGGACACCAGCATGACCCCGGCCGGGATGACGTTCAGCACGCTAGCCGGGATGGCCGGGGGTGGGATCCAGACCCCCGGCGTGATGGGCGTCGGGAAGTACTACCTCGCCAGCCCGAAGTTCATCTCGGCCGACGGTGGCTTCCGCCGGGTGGTCTGGATGAGCAGCGTCCTCAAGGACACCATGTCCGCAGAGCTCGCGGCCGTCGCCGAGCGAGAGGGAGACACCGGCCTGCTCGATCGCATCGCAGACGAGCGCTCCGTGACTTCGGTCGAGGATCTGCTCCCGTGGTTGGAGCAGCACGAGCATCCGGTGCTCCAGATGGATCCGATCTTCTGATGTCCCCCCCCGATCGACCGGAGGGGGCGTCGGGCGACGGGCAGTCGAAAGTGAGGCACCCATTGGTGTCGCCAGGAGTGAGATCGAATGTCGATTGAGATTCCGAAGGACAAGTGGCCGGGCGCGGTCAAGACCGTCACCCTGGGCGCGACGAGCGAGCAGGGCGGCACGCGCACCAAGGCCGTCACCATCGGTGGCGAGCAGACCCTGCCCTTCATGCACTTCGAGAACGAGACGCCGCACCGGCCCGCGATCGCGCTCGAGATCACCGCATCGCGCCCGGGGGAGTGGTCGCAGGTGCTACAGGACGCCTGGGGCGACGCGCTCGACGACCCGGCGCGCTGGGCGAAGGCGGGCGAGGAAGCCGGCGTCGACCTGATCCTGCTGATGTTCGGACTCAACGACGCCGAGGGCAATCCCGTCACGCCCGACTTCGCGGTGAGCACCGTGAAATCCGTGCTCGAGGCGACGGGCCTGCCGCTGCTCGTGCTCGGGCCCGGGCAGGCGGAGATCGACAACGCGATCGCGGTGCCCGTCGCCGACGCCACCAAGGGAGAGCGCCTGGCGATCGGGCTCTGCGAGGACGGCAACTACCGCACGATCGTCGCGGCCGCGATGGCCAACGATCACCTGGTGGTGGGTCGTACGCCGATGGACGTGAACCTCGCCAAGCAGCTGAACATCCTCATCACGGACATGGGCCTCCCGCTCGACCGCATCATCATGGATCCCACCACGGGCGCGCTCGGCTACGGGATCGAGTACGGCTACTCGGTGATGGAGCGGCTCCGGCTGGCCGCGCTGCAGGGAGACGCGATGACCCAGCTTCCGCTGCTGGTCAATCCCGGCTTCGAGGCCTGGAAGACGAAGGAGTCGAAGGTCGGCGAAGGGGTTCCCGACACCTGGGGAGATTGGGCGGAGCGCGGAGTCCATTGGGAGACGCTCACCGCGGTTTCCCTGATCGAGGCCGGTGCCGACATCGTCGTGCTCCGTCATCCCGAGAGCCTCGCCCGGGTGCGGCAATCGATCGACGAACTCATGACCGCCGAGCCCGCGTAGGAGAGAACGATGGCGCTGTCTGGAATCCAGATCTACAAGATGCTTCCGCAGACCAACTGCAAGGAATGCGGCTTCCCCACCTGCCTGGCGTTCTCGATGAAGCTGGCCGCCAAGCAGGTCGAGCTCTCCGATTGCCCGTACGTCACCGAGGAATCGAAGCAGCAGCTCGCCGAATCGGCCGCTCCGCCGATCCGCCTCGTCACTTTGAAGGCCGTGGAGCGCGAGGTCTCGGTGGGCAACGAGGTCGTGCTCTTCCGGCACGAGAAGAAGTTCTTCAACCGGCCCGGGGTGCTGCTCCGCGTGCGGGACACCGAGGATCCGCAGGCCATCAGCGAGAAGGTCCAGGCCGCCGACGCCTACAGCGTCGACTACGTGGGTCTGGACCTGCGGCTGGATGGCTTTGCGGTCGAAGCCGCTTCGGACGACGCGGCCACCTTCGCGACCGCGGTCCAGACCGTGCGCAAGTCCAGCGGCCTGCCGCTCATCCTCGTGACCGATGATCCCGCGATCATGGAGGCCGGCGTCGGAGCGCTCGACGCAGAGAAGCCGCTCCTGATGGGGGCCAACGCCGCGAACTGGGAGGCGATGGCCGCACTCGCCGCGCAACGCGAGACCGCGCTCGGTGTCTCCGCGGCGAGCCTCGAGGAGCTCGCCGAGCTCACGGAGAAGATCAAGGAAAAGGGCGTGGAGGACATGGTGCTCCACCCCAGCGTCGGCAGCATGGGCGCCTCGCTGGCCCTGCAGACCCAGATCCGTCGGCTGGCGCTGAAGAACTTCCGGCCCCTGGGCTTCCCGACGATCGCGTTCGCGGGCGACTGCGGAGACCCGGCGACGGAGGCCACGCTCGCCGCGCACGCGATCTGCAAGTACGCCGGGCTGGTGGTGATCGATACGTTCTCGCCCGCGCTCGTCTACCCGATCCTCGTGCTGCGGGAGAACATCTTCACGGATCCGCAGAAGCCGATCCAGGTGATGCCGGCCATCTACGAGATCAACGACCCCAAGCCCGACGATCCGGTGCTGATCACCACCAACTTCTCGATCACCTACTTCAGCGTCGCCAACGAGGTCGAGGGCTCGGGCCTGCCCGCCTGGCTGGTCGTCGCCGACGCCGAGGGCATGAGCGTGTTGACGGCCTGGGCGGCCGGGAAGTTCGACGCCGAGAGGATCGCCAAGGCGATCAAGGATTTCGGCGTGGACGCCAAGGTGGACAAGAAGGTGATCGTGCTGCCGGGCCACGTGGCCGTGCTCTCGGGCGAGCTCGAGGAAGAACTGCCCGGCTGGGAGATCAAGGTCGGCCCGCGAGAGGCGGTGGACCTGCCCGCGTACATGAAAGCCGTGTTGATCTGATGCGGCGCGTGGACTGAGCACAGCGATGTCCGAATTCGAGGTCCGCTTCGATTCCCAGAGAGAACCGATTCGGGCCCCGGCCGGCACGCTGCTGTCCGAGGTCGCGCGTCGGGCCGGGATCGAGATCCATCAGCCGTGCGGCGGACAGGGGCGCTGCGGGCGCTGTGCGGTCGTCGTGGAGTCGGGCCAGGTGCGGCGCAGGAGCGTCTTGCGGCTGTCGAAGTCCGACATCGACGCGGGTTACGCGCTGGCGTGTCAGACGGTGATCGAGGGCGATGCGGCGATCGCGGTGCCGCCGGCCGAGGAGATCCAACGCCGGCTCACCACGGATCACATCGCACCCGAAGCGGCGATTCCCGCGGGCTACGACGCTTCGCGCGCGCAATCGGTTCGACGGGTCGCGCTCCGGCTCACGCCGCCGTCGATGGACGACCAGACCGACGACTGGAGCCGCCTGTGCACCGCGCTGCGCCGCGAGAACGGCGTCGAGCGGCTGGATGCGACCCTGGATCAGATCCGCGCGCTGGGCGCACTCCTGCGCTCCTCGGAGTGGCGCGTGGCCCTCACCTTCGACGCGCAGCCCGACGGAGGAGCGCGCCTGATCCGCGTGCAAGGCGAAGCCGAAGCGGCCGACGCCCCGCTCTGTGGGCTGGCGATCGACATCGGCACCACGACGGTGACCGTCTGGCTCGTCGATCTGCTCACGGGGCGCGTGTTGCGGCAGGCCGGCGAGTACAACCGGCAGATCGCCCGGGGAGAAGACGTCATCTCGCGCATCATCTACGCGAGCAAGGGCGACGGCGGCGCGGAGCTCCGCGAGATGGTGCTCGCGAGCATCAACGGCCTGATCGAAGCGGTCTGCAAGCGCACGAAGATCGCGACCGAAGACATCGCGAAGGCGACCATCGCCGGAAACAGCACGATGATGCAGCTGCTGCTCGGGATCCCGGCGGAGAGCATCCGCCGCGAGCCCTTCGTCACGGCGATCAACCAGCTGCCCGGGCTCGCGGCCGCCGAAGTCGGCATCGCGATGCACCCGGCCGGCGTCGTCGACCCGCTGCCCGGGGTGGCCAGCTACGTGGGCGCCGACATCAGCGCGGGGGTGCTGTCGTCGGAGCTCCGCTCCTCACCCAAGCTCACGCTCTTCATCGACGTGGGCACCAACGGCGAGATCGTCCTCGGCTCTTCGGAGTGGCTGGTCGCCTGCGCGTGCTCGGCGGGCCCCGCGTTCGAGGGCGCGGGCGTCGTGCACGGCATGCGGGCCGACACCGGCGCGATCGAAGAGGTCTGGATCGACGGGCGATCGTACGAGCCTTCCTTCCGGGTGATCGGAAACGTCCCGCCGCGCGGCATCTGCGGCAGCGGCCTGATCTCGCTCGTCGCCGAGATGTTCCTCACCGGGCTCTTCGACAAGGGCGGCCACATCGACCAGACGCTCGCCACCCCGAGGGTCCGCATGGGCCGCCACGGCGCCGAGTACGTGATCGCCTGGGCGGCGGAGAGCGAAGGCGACGAGGACATCGCCATCACGCAGGTGGACATCGACAACCTGCTGCGCGCCAAGGCGGCGATCTACGCGGGATTCAACGTGCTGGCCAACAGCGTGGGAGTCTCCCTCGAGACGGTCGAGCGCGTGTTGATCGGAGGCTCGTTCGGCAAGTACATCAACGTGGAGAAGGCCGTCGGCATCGGACTGCTCCCCGACATGCCTTGGGAGCGCTTCCACTTCCTCGGCAACACCTCGGTCAAGGGGGCGTACCTGACGCTGATCGACGCCGCGGCACGGCGCGAGATCGCCGAGATCGCCTCGGCGATGACCTACATCGAACTATCGGCGGACAACTCGTTCTACGACGCATTCAACGCGGCGCTGTTCCTGCCCCACACCGACCTTTCCCGCTTTCCCTCGGTGGAAGCGGCGATGACCTAGGACGAACTCATCATGTACATCATCGGCGAGAACATCCACATCATGTCCGACAAGGTGAAGGCCGGCCTGAAAGACCGGGACGCGGCCTTCTTCCAGAAGCTGGCCGTCGATCAGGTCGAGGCGGGCGCCCAGGCGCTGGACATCAACCTCGGCCCCCGCAAGAAGGACTGGGAGGAGATCTTCCCCTGGATGGTGAAGACCGTCGAAGCGGTCGTCGACGTCCCGATCTGTCTGGACAGCACCAACCTCCTCGGCATCGAGGCGGGGCTCAAGGTGATCTCCAAGGCGCAGCCGATCATCAACTCGACGTCGGCCGAAGAAGAGCGGCTGGAGGCCGTTCCGCTGATCGCCAAGAAGTACAACGCCAAGCTGGTGGCGCTGACGATGGGGAAGAGCGGAATCCCGGTGTCCGCCGACGAGCGCGTGAGCATCGCGATCGAACAGCTCATCCCGCGCGCGTTGGAGATCGAGTTTCCGGTCGAAGACCTCATCATCGATCCGCTCGTTCTCACCGTGTCGGGCTGCCAGGAGTACGGTCCGGAGCTGATCGAGGCCGTCCGCACGCTGCAGGTGGTCTGGGATCCGCCGCCGGCGATCTCGGTGGGGCTGTCGAACGTCTCCAACTCGGTCCCGAAGGAGAACCGCTCGCTCATCAATCGCGTGTACTGTGCGATGCTGAT
>JBFGGA010000091.1:0-13552 GCA_041579295.1 Myxococcota bacterium | reverse complement strand
GGCCCCACGCCCACCGCCACGCCCAGCACGCCGTATGCGCCGGGCGCGGTGATCAGCAACGGCACCATCAAGCTCGGCGTGAGGCCGCAGGGCCACCTCAACATCCTCGCAGCGGGCATCGTCTCGCGGCCGAACGGCTCCACGACCGACGTGGGGCTGCGCCTGATCTTCCCCGACGGCAGCGAAAGCGAGGCCGCAGCCACCGGCTGCGAGTGCGAGGGCTGGGGCGCGGCCGCCGACGGCGTCTCCGGCTACGCGAACTTCTTTCGCGACGGCGCCGTCAACCTGCGCAACGTCATCTTTGCGAGCACCCCGAGCACGGCGGAATCCACGGTGGAGGTCGGCTCGGTGCTGCGCGTGACGCACGCGTACCTGCCGAGCGCCGCGACGCCCTTCCTCTACGAGGTGCGGGTCTCGATCACCAACATCTCGGGGGCGCCGATCGGCGACCTCCGCTACCGACGCGTGGTCGACTGGGACGTCTCGCCGACGAGCTTCGACGAGTACGTGACGATCGATTCGGGGAGCGCCGTCGATCTCGCCTTTACGAGCGACAACCACTTCGCGTCCGCGAACCCGCTCGACCCCCCCGGCTCCGTCCTGTTCACCGGAGACGCCGTCGACAGCGGCCCGGAGGACCACGGCGCGCTGTTCGACTTCGACTTCGCCGACATCACGGAGGGAGCACCGCTGCCCGACGGCGGCTCGAAGGCCTTCCGGCTGTTCTACGGCGCAACCTTCGACGAGCCCGCCGCGCTCGCGGCCGTGGCCGCGGTGGGCGCCGAGGCGTACTCGTTCGGCCAGCCCAACGTGGCGCCGCCCGCGGATCACGGCGAGCCGAACACCTTCATCCTCGCCTACGCGTCGGGCAGCGGCGTGCCGACGCCCACGCCGACCGCGACCCCCAGCGCCACGCCCTCGGCCAGCCCCACCCCGACGCCGACCCCACCCGATGGCGACGGCGACGGCGTGCCCGATGCGCTCGACAACTGCGTCGACACGCCCAATGTGGGCCAGGACGACAGCGACGCCGATCTGTGCGGCAACCGCTGCGACGCGGACTACAACCAGGACGGCGTGGTGAGCATCCTCGACTTCGGGACCTTCCGGACCTGCTTCACGGGCGCCGTCCAGGCGATCTGCGATCACGCCCCGGAGCCGCTGGACGGGCTGGTGAGCATCCTGGACTTCGGCGTCTTCCGGCAGCAGTTCGCCGCGGGCGCGCCGGGCCCGGGGCAGAGCCCGGCCTGCGATGGGCCCTAGCGCTTCGGGTGGGCGGAGGGGCGTCGAGATGGCCGATCGGCCGGTCCAATCGATGGTGTCCCGAAGATTGTGCTCCATGCGGGAAAACCTCCGGATCGGCGCCGGTTTTCGGCCACCGAGCCCACTGCGAACCCGTAAGTCCTCGATCTCAAGAAGCTTTTGCCCCGATCAGCACAATCTTCAGGACACAATCCAAATCGCTACAATCGAGCGAAACCGAACGAGGCGGACCCGATGCTGCGAATGAAATGGATCGGAGCGCTGGCCAGCGCGATCGCCGTGGCCCACGCCGGGGCCGCGCTCGCGCAGCCCGCGTACTCGATCGCGAACGCGCCCACCAAGGTGCACCCCGGAGAGGTCTTCAGCGTGGACCTCGTGCTGGATCTCGCCGGCCACGCCTCGACGGGCCACGAGGTCTCGGTCCGCTTCACGCCGGGCCTGCTGGCCGCGGAGAACGCCGCCGAGTCGGGCGCGCCGCCCTACAAGCTCAAGCTCAGCCCCGGGGTGCGCGGCATCGACAACGCGGCGGGCGTCGTGGAGCAGTTCGAGGCCGCGTCGTTCCAGGCGGTCAGCCCCGACGCGCCGTTTGCGGTGGGCACGATCACCTTCCGGGCCGGCGAGGTCGGCCGGGCCGAGATCAGCGGCTTCTTCGGATCGGGCGCGGGCCTGCTCGACGCCGACGGCCAGGCGATCGCGGGCGTCGCGTTCAACGGCGCGCGCATCCAGGTGGTGCCGGCTCCGAAGTCCAGGTCCAAAGCGCCCAAGAAGCCCGGCTCGGGCGACTGAGCGCGCGCGTCCGAGCGCCGCAGCAACCGCCCAGCCCCTCCAAAGCCGCCCGCGAGTCACGCAGAAGCCACCCGAGCAAAGCGTAGAAACGGTCCGAGCGCGCCGCGTTAGCTGCCCGGCCCTCCGGACCCACCTCCGCCGCCAGCACTCGTGTGTGTTCGGCCCCAGCTTTTCTGCATGCCGGGTGAGATGAATCGGGGCTAGCCTACAGGTGTTGGCGTATGTCGGAACCGAGCTGGACACGCAGATCCCTGTATCTGCCACCCCGCGTGCTGATGACATTCGCCAGAGCGGCGG
This sequence comes from Myxococcota bacterium, assembly GCA_041579295.1. Lineage (GTDB taxonomy): Bacteria > Myxococcota_A > UBA9160 > UBA9160 > SMWR01 > JACZVU01. The sequence goes on along the minus strand of JBFGGA010000091.1, from coordinate 11,206 downwards.
CAGATTACCGGCCCAGCCAGCCTCAGCCGCCAGCGGTGAGCGAAATGCCTCTGCGGGAACGGGATCCGGCGCTGGAGGAGGAAGCCCGCATCGCAGCGCGGCTCGTCCGCGGGTTTCGCGCCGGCGCGGAGGAGTGCGCCCGCTGCGAGACGGAGATGATCGAGCGCTACAGCCGCGGCCTGCGCTGCCTGCTGGCCCGCCGGACCGGAGACGACGAGCGCGCCCGCGATCTGCTGCAGGAGACGCTCTGCATTGCGATCGAGAAGCTCCGGACCACGCCGCTCGAGAAACCGGAGCGCCTCGCCGGCTATCTCCGCGGCATCGCGGTCCGGGTCGCGGCGAACGCGGGCCGGCGCGGCCGGCGGGAGTCCCCCGGATTGGACGAATCGACGATCGAAGCCACGCCGCACGAACCGCGCCGGCAATTCCAACAGGTGGCCAGCGAGGAGGCGCGCTGCGCGGTCCGGAAGGTCCTGCAATCCATGCCCGTCGAGCGCGACCGCGAGCTGCTGATCCGCTTCTACGTCTACGACCAGGACAAGCAGGAGATCTGCCGCGAAATGGGACTGAGCAGTCTGCACTTCAACCGCGTGCTGTTTCGCGCCAAGAATCGATTCAAGAAGTTGCTCGAAGAATCGGCCGGGGGGGCCGATTTCGCGCCATCCGGTGGTGGGTGAGTGATGAGACGGCTGTCGACCGAGCAAACAACGGGATACGGGATCTAGGGAACTCATGGACAAGAAATACATGGAATTGCACCTGGCGGTCGATCGCTATCTGCAGGGCGCCCTCTCCGGAAGCGAATTGGCCGCCTTCGAGGAACGCCTCACCTGGGACCAGGGGCTGCTCGACGACCTGGAGCTCGCCGAGCGCTTCCGCGACGAGCTGCGGGAGGTGGCCACCGAGCGGTTCGATGCGGTCGACGACGCTCGCGCGCGCATCGTCGACTGGCTGTCGAAGCTCTTCTACATCCCGCAGTACGCGGCGGCGGCGGCGTTTGCGCTGGCCGTCGCGCTGACGGCGGGCCTGCTGGTGGGGCCGCTCGGCGCCGGGCGAAGCCCGGATGGATTCCACGCGACGCCGACGCAGATCGTTCCATTGCTCGCCGTTCGCGGTGCGGCCGCACAGAGCGTCGCGTTCGACGCCCGTAGCCAGTTGGTGTTGCTCGTCGACGTGACGGGATTCCACACCGCCTACCGGGTCAGCGTCCGGGCCGATCGCCCCGGCGCGTCACCGTTCTGGATGCAAGACGACATGCAGCCCACCCACCTCGAATCGCTGGCCGTCGGCATGCCGGGCGAGCTTCTCGAAGCCGGCCGCTACGTGCTGACCGTCGAGGGCGTGTCTGCGGCCGTCGAAGGCGGGAAGACCTACGAACACATCCAGGAAATCTCGTTCGAATCCGTGCCGGCCGACTAGAGGAATCTGCGCAATACAGACACCCGGCCGGCGTCGGGCGCGGCCAATGATCGATTCCGTGACCCTCTTCAGCCCACCTCGAACGCCGATGCCCATCCGGATCGGCCTCGAAGTCCATTGCGTTCCGGACCGGCTCCCGAAGCCCATTCCTCTGGAAATCGATCCCCGAAATCCATTCCCTTTGGGATCTCCCCCGAATTCGCGCGCCAGGTGAGATAAGCGGCCGCGCGCCGTCAGGCTACACACGAGAGCTACGAAAGACACCGGCATCCCGGTCGACTGTGGGAACTGCGGAGACCGGGAGGCCGACGGGAGGATGAGTGATGGGAAGGGCCTACATGATCCAGAATCACCCGCTCCACCTGCGCGAATGGACGCACGCACACCACGGGCTCGTGCGCGCGGGCCTGACGCTGATCGTCGCGGCGCTGGCCGTCGCGATCGCGAAGCCGACCGCCTCGATGGTGGGCGATGCGATTGCCGGGCTCACGGCGCCAGCGGCCGGGCAGGCCGAGGCGGCCTCCGGCGCCACGCTGCCGCGCGAGTGGATCTGGTCGCGCGAGCCGATCACCTTCGATCACATGTATCGCGACGGCTCGCCGCACGCGGCGCCGGATTTCATCCGCGGCGCGCACCGCGCGTACTCCGGCTCGGCGTCGGAATAGCTCATGTGCGCGTTCCGAGTTTGCGCCTGGTGTGGAAGCTTCGGAAGCGAGATGGCGGGCGCGCGACCCGAGATCACGCACGGCATGTGCGCGAGCTGTCTGCGCGCGAGGAAGAGCCGTGATGTCATCGAGCCCGAGATGTCGGGCCCGCGCGCCACCCAGGCCTCGCGCCGCCACGCCGCGGCGCCCTTGCACGGCCACGCCGCGCAGGCCGCAAACCTCCAAACCGCGCAGGCCGCGCATCGCCGCGCGGCGCACGGCACCTCGGAGCCCCAGGGCGACGCCGCTCAGTCCGGCAGCCACTCGCCCTGGAGTGAGAAAGCCGCCCAGTAGAACGGGTGGCGCCACCTCGGCTGGCGCATCACGTGGAGCTGGGCCTTGCGGAGCGCGGCGGGCGGGGCGAGCCCGTGGCCGAACATCTCGAGGTAGAACCGGTTCATGAGCTCGGCGGTCGCCGCGTCGGCGACCTGCCAGAAGCTCGCGACGACGCGCTTGCTGCCCGCGTACATGAATCCGCGCACGATGCCGACGAGCCCCTCGCCCTCGATGTCCTTGCCAAGCGCGGTATCGCAGGCGCTCAGCACCACCAGCTCGGCGGGAAGTCGTAGGTCGTAGATGTCGTGCAGCCGGACGAACCCATCCCGGGCGCGCCCCTGGCGATCGAACCCCGAGAAGATCAGCCCGGACAACCCGGGCTCGGTCTCGTCGAAACGCGCGTGGGTCGCGAAGTGGATGATCCGGTAGTCGCCCAACGCGGGGTCGAGCGCCGCCGCTCGGCTGGCGCCGAACCCGACCCGCGCGAGGAAGTCGCCCTCGGGCACGATCGCCTGGATGCGATCGGCCTCGCGCGCCGTATGGGGCAGGCGCGCGAGGTTCATGCTGCTGCCGCGCAGCGTTTCGTTCGACTCGGGCCCGCCCTCCGTGGTTACCGAGCGGGTCGGGTCTTTTGCGAGATCCAGGTCGCTCGAGAGCCCGTGGCCGGCGCGTGCGCCGCCGTTCAGTGCGAGAGTGTTGCTCGGGATGCCCGGAGCCAGACGGGGATCGCTGTCGGAAAAGACGGGATCCGCGAACATCGCAAGCGTCTTGGAGGGTGTTGGCCGATCGCGCGTCTGGTCGCGCAGCACGGCGAGCGCCGAGGCCGACGGCAGCAGGGCGATCTCGTGATCCTCGATCATCGGGGGCGGGCGGGCCCCGCGGGATCCCGGTTTCGGAAGCGCGGCGAACGGGACGTATCGGAGCGCGCCGTCCGCGACGACGACGAGTCGTTTGTCGTCGATCTGGGCCATCGCGGGGCCCAGGATCATCTCACTCAGGCGCGCTGCCGTATCCCAGTAACGCTCCCCTGCTGCGCGGTTGGCCGGCGGCTGAGCCGCGAGCGAATACGTCCGCCTCGCCAGTTCATCGATCGCACCCCGGCCGGGCAGGGTGTGTACGAGGAAGGCATCGGACGTGACGACGAACAGATAGCTCCGCTCGTTACCGAGTGAGTATTCGAGCAATGCGGTATCGCCATCGAGGATCTCAGACTGGACGTCAGCCAAAGCCACCGGCTGAGGGCTGGTCAACGCATCGTGCTGTGGGCTGCTGGCCCGCATCTTCGCTCGAACCTGCTCGTATCTCGCCTCGAGATCACGCGCCTCTTCGGAGAGCGGAGTGCCTTCCGGATGCGTTTCCTCACCTTGAATCGCCTGTTGGCGGTAATGCTCATCGAGTAATCTGCGAAGCCGATCCTCTTCGGCAATCAGGTGTTTGTCGGCACTCTGGCGTAAATCAACTCCGGTAGCTGCCAGATGATCCAGGAGCGATCGAGCGCGGGCCCGCTCGCTGGCACGAAAGGCCGTTCGGTCGAGCCCCTCGCCGCGTCGCTCCGCGTGCGCTCTCATGAGCAGGTCGACGTGCAGGCGATAATAGTCGTGAACAGAGGCCGCATAGGACGCCCGCATCTCATGGAGCACCACGTCACTCCGGAGTGATTCGATGATTTCGAGCGCGGTTTCGAGAGAGTGGCGCGCGAGCTCGAGATTTCCGAGCTCATCCTGTACCTTTGCCAAGCCAAAGAGCGTTCGCACCTTGCCCGTGAGATTGCTCGCCGCCTCGTATAAATGCAGCGCTTGCTCGAAGGAGCCGGTGGCCTTTTCGCGTTCACCCAATACCGAATAAACAAAACCGATATCACCAAGCGCATCCGCCCGGAGTGGGGGATTCTGGCCCGTCTCCTCCAGCGCCATCAGATCCAGCAGGTACTCGAGCGCAATCCGTGGCTTGTCGAAGGCGTAATTCGCGTAGGCGAGCAGCCGCAATGCATACGCATGATTGAGTTCGTTGCCCGACTGCCAACTCAGCGTCAAAGCCCTGTCGAAGTGATGCATGGCGCTAACAGAGTCACCCAATGCCAGTTTCGCCAGGCCGAGGTCTTCGAGTAGATGCGGTACGTAGTGGTAAAGGCGGGCCTCCTCATAGGAGCGGACAGCGAGGTTCCAGAATCGGGCCGCATTCCGGTACTGCCCCATCTTCATGTAGACGGAGGCAATCCCCTCGTAGCTGCTCGCCAGATGAATCGCATCACCCATTCGCTCGAACAGCTCCGCGGTTTCGTAGAACCGATCCAGTGCAGACTGAAATTGCGCTCTTCGCTGATGCATGCGCGCGATTGCGAGGAGAACCCGGCCCGCGCCACGTTGGTTTCCGGTCGAGCGCCAGATCGCCAGGGCTTCGTCGTAATGGGCCTCCGCCAGCTCGAATGAGCCCAGGTCGGAATGACTGAATCCAAGGGACAGCAATGACCGCGCCAACCCTGCCCGATCGCCGATCTGCCTCTGGATCGATTCAGCCTGCCCATACCGGATCAGGGCTTTGGTTGGCTTCCCACGCGAATAGCTGGCCTCACCGAAGCAGTGCAGTGCGTCGGCGCGCCCTGCGTCGTTGCCCATCTCCTCAGCCAGGTCGAGCGCCGTCCGACAGAGCGCTTCGGCGCTCTCCAAGGCTGTCTCATCATTGCCCAGAAACGCCTGAATCCATCCGAGCGTGGCCTGCAGCTCGGACTCGAGAAGCCCGTCTCCGGACTTTCGCGCCAGGGCGATTGCTTCGCCGTAGCTTTCCGCTGCCCGATCCAGCTCGCCGAGCTGCTGGTAGGCGGCGCCGAGGCGCTCTGCGGCGATTGCCGCTTTCCCGTGATCGCCGAGGTCACGCCAGAGATCGCGCGCCTCGGCGTACTTGTCGATCGCCTTGGCCGTTGCGGCCTTCTCATAGGCCACCTGAAGCGTCTCTGCTTCGCGATAGAGCGACTGAGCGGTTTCTCGATCGAGATCGGCGTTTTGGCCGCACGCGACCGCGATTCCGATCAGTAAAGGTCCCAGCCCCGTCCTATCTCGCCCCACCCGCGCTTACCTGGGACCCAGCCGATGGCGCTGCGGCGGTGCCCTTCTTCTTCGATTTCACGCACCAGTCCGGAGGATCGTGAGGCCACCACGCCACGCCGATAACCGGGGCGAAATTCTTGAGCGACATCGCCCGGTCCGCAGCCTCCCGCCGCGCGATCCACGGCTCCCTCGTCGTAGCGTACTTCGCCTTCGTCGAATGTCGCCCGAGCTTGGAAACCTCGGATGTCAATTCCCGCCCGATATCGGTACCCCCCAAGCCTTCTGCTTCGAGCTGACTGATGATCCTTTCGGCCCTTTCTTCTACTGCGCTGTGAACCCTCTTCTTGATTCCACAGTCACATCCGGACTTGAGATGTGGAACGAGCGTCGCGCGCGCAGCACAAGCTTCCGCGCACTCGGCAATCAGAACCGTTCGGTCCCTACCCGGCAGGGGCTTGGGCTTCCAGTCGTAACGAGATTCTCGGCGGGTCTGCGTCACAAGATCCCCGATGAAGCTACCCCACCCGGTTCCCCGATCTTCGGGCTCCATTTCCGTTTGCGACTTCGCGAATGTCAGATTCGCGTAATCCGGTGACACGTATGCCCAGGGGAAGTAGATCGACAGACCGTGCGACCACTGGTACGCGAAGCCACTGCAGCCGGCCTGAAGGACGGCCTCTTCCAGCTTTTTGCGGACGCCTTTGGCTTCTTCCTTCACGGTGTCATCGAAGCCCAGATCATACGCCCTTCCATCTTTCCTGCGTATCCCAGCGATCAGAGCGCAAAGATCTTCGAGATCTACGAACTGGTCCGATTTGAACGTCTGCGCATTCCAATGTGCGGCGGTCAATCGGTTGCATACTTCCGGATGTATCTCGAGCTGTTGCTTCAGGGTGGTGACGAATTCTCCAAACGCTTCCTTGAGCGCGCCCATCGACTCGAGCTTGATTGCCGCGAGGTCGACGGATGTGTCGTAGGCTTGGTAATGCTCGACGAACTCCTTGACGATCAGGGTGGCGACTTCATTGGTGTCCAGCGGTCGTTTCTTGCACGCTTTCTCTTGATGCGCACGCATCAAGAATTTGCTGTAGGGCCAGCCCAACGTGGGCACGAGGCCCTCGGCGCCGATGAGTATGTCCGCCTGCTCACGTAGCTCGTAACAGATCTCTGCCATGCTCATGTAGCAGGCATCCATGCCGATGATGTCGAGCTTCTTCCCGTCCTTTGCGAACTTTGCGTTCTCGAGGGCCAGTTTGAGTTCGTCGATCGACAAGAAATCGTCCGCGTTCTCGTCGCGCATCAGAAAATCTTCAGTGGTGCCACTGCCATGGCCCGACAGGATGAGGAGCCGGCGCTGTGCAGAATATCGGTCTTCGGCCCAGTTCAAGAACTCGGTGAGTGTGTCGGGATTGCCGGTAGAGGTTTCTGCGCGATCCTCGACTTCGTACGCTTCGAGACGATAGCCTCGAGGCTTCGGCTTGGTGTCCGTGAAGTCGTAACGCTTCGTACCGAAGCCCGGGCGTCGGGAATCGAACTCCGCAACGATCGCGTCCTTTTCGAAAGGGCCGAAGTCCAGCAACAGCTGGAGCGAGAGCACCATCTCGTGGTCGAGATTGTTGTCACCCGCCATGTAGAGCATGACGAGCCAATCGCATTCCTTGGGTCTTTTTTCGTTGCTGGCCATGTCGAAACCTCCGATGGTTGGCTTGGACGAGGCCTGGGCCGGCCGGATCTCGAGCGGTTCACTCGACCGCCGTCTCTTTCCGGCAGCTGCGGCCTCGGGGATGGGTGGCTAGGGAGGCCGAAGAGCTGGACGCGATGAAATCGTCGTCTCGGAAGCCTCCCGGGATCGAAGTGGAGCCGGTCCGTGCCCCAGCGGCCTTCTCCGCGCTGCGCCGGGTGGAACGATCCGCTCTGTGTTGCACCTGTCGGCACGCGCCGAGTCATCGCATCGACCGGGTTTGTTCGATTCTCTTCCCCTCTCGATTCCAATGTCAAGTGTCGGGCGCGCTTCGCAGAGAAGATTTCAATCTTTCTGTGTCGACCGGACCGCGGGCAAAGAAATCTGCGGTGAGATGGCTACACAGGAGAGATTCATCAGCGAAATTCGTGTGTTACATGCCGAAGCGACGAGTCGGAGGTTCGCTTGGCAAGAGCCGCGTTGGCCGCGGCCCGGATCGATCGCAGCGCGGCCGCGGACGGCCCCTGGCGCCCCGTGCTGCGCGCTCCGGGCCTCGCGCGAGCCCTCCGACCGCCAGGCGGTATCCTCGCCGCCCCGATGCGACATCCGCGTCCGCTGATCGACTGGCTCGCGCTCCTCGCGCTGGCGTTCCTGTGGGGGACGTCGTTTCTGTTCGTCAAGATCGCAGTGAGTAATATTGCCCCACTCACCCTGGTGGCCGCCCGCTTCGCGATCGCGGCGAGCGTGCTCAGCGTGGCCGTTCACAGCCGAGGCCTGCGGCTGCCGCGCTCGCCGCGCGTCTGGGGCCACTACCTGCTGATGAGCCTGGTCGGCAACGCGGTGCCTTTCACGCTGATCGCCTGGGGCCAGATCGCAACCGACGTCGGCCTCGCCGGCATCTTGATGGGCACCATGCCGCTCATCACGCTGCTGCTCGCGCACTTCTTCGTGCCCGGCGAGCGCATGAACCCGAGGATGGCCGGCGGCTTCGCGATCGGCTTCGTCGGCCTGGTGGTGCTGATCGGACCCGACGCGCTGCTCGAGCTGGGCGGCGGCACGAGCGCGCTGCTGAGCCAGGTGGCGATCGCCGCGGCCGCGGTCTGCTACGCGGTCAACACCATCCTCGCCCGCCGGCTCGCGGTGCTCGACCCCCTGGTCTCCGCCACCACGATCATGTGGATCACCAGCGCGCTGATGATCCCCGCCGCGCTCTGGGTGGACCGGCCCTGGGACCTCGCACTCTCGGCCGCGTCCATCGCCTCCGTCATCTGGCTGGGCCTGTTCGCCACCGCGCTGGCCACGATCCTCTACTTCCGGATCGTGAAGGCGGCCGGGCCGACGTTCCTGTCGCTGATCAACTACATGATCCCGGTGTTCGCGCTGGCCGCGGGCGCGATCGCGCTCGGCGAGCAGCTCGTCGCGAGCGTCCTGATCGGGATGCTGCTGATCCTGGCCGGCCTCGCGATCAGCCGGGTGGGAAGGCGATCGGCCTAGCAGAGCCGGCACGCGTCGGCGCCGTGCGGCAGATCGCCTCATCTCCGCGCGACATGCTGCGGGCGATCGCGCGGTCCGTCGCGAGATTCCGCGGGGCGTTTCGCGCGCGATTGCGCGCGCCCCTTGCGCACCCGCGCTTCGAGATACATCTTGACGCAAGCAGAATCCCCTCGGTGGGAGCGGCCCCGTGCAGTTCCATCTGCTGTCCTTCGAAGGGCCGGATCTGTATGCGCGATCCGGTGGGCTCGCCACGCGTGTGAGCGGCCTCGCCGAGACGCTCTCGGCGTTGGGCTTCGAAACCCACCTCTGGTTCATCGGCGACCCCGATCTCCCAGGCTACGAGCAGCGCGGCAACCTCCACCTGCACCGCTGGTGCCAGTGGGTGAGCCGCTACCACCCCGGCGGCGTCTACGACGGCGAGCGCGGCAAGTACTCCGATTACTCGGCCTCGCTGCCGCCGCACCTCGTCGAGGAGGTCATCGCGCCGCACGTGCGCGCGGGCGGACACGCGGTGGTGCTCGCCGAGGAGTGGCAGACCGCGCACGCCGTGCTCTACCTGCACTGGCTGCTGCACTACGCCGGGCTTCGCGAGCGCGTCTCGCTGCTCTGGAACGCCAACAACACCTTCGGCTTCGGAGAGATCCCCTGGGATCAGCTGCGCGGCGCGGCGCGGATCACCACCGTGAGCCGCTACATGAAGCACCGCATGTGGGAGCGCGGCGTGGACCCGCTCGTCATCCCGAACGGCCTGGGTGCGGAGGCCTTCGATCGGCCCGACCGCGGCGCCGTCGCGGCGATTCGCCACCGCTTCCGCGACCGCACCGTGCTGATGAAGATGGCGCGCTGGGATCCCGACAAGCGCTGGCTGTCGAGCATCGAAATCGTCGCGGAGATGAAGCGCCAGGGCTGGCGCCCGCTGCTGCTCGCGCGCGGCGGCGCCGAGCCCCACGGCCACGAAGTGCTGCGCGCGGCGGCCGAGCGCGGGCTGAACGTGGTGGAGCGCTTCTGGTTCACGCCCGGACCGGAGGGCATCCTCGACGCGCTCTGCGGGGTCGCCTACGCGGACGTCGTCAACCTCCGCTCGCACGTCGACGCCGAAGCGCGCCGCGTGCTGTTCCGCAGCTCGCAGGCCGTGCTCGCCAACAGCGGCCACGAGCCCTTCGGGCTGGTCGGCCTGGAGACCATGGCCGCGGGCGGCGTCGCCTGCACGGGCTGCTCGGGCGAGGACTACGCGGTGCCCGGCCAGAATGCGCTGGTGCTCGAGACCGGCGAGCCCGGCGAGTTCCTGGGCCTGTTCGACCGCCTGCGCGGCGACCGCGGCGCGAGCGACCGCATCCGCCGCGCCGGCCGCGCGACCGCCCGCCGCTACGCCTGGCCCGAAGTCGTCAACCGCGTGCTGCTGCCCCGCGTGCAGCTGCTGCAGCACGCGGGCTGATGCGCTGCGCGCCGGCTGGCGCGCGGTGGTGGGGCCCGCGTTTCCGCAGCGCATCGCCCCGGGGCGTCTCACTTGCGACGCGTTCGCTCGCGGGGCGGCATCAGGTCGGTGATCGTGCCGCGGGCGAGCTCGGCGGCCAGCGCCACGGTCTCCGAGAGCGTGGGGTGGGGGTGGATCGAGAGCGCGATGTCCTCGGCGTCGGCGCCCATCTCGAGGGCCAGCACCAGCTCGGAGATCAGGTCGCCCGCGTGCGGGCCGACGATGCCGGCGCCGAGCAGGCGCCCGTCGCCGGCGTCGAGGATCAGCTTGGTGTGGCCCTCGCTGCGGCCGATGCCCAGCGCGCGGCCGCTGGCCGCCCACGGGAAGCTGGCCTTGCGGATCTCGATGCCAGCCTCGCGGGCCTCCGCCTCGCTGAGCCCCATCCAGGCCACTTCCGGATCGGTGTAGGCGACGTTGGGAATCGCGCGCGCCTCGAAGGCCACCTTGTGGCCCGCGATCACCTCGGCCGCGACCTTGCCCTCGTGGCTGGCCTTGTGCGCCAGCATCGGCTCGCCGGCGAGGTCGCCGATCGCGAAGACGTGCGGCACGTTCGTCCGCAGCTGGGCGTCGACGGCGATCACGCCGCGCTCGTCGACCTCCACCCCGGTGGCGTCGGCCCCGACGCGGTCGCCGTTGGCGCGCCGCCCGATCGCGACCAGCACGCGATCGAAGTCCTCGGAGGCCGGGGCGTCCGGGCCCTCGAACGCGACCCGCAGCCCGCGCTTGCGCGGCTCGATGTTCGAGACCTTCGTGCCGAGCAGGATCCGCTCGTAGCGCCCCTCGACGATCTTCGACAGCGGCTTCACCAGGTCGGCGTCCACACCCGGAAGCAGCTGATCCAATAACTCGACGACGGTCACGCTCGCGCCCAGCGCGTGGAAGACCGCCGCCATCTCCAGGCCGATGATGCCGCCGCCCACCACCAGCAGCCGGCCGGGAAGCTCCGCCAGCTCGAGCGCGTCGGTGGAATCCTTGATGCGCGGGTCGTCGCCGGGCGCGCCCGGAAGCTCGACGGGCCGCGAGCCGGCCGCGATGATCGCGTGCTCGAACTCGACGGCGCTCGGAGCGTCTTCGCCCTCCACCACCAGCCGGTTCGGGCCTTCGAAGCGCCCGG
>JBFGGA010000090.1:0-13620 GCA_041579295.1 Myxococcota bacterium | reverse complement strand
CTGCTGTTGGCCCGCCGCAAACGCCCGATTGCGTCGCTGATGATCCGCGACCCGATCTCGGTGCCGGCCCTCGCGCCGCTCGAGCAGGTCGTCGAGGTCTTCGATCGCTACGACTTCGTGGGCATGCCCGTGGTCGACGATACGGGCGTGCTGGTGGGCGTGCTGCTGCGCGAGGGTGTGGACGAGGCGCGCGTCGACAGTGCCGAAGCGGACGCCCTCAAGGCGCGCGGCATCGTGGGCGGCGAGGAGCTGCGCTCGCTGCCGCTGCTGCTGCGCTCGCGCCGCCGCCTGGCCTGGCTGTCGATCAACATCGTGCTCAACGTGATCGCCGCCAGCGTGATCGCGCTCTACGAGGACACCCTCGCGGCCGTGATCGCGCTCGCGGTCTTCCTGCCGATCATCTCCGACATGAGCGGCTGTTCGGGCAACCAGGCGGTGGCGGTGAGCCTGCGCGAGCTCACCCTCGGCGTGACCCGGCCCGAAGAGATCCTGCGCGTGCTGTTCAAGGAGTCCGCGCTCGGGCTCATCAACGGCGCCGTGCTCGGCTTGCTGATCGGCGCGGTGGCCTGGGCGTGGAAGGGCAACCTCGCGCTCGCGCTGGTCGTGGGCTTCGCGCTCGCGCTCAACACGCTGGTGGCCGTGTGCATCGGCGGCGCGGTCCCGATGATCCTGCGCCGCCTGGGGGTGGACCCCGCGCTCGCGTCGGGCCCGATGCTGACCACGATCACCGACATGTGCGGCTTCTTCCTGGTGCTGAGCTTCGCCACCCTGGCGCTCTCGCACATCGCGTTGTGATGCGCGAGCGCGCACAGGCGGCTCGTGCGAAGCCGCCGCGGCCCGCGCGCCGCGGCCCGGTGACGGGGAGGGACGTCCGCGAGACCATGGGAAATCAGCGCCTCGATCGCGCCTCCAGATCGGTCGCCGCTTCGCGCCCCGCCGCCGCTTGGCGACGGGCCGGAGCGGTCGTCGCGCTGGCGGCGATGTCGCTGGCGGCAAGCGTGCCCGGAGCGAGCGAAGGCCAGGGGTCCGACGCCCCGTGGCCGGACCGCATTCCGGCCCGCCCGGCCGATGCCCGGACCGGATCGCGATTCGCGGAAGACACGAAGGATCACAGCGGTCGCGAGCGCCAGGAGGCTGCCATCTTCGAGATCACGCGCGGAAACATCCCGGATTTTCTGCGCGCGCTGAAACCGGTTCGGATCGAGGGCCGTCTGGCGGATGGACGGGACGCGACGGCGACGATCTGGGTGATGCCGGACTACCTGGCGATCGGATCCAACGAGGATTTCCTGCGGATCCCGCTCACGATGCCCTCCGCCACGACCGTTGCGAACGCGTTCGGATTCTCGCTGCCGACGCGCAAGATCGTCGATGCGATCCACGCGCAATCGGACTTCCGGTTCGAACCGATTCCGATGCCCCCGGGCCCGAAGATGCGCTCGAGCGAGTACTACCTTCGACATCAGCGCTTGACGGAGGAGCAACGCGCGGGGCGCCCGCTCGGCGAGTTGGTGGCGGGTCACAAGAAAGACGTCGTATTGACCACGCGGCTGCGCCGTTACCTGGATCGGATCGCGATCTACGGCTGGCAGCGGCGCGACGGCGAGCCGATCCAGCCGCTCAGCAAGGTGCACGGCGAGAACTACGCAGACTACAGCCACGGGATTCGCCTGGTGTGGGCGACCGTCTGGATCGACGGTGCAGCGCATCCTTTCTACGACGTGTTGAAGGACCCGAACCTCGCGCCGTTGCTCACCCACGAGACGGTCTTTCGAAAGCCGCGCCTGCTGATGCGATTGATCGGGTACTGACTTTTGGCCGGCGACGGGAGAAGAGCGATGCTGCGCGGAGCGGCGCTTTCGCTGGTCATCACGGCGTGTGTGGTCCTCTGTGCGCGCGCGAGCGCGGAGCAGCCGACGGAGGAGCGGCGCTCCGAATACGAGCGGAACCAACCCAAGAGCGTGGTCGCGCTGCAGCAGTTCCGGACGACGCGCGAGATTCCGATCCGCGACGCGCAGATGAACCGCGGCGTGGCATCGATCACGAACCTGAACCCACACGTCAACGGCTGGTATCTCCTCTCGATCGGCTGGGACTCCGCGGGCGATGTCGATTTCTACCACCTGGAGAACCGATTTCCGGACCGGCAGCGGATCGCCCTCGATCCCGACTTCGCCACGGGGCTGACGCTCGTGGCGCGAGGCGACGCCGCGCGCTGCGAGCTCTGGGGCGATCGGGCGAGCGGACCGCTCGCCCGGGCGCGCGCGGGCCGCGACGCGTTCGAGCCGCTCTGCGGCGAGCGCTTCTACCTGCGCAACCCGACGATCGGCCACAAGACCAACCTGGAGCTGGCGACGGATCTGCTGCGCCGTCACGTCCCGGGCGGCGAACGCATCACCGCATTCGTGCGCGAGGAGTTCTTCCAGGACAAGTTCCTGAGCACGGCGGAATCGGAGACGCCCGCCGCACCGGGAGAGGCGGCGAAGCCGGGCCCGCCGGGCAGCCCCGCTCGACCGCTGCTGAATCCGCGACTCGAGGGGCAGCTGCTGACGACGCGCGATCTGGGGATCAGCATCGAGAACGACGCGGCGCCCGCGCTGCGGCCGGGCCGCTGGTACCGGGCGCACGAGCAGCCGGGGGTGTTCATCAGCGTCACCCAGCCGCGCTTCGCGGCGCCGGAAGTGGTCGAACGCCAGGCGGGCCTCGTCCACCCGCTGGACGACGTCGAAGCGTCGGCCCTCGCCTACCTGATTGCGTTCGACCTCGCCGAGTTCCGCGTCGACTTCGCACTCGGCACCGAGCATCCGAAGGTGGACTGGTCGGACCGCGTCCGCGCGGAGGTCCGCAGCCCCGCGCTTCCCGGACCCGACGGATTTGCGACGCTCGCACCGCTGGCCCGGACCGGGATGGTCAGTCCGGCCGGCGCCCAGGGGATCGCCGCCACCTTCGTCGGCGGGTTCAAGCGCTACCACGGCGCGTTCCGCCACGGCGACTTCGCGCTCCGGAACTCCGGCACGCACTACGGGTTCGTCGAGTGGGGAACGATCCTGAGCAAGCTGCAGGCCGGCCTGTCGACCGCGGTGATCTGGAGCGACGGCCGGGTCGAGCTGAAGACCTGGACCGAAAGGGACGACAGCGAGTTGTGGCGAGTCCGGCACGCGAGACAGAACGGCGTGCCGCTGATCGAGTACGATGCAGAAACCGGCGACTCGCACCCGGGAAGCCTGGTGAGGGATTGGTCGAGGGGCAATTGGTCGGGCTCCGCGGAGAAGCGGTTCCGAACGGTCCGCGCGGGCCTGTGCAGCGTGGAGCACGAGGGCCGCGAGTTCCTGATCTACGGCTACTTCTCCGCCGCGACGACCGCCGCGATGGTGCGGGTGTTCGCGGCCTATCGATGCCGCTACGCGATGCTGCTCGACATCAACGCGCTGGAGCACACCTATCTCGCGGTCTACCGGACGCAGCAGGGCCAATTTCGCGTTCAGCACCTGATCAACGGAATGGAGGTGCTCGACAAGAGGGGGGGAAACCAAACCGTGCCCCGATTCATCGGCTACGCGGACAATCGCGACTTCTTCTATCTCCGACGCACGGAGAAGCGATGAACAGCCCGAAGCGGAAACCCGGTGCCGGGGTCGGGGCGTCGCTCGGGCTTGCGATGTCGCTCTGCCTGACGGGCGCGACGCTCTCCGAGCAGAACGAAGAGCTGTTTCGCGAGATGCAGGCGGTCCATCACCTCAGTGATGATCAGCTGGCACAGGTTCGTTCGATCTTCTCCGCGTCGGGCGTTGCCGGCCAGGGCAATCCGACGATCACGAAGCACTCGGCGACGCCGGCCGCGTGCCGCGAAAAGCTCGCCGCCGCGGGCGCGCGCCACGCCGACGGAGGGCACGGGGCCATCTGCGGCGGGCCGTTCATGGCGCCGCTCTACGACCCGTCGCGCGAGACGCCCGAGGACGCGCGCGCCTGCATCGACCAGTTCGAGTTCCCCGACATCCCGTGTGCGTATCCCGTCGTCTGGGTGCGGGCGCGCGAAGCCGCGCAGCTGTGCGAGATCTTCGGCAAGCGCCTGTGCGACGCGCACGAGTGGGAGGGCGCCTGCGCGGGCGCCCTGACGGAACCCGATTATCGCTTCGACCTGGCCGAACCCGCGAATGCCTCGAGGTCCGTGGAGCGCATGCGGCGAGCCCACAACGCGAAGTACGAGCCGAGCAAGAAGTGGAGCTATGGAGCGGAGTATCGGGCGGGCATCTGCGGCGCCGCGAGCTTCAAGAACGAGGCTTGCAGCGGCGGGGGCTGGAAGCACTGCGGATCGAACACCTACCCGGCCGGCTTCTTCCCGGACTGCCGCAGCGCGCTGTGGGTCTACGACCTGCACGGCAACGCGGCCGAGCACATGAACCTTCCGCTCGACGAGAGCCAGATGGCCAGTCGGGGCAGTCGGACCCTGGGCCACACGGAGATGAAGGGGAGCTGGTTCATCTTCGACAAGTACCGAGCCCACGAGGACTGGTGCCGCTGGCGCGCCCCGTACTGGCACGGAAGCCGCGTGATGGACGCCAACAGCCATCACAACTACCACCTCGGGTTCCGCTGCTGCAAGACGCTGCCGCGCGCGGGAGCGGACGACTGAGCCGTCGGCGGGGCAGGCCAGCCGGGCCCGGGGCGCGGCCCGCCAGAATCCGCGAGGAGCGGCTCCCCCGGAAACGCGGCCCGTCCAGCGAGTACCCCTGCTCGCCCGGGCACATGCCTCCGTTGGTGATATATTCGCGGGCGCAGCAGAGATCGTGCAGACGATTCGCAGAGAGGACTCGGTAATGAAGACTCAGGCGCGCGTGGTGGTCATCGGCGGCGGCATCGCCGGATGCAGCACGCTCTACCATCTCACCAAGCTGGGTTGGTCGGACGTGGTTCTGGTGGACAAGAACGAAGTCACGTCCGGTTCGACCTGGCTCGCGGCCGGAAACGTGCCCCAGTACTCCAAATCGTACGACGGGACCCGAATCCACAACTACCCGGTCCAGCTCTATCCCACGCTCGAGAAGGAGACGGAGCAGAGCACCGGTTGGCACGCCTGCGGCAGCCTGCGCATCGCGCTGGAAAAGGAGCGGTGGCTCGAGTACAAGCACGTCGCCGAAAAGGACAAGACGCTGGGCGTCAACTCGCGTCTGGTTTCGCCCGCCGAGATGAAGGACATCTACCCGCTGATCGACACCAAGGACGTGCTGGGTGGCCTGTTCCACCCCGACGACGGGCATGTCGATCCCGCCGGGGTCACGCAGGCCATGGCCAAAGGCGCCAAGATGAGGGGCGCCGAGATCTATCGCTTCAACCCCGTCACGGACACCACGCGCACTCCCTCCGGCGAGTGGGTCGTCCACACCCAGAACGGCAACATCACCTGCGAGTACATCGTCAACTGCGGTGGCCTCTGGGCGGCCAAGCTCGGAGCCATGGTCGGGCTCGACCTGCCGATCCTGGCGATGGAGCACCATCACATCCTGTTCGGCGACGTGCCCGAGCTGACGGATACCGGCCTGCAGCTGCCGCTGCTGAGAGACCCCGACACCTCGTACTACATGCGTCAGGAGATCTCCGGGCTGCTCATCGGCCCCTACGAGCCAAAGGCCACACCCTGGCGCCCCGAGGGCGTGCCCGACGACTGGGCGGCGTCCGCCCTGCCGTCCGATCTGGACCGCATCAACAGCATCCTCTCGGCCGCCACCGCGCGCGTTCCGACGCTGCAGAACGTCGGCATCAAGCACGAGGTCAACGGGCCGATCACCTACTCCCCGGACGGGGTCTCCATGGTCGGTCCCGTCTTCGGCGTGCCCAACTACTTCCTCAACGCCGCCCACTGCTTCGGCATCACCGAGTGCGCGACCTACGGTCTCCACTGCGCCGAGTGGATCGTCGAGGGCGAGCCCAGCGTCGACCTCATCTTCGCCGATCCGAGGCGCTTCGGGCCCTACGCGAACAAGACGTACCTCAACGAGAAGGCCCGAGAGACCTACCGGATGATGTACGCGATCGAGTTCCCCAACGAGGTCCGCCCGGCGGCGCGCATGGTCAAGACCTCGCCGATCTACGATCTGCTGGACGAGCAGGGCGCGAGCTTCGGCCCCACCTACGGCTGGGAGCGGGCGAACTGGTTTGCGACCGAGGGCGAGAGCCGGCGCGACGTCAACTCCCACCTGCGGACCAACTGGCACGACGCGGTCGGCCGGGAATGCCGGGCGGTTCGGGAAAGGGTGGCGGTCCTCGATCTGTCGGGCTTTTCGAAGTTCGAGGTCCGAGGCCCGGGCGCCACGGGCTTCTTGAACTACCTGACCGCCAATTCGCTCCCGAAGAAGATCGGCCAGATCCGCGTGAACAGCATGCTCGACCACCGGGGCGGCTTCAAGTGCGACGTGACGATCACGAAGATCCGCGACGACGCGTACTACGTGGTCAGCGCCGCCGCGGCCGAGAGCCACGACCTGGATTGGATGCAGAAGCGGATGCCATCGGACGGAAGCGTCGCGATCGACAACGTCACCTGCCGCTACGGAGGGCTGGTTCTTTCCGGGCCCAGGTCGAGGGACGTCCTCGCCAAGCTGACCGACGCGGACGTCTCCAATCGAGCCTTCCGGTTCCTGACCATGCAGGAGATCGTCGTCGGCCTCTGCAAGACCCGGGCGCTTCGCATCGGCTTCGTCGGCGAGCTCGGTTGGGAGCTCCACTGCCCGATCGAGAACGTCCGGCCGATCTATCAGGCCCTGATGGAGGCGGGCCAGGAGTTCGGCATCGCCAACTACGGCCTGCGAGCGCTCAACTCGCTGCGGCTCGAGAAGGGCTACCTGATGCTCGGCGGCGAGATCAACAGCGAGCGAACGCCGATCGAAGCCGGCCAGGAGCGCTTCGTCGACTTCGACAAGGGCGACTTCATCGGCCGCCAGGCCCTGCTGAACCAAAAGGAGGCCGGGGTCAAGGACAAGCTCGCGCTGATGGTCGTCGAAGCCGAGGGCGCGGACTGCAGCGCCGACGAGCCGGTCTACCGCGGCGACGAGATCATCGGCCGCGTCGCCTCGGGCGGCTACGGCCACTATGTGGGCAAGTCGCTGGCCATGGGCTACATCGACGCGCAGGCGGCCGAGCCCGGCACCCAGCTGGAGATCGCCGTCGTGGGCGAGCGGCGGCCCGCCGTGACGGTCGAGATTCCGCTCTACGATCCCAAGAACGAGAAGCTGCGATCCTGATCGCGCAGCCCGGCTATCGACCTTTCCGCCGCGAGTAGTCGGCCAAGCCGCCCCGCCCTCCGATGACGACAGGGTGCCCGAACTTCGGGGCCAGGTATTTCGTCGAATAGGTGCTCTGGACCTTCCGATTGAAGTTGTCGACGAAGACGTGGCTTTTTTCGTGAGAGAGCAGGCTCGACATGTAGATCGGCTTCATCCGCCCGGCCCCGCCAACCCTGAAGCCGTGCGGAGCCGTCACCACGATGACGTCGAAGCGCATCGCTCGGATGTCCTCCGGAAGCTCGAGCGCGAGCCGCTCCGGCTGATCGATCAGCTCCTTGTAATCCCGGACGGATGTACCGTAGTCCACCGCGACGACCCGGCAGTCCGTCTGCTCCCGGGCCAGCTCCACCCATTTGGGATCATCTTCGACGAAGATCGTCGTGCCGTTCGCGTTCTCGTTGCACCAGAGCTTCGAGTCGTCCCCGACGCCCCAGATGAGCACCTTGGGCGCGTCGAAGCTGTCCACCGCATCGAGCACCTCGACGATCTGCTCGCGCAGGATCTCGATCTTGGCTGCGTAGTCGGGAAGCTCGCGCGCAGCGCCGGGGCCCGGCCCGGCGGCACCCCGCGTCTCGCCGGAAGCGCGGCCGAATGAACGGAGGAAGTAGTGGGCCAGACCGCCGCGTCCTCCGATGACGACCGGGTGCCCGAACTTCGGAGCCAGGTATCTCGTCGAATAGCTGCGTTCGATCTTCCGATTGAAATCGTCGACGAAGACGTGGCTCCCTTCGTGAGAAAGCAAGCTCGACATGTAGATCGGCTTCATCCGCCCTGGCTTGTCATCGCTGAAGCCCTGCGGAGCATCCACCACGATGACGTCGAAGCGCATCGCTTGGATGTCTTCCGGAAGCTCGAGCGTGAGCCGCTCCGGTTGATCGATCAGCGCGTTGGCATCCCGGACGAATGTGTCGTACTCCACCATCACGACCCGGCAGTCCATCTGCTCCCGGGCCAGCTCCGCCCATTCGGCCACGTCTTCGATGAAGATCGTCGTCCCGTTCTCGTTCTCGTTGCACCAGAGCTTCGAGTCGTACCCGACGCCCCAGATGAGCACCTTGGGCGCAGCGAAGGTGTCCATCGCATCGAGCACCTCGAGGATCTGCTCGCGCAGAATCTGGATCTTGGGCGTGTAGTCGGGAAGTTCGCGATCGCGCGCAGCGGTGGGGGTCGGCTCGACGTCATCCGGCGTCTCGGCGACATCCCGCGTCTCGACGTCATCCGGCGTCTCGCCGGAGGAGCAGCCGAACGAAAGCAGGAGGGCGAAGGCAACGGTGAGGACGAGACGAGTTCGCATCATTTTCGCCAGCGCCCCACGATCGGTCCCCACATCAAACACCGAGCCATTCCCGGCTAGCGCATGTCCTGGATCGCCTTGTGGAGATCCTCGAAGAGCGGCTCGACGTCGTCGACGGCCAGGCACGAGAACGCGATGCGGATGTCGGTCGGGCCCGCGGCGATCACGCCGATCCCGTAGGTGTCGAGCAGGTGGAGGCGCACCTTCTCCGCCTCGACGCCCTTCACCGCCACGCACATGAAGTAGCCGCTGTTGAAAGGATAGACGTCCCAGCTCTCCGCAAACCTGGGCTGGTTGGCGACCTCGTAGACCTTCTCGGCGCGCGCCCGCAGGGTCTCGCGCTTCTCGGCGCGCTCGGCGTCGATCGTCGAAGACTCGAGTGCCTTGCGGACGATCGTCTGCGAGAGCTGCGGGATGTTCGAGATGCCCCCGCGAATCGCGCCGCGCAGCTTGGCGTCGAGCACGTCGCACACCTCGTCGGCGCTCTCCGCGCGGCCCGGCGCGAGCGTGATGAAGCCGCAGCGCAGTCCCCAGACGAACAGCTCCTTGGTCGCGCCGTCGAGCTTCACCGCGAGAAGATTCGCGTGACGGTTCGCGGCCAGCGCGAACAGCGACTCCGTCATGCTCTGCCCGCCGAGGTGGTAGAAGAGCCCGAAGTAGGCGTCGTCGAAGACCGCCACCACGCGCGTGCCCGCCTCGGCCTGCGCGATCAGCGCCGCGACGAGCGCCTCGCCCTCCTCGGGTGTCGGCATGTAGCCGGTCGGATTGTTCGGGAAGTTGAGCAGCGCGATCAGCTTGTCGCGGCCGGCCGCGTTCTCGGCGAGCGCGCGCGCGAAGCCCTCGGTGTTGAAGCCACCGCCCGCAAAAAATGGAAAGGTGGCGATCTTGGCGCCGCGCTGGACCTCGTAGGTCAGCCGGTAGTTGCCCCAGAGCTTGTCGGGCAGCAGGATGCGATCGCCCGGATCGACGAAGAGATCGGCGACGAGCGTGAGCCCGTGGGTGATCGCGCTGGTCACCACGGGCAGGCCGATGCGCTTGCCGCGCAGCGACGGATTCTCGGCGAGCTGTTTTTCGCGCCAGCGCTCGCGCAGCGCGGGCTGGCCGGCCGGCGGCGCGTACGGGAACGCCTCGGCGGGAGCGACGTCGACCAGGTGCTTCGCCGCGGACGCGAGGTGCATCGGTCCGCCGCCCTCGGTCGCGATGCCGATCGTCGCGTTGAAGCGCTTCGCCTTCTGCTTGGCCTCCGCGGACTGCGAGAGGATGCCCTTGGGGAAGTAGAGGCGGCGCCCGAGCGCCGAGAGCATCTGCAGGACCTCCGGCGCGGCGGCTTCGAGGCGGTCGTTGAGGGCCTCGGCCAGGGGATTCAGTTGGGTATCGATTCGATTTCGATCGCTCATCGGGGGCACCTGTGTCCGTCAGGTCTCGGGTTTCGGAGAATCTACAGCCGGCGTTGCAACACGTCCATCAAATCGCCGAAGCCGAGCGCCCGCCAGAAGCGCTGCCCCTCGGTGTTGGCGTCCGCCACGCGCACCTCGCAGCGCTCGACGCCGTGCCCCTCCACCCAGCGCAGCGCGCGCTCGACCAGCGCTCGGCCCAGGCCGCGGCGGCGCTCGCGCGCGCTCACCATCAGGTCCGTGATCTCGGCGCGCTCGACCTCCAGCTGGATCGGCGGGGCGCGATCGATCCGGACCGTGCAGAAGCCCAGCAGCGCGCCGCCGCGCTCGCAGACGAAGATCGCCGCGTCGGGGTCGCGCAGCGTCGCCGCGAGCAGGCGACGGATCTCCGCGTCCGCGTCCGGGCGCAGCGCGAAGAGCGGGTCCGCGGACGCGTGGTGCTCGCCGAGCGCGATCCAGAGCGCCGCGACCCGCTCGAGGTCGCGCAGATCAGCCCTGCGGATGCGCCGGTCCCCAGTCTGCTCGATCGCGGGCCCGGGCGGCGCGCCTGCCAATCAGATGGCCCGCGCCACCTGCGGGTAGGACTTCCAGACCGGAATCCCGCAGAAGTGCGAGCCCTCGGTGCAGCGCGGGCGCACGATGCCCGAGCGCACGAAGCACGGCGGCCCGATGTGCCGGGTGAGCTCCGGGTGCACGGCGGCGACCTGCTCGATCTCGTCCATCGACGCCTGCCAGATCTCGCGCTGCGCGTTCAGGCAGGTCCGCATCGTCCACTTGTGGAGCAGGTCGAGCAGCGCGCCCGACTCCTCGAAGCGGACCGCCACCGCGTTGGGGATCACGTAGAGCGCGAGCTCGGGCTCGACGCCCGCGGCGAGCAGTCGCTCGCGCGCGTGCCACGCCTCGCCGACGGCTTCGCGGAAGATCTCGCGCGCCTGGGCATCGTCGCGAATCAGCTCCGGCTCGATCACGTCGACGTGTGCGGGAATCGTTCTCGACAGCAGCGGCCGCGATCCGGGAACCGTCCGATGGCGCTGATCCTGGGAGTCCGCGGTGTGCGACAGCTTCTTTCGAAACGTGTAGTGGGCGTGCGCGAGGGTTCGCATGATGGGCGCGTGGGTGGAGATGTTCAGGGTGTCGACCCGATAGTGGTTCAGCGCGGGATCCAGCGCGAGCCGCAGCGCCGCATCGTAGTCGAGATCGAACCGGCCCAGCACGTGGCGGATCGCATCGGCGATGACCTCCGGCGCTCGGAGGCTGTAGTCGATCAGCCGCGAGCTGCGGCCGTCGAGCGACTTGTCGAAGGCTTCGGCCCCGGCCGCGTCGCCCACGCCGGGCGGGGCGATCCGGTGCTCGACCACCTCTTCGAACTCCCGCGGCGGCTCGCCGATCCGCTCGAAGAAATCGGCGTCCACGCGCTCGACGGCCGCGACCATGCGCCCCACCACCTCGGCGGCCTCGCGCGGCACGTCGCCGACGCGAATCATCCTGCGAAGTCGGTGGAGCACGATACCGGAAACCGTGTAGACCATCGCGGTATGGCACGCGATCGGGATCACATAGCGCGCCGTCTCGATCGCCCGCTTCCCGGCCTCGCGCGCGATGTGCTTGCCGAAGGTGGCCGACCGGCGGGCGGGCAGTCGCCACAGGTCGGAGAGCACGCGCAGCGCAAGCGGCGTCAGGCGCTGGGTCAGCTCGCGGTAGGCGCGCCAGGATCGCTCGATCGACGCGCAGTAGATCTCTCGCTCGCCCCCGCGCAGCGCCGGCGGAACGTGGGCGGCGATCTGGTTCAGCCGGACGTAGCGCTGGCTCTGCTGCTCGGTGTTGTAGTAGGGAAAGCCGTGCAGGAACGCCCAGACGAGCTGGCGCGAGATCCCGGACAGCCCGAACTCGAAGGTCGCGTGCTGATACACGGTGTGGTGACCGCCTTCGAAGGTCAGCGGGCCGATGTTCTGGCGCTGCTTCTCGGTGACCTCTGCGGGCTCGATGACGCGGGGCGAGTAGCAGGTCCGCGCCGCGGAGATCGCGTCGTCGTAGGGATCTTCGAACCAGCTGCGGAGATGGACCTCGGGCCCGTCGTCGATGATCGTCACGTTCCCCCCGGAGCACCTACTCTGACAGAGCGGCCCGCTTCGGGCAACGCGCCCCCGACGGTGGGCAATCTTTTTCCCAATTTGAGCCGCGCCGTTGGAAGGCCAGCCGCCCGCGCGCCCGATCGGCGGCCGCGCGGGCCGAGCGATTTGCGCGCGATCTCAAGGGCTTGACGATCGACTTGCGCAGCCGGCTCGGTTGGCACGGCGCTTGCGCCAACGCGGACGGGCCCGTTTGCGCGCGATCCGGAAGCGAGCTGGACAGCCGCGCGCGAGAGAGAGCCGTTCGATGACCACCCTCTGGATCGTCCACCGAGACCCGCTGCTGCGCGCAGCGCTCGTGCGCGCCGCGGGAGCCCCGCGAGGCGCCGTCTGCGGCGCACCCGGCGATCCGAGCTTCGCCGAGGCGCCAGCGCCCGACGCCGTGCTGCTCGGCCTGGCGGGCGACCTCGAAGCCGAGCTCGAATTCGCGCACCGGACGTCGACCCGCGCACCGCAGGCGCGCTGGATCCTGGTGCCCGAGCGCGACCTCGCCGCAGCGGCCCGCGCGCTCTTCGACGGCATCGGCGCCGCGATCCTGAGCTTTCCGCCCGACACCCGCACGCTGCGCGCGCAGCTCCGCGGCGATCGAGCGACCCCGCGCGCAGCCGCGGCGGACGGCCGCGCCCCGCTGACGCTCTCGCAGCGCGCGACGCGCGACGCGCTCGCGCAGCGCTTCGCGCGCTGGTTCGCGGACCTCGAGCTGCCGGACCTGCTGCGCGCGCTCGACCCCCAGCTCGGCGACGTCCCGCTGTTGATCGCCGGGGAGGAGGGCACCGGGCGCGGGCTGCTGGCCCACTACGTGCACCGCTTCGGCGCCGATCCGAGCAGCGAGCTCGCGCACGTCGTCTGCGAGGCCGGGATGTCGGCGGGGGCGCTGCAGGCCGCGCTCGCCGACGCGATCGGCGAGCCCGCGGGGCGCAGCACGGTCTGGCTGGAGGGCGTCGACGCGCTTCCAACCGCCACCCAGCGCCAGCTCGCGCGCTGGATCGAGCTCGGCCCGCCGCCGCGGGCCGCGCGCGCGCGCGTCTCGCGCTGGATCGGAACCTGCGGCGACGAGCGCGCGCTCGGCGCCGCGAGCGCGCTGGATGCGGCGCTGCGCGACGCGCTCGCGGGGATTCCGATCCGCACGCCCTGCCTGCGCGAGCACCCCGAGCGCATCGCCGCGTTCGCGGCCGACACCGCGCTCGCGTGGTGCGGCGCGCGCCGGCAGCGGCCCCCGCACTTTGCGGACGACGCGCTGTCGGTGCTGGCCGAATACCCCTGGCCGCGCAACCTGCGCGAGCTCGAGGCCGTCGTGGTCCAGACGCTCGCGGCGAGCCGGGCGGACCCGATTCGGGCCGACGACCTCCAGTACGACGGCGACGCGTTCGCCCCGATCGACGCCAGCGAGTTCGGGACCCCGCTCGACGCCGATCCCGGCGCGCCGCGCGCGGAGCCGCCGCACGCGCGGGCAGCGCGCGCGCGCGGGCCGGGCCCCGCGCCGCCGGGCCCCGACGCGGCCGCGCCGCGCACAGCAGGGCCGG